>DAOVZK010000044.1 GCA_030635145.1 Planctomycetota bacterium | reverse complement strand
CCGTCACGTTCTTCGATAGTGAGATTTTTGTTGATGCCACCGGGGATCGCGCCCGTACCGTGAATCTTTTTACCGGCGGTGGCTTTGATGATTTCCTGCCCGAACTTGCGCATCATCACACCCTGAACGGCGAGGTCGGGGAACTTGGCAGCTACGCCGATGACGTTACGGATGGCAACGTCGGCATCGAAACCGAACAGCAGGTCGGGGCTGCACAGATGAAAACAGTGCAACGCGTGCGACTGGAAGGTCTGCCCGTAGTGCATGAGGCGACGCATCTTCTCGGCAGTCGGTGTAAGCTGGTCGGCACCGACGATAACGTCCATCGCCTTGGCAGCTGCGAGGTGGTGGCTGACCGGGCAAATTCCGCACAGCCGCTGAACGAGAACAGGAACTTCCCAGAACGGGCGACCCTGAACGAATCGCTCAAAACCACGAAACTCAACAATGTGCAACCGCGCCTGGGTTACCTTGTTGTCGTCGTCGAGCAAAATCGTAACCTTGCCATGACCTTCAACGCGTGTTACAGGTTCAATAACTATTCTTTTCTGACTTGCACTTACCATCGTGTTCTCCATCAGCGTTTTTTTATGAATCAAACGCAAGGGACTCAAAATTTTTTAATAATCTTTTAGTCAAACTTTCGCTAATATCCATCACCGACATTACCGGCCGGATCAGTCGTATTTAATCAGTTCGTACGGCAGCGCGACGGGTTTATCCGTCAGCAGCGCGACCATTGCTTCCCAAATGGTGTCAGCCGGGGGCGGGCAACCGGGAAGGTGGTAGTCGATTTTTACAATTTCGCTGCAGGGGTAAACCCTGTCCAGCAGCAACGGAAGCTCGGGGTCGTTCGGCACCTTACCGGACGGATTCAGAACCGCCGGGCCGAGGCGATTGTCGGTGCTGTATGCCTCATCGAAGCATTCCTTCAGCGGGATGTTGTTACGCAACGCCGGAATTCCACCGTCAATGGCACAGTCGCCGACTGAGATCAGAATTTTGCAGTTCTTGCGGAAATCCTTCAGCACGTGAACGTTTTCTTCGTTGCAGCATCCGCCTTCGATAAGCCCGATATCTACCGGGCCTGTGAATTCCTTGATGTCGTCGATGGGCGACTTGTCGAAGTCGACCAGTTCTATGAGCTTGAGGATGCGGTCGTCAATATCCAAAACAGACATATGACACCCGAAGCATCCGCAAAGTGACGTTGTAGCAAGTTTAGGTTTTCCCATGGTGTTTATTCCTCTGTTACTTTTAGTAACCTCACAAAAATTAGATTTTTACTATGCATGCCGCCTTGGCGTCTGGTGTTTACCGATTATCGCGGGAGGCGGTTTAACAAATTGTCTATACTAGAGGCTACCTTTATTTTGCTCGATATCCGAACCGATCGGTTTGTGATCATACTTTCGCTGCCCGATGGGCACGGCGAATCCGACGCGTTTTTTCAGCAGTGCCCCAACCGGGCATGCCTCGACAGCTTTGTCGGTGACGTCGATGTTTGTATCTTTGAGTTTTGCGTCGGAGTTGACGGCGATGCGCTTTTCAGAACCGCGGCCAACGAATCCGAAAACGTCTTTACCGTCGAGGTCTTGCGATGCCCGCACGCAGCGGCCACAAAGAATGCAGCGGTCGCGGTCGATGAAGATGTCGGGATGCGAAGCGTCGATGCCGCAATCCGGGAATTGGAACGGGAACCGCGGGGCGGCAATGCCGAGCCGATACGCCACAGCCTGCAGCTCGCAGTTGCCACTTTTTTCGCAGAACATGCAGAAGTGGTTACCTTCTACGAACAGCATGTCGACGATGTCGCGGCGGATGGCGTTGATTTCGTCGGTTTCGTTGTCGACGACAATGCCGGGTGCTATTGGTTGGGTGCAGGCGGACTGCGGTCGGCCGTTAACCATAACCGTGCATACGCGGCAGCTACCGTGCGGAACAAGTCCGTCCATCGCACAAAGTCGCGGAATATAAATCCCCGCGGCGTCGGCGGCTTCCATGATCGTCTGCCCAGGTTTGCCCTGAATTTCAACTCCGTCAATTGTCAGAGTAATTGTGTCACTCATAATCGTTTGCCTTTACTTTTTATCCAAACCGGCGAACCGGCGTTTGAAAAGTTTCGCAAGCCTGACACCTGCGTCACAAATTTTACTTAATCAATAAGCGTGCACCGAGTCGCGGCCTGCGATGGCGGCAGCGTCGCCGACGGCAGCTTTAATATCGAAGCTGACTTGATAACCATCTTTCGACGGTGCAACGAGCAGGGCTTCGTAGGCTGGGCGGAAATTCTTCAGCGTCGTCAAAATTGGATTCGGGGAAGTCTGCCCCAACCCGCAACGCGACGCCTTGATAACCGTATTCCCGAGCGTCTCGATATATTCCAAATCGCTCGCCTCGCCTTTACCGGCGAGAATCGTCTTGAGGGCGTTTAGCAGCAGCACGTTACCGGCGCGGCAAGGTGTGCAGTAACCGCAGCTTTCGTCGACGAAGAATTCCATGAACTTTTCGGCAACTTTAAGCAAGTCGCGTTTGGAATTGAATATCATAATCGATCCGCCGGTGGCAAGATCGTCGTAGCATATCTTTCGGCCGAAATCGTTCTTGCCGATCATCTGGCCGCTGGCACCGCCGACCTGAACGGCAGCAGTATCCTTTGCGCCACACATTTTGAGCATTTCGTCTACGGTAATCCCGAACGGAACCTCATAAATGCCGGGCTTGCCGCAGTCACCGGAAATACTCAACAACTTCGTGCCGACCGACTGTCCGTCACCGATACCGGCGAACCAGTCAGCACCTTTTTCCATGACGCGTGCACAGCAGCAGAAAGTTTCGACATTGTTGACCGTCGTAGGCCCGGCCTTATAACCTTCCTGTGCCGGGAATGGGGGACGGTTTTTCGGATCACCGCGAAGCCCTTCGCACGAACTGATAAGTGCGGTTTCCTCACCGCAAATGTAAGCACCGGCACCCATCTGGATGCGGATGTCAAAATCGAATCCGTCTTTACCGCAGACGCTCTTGCCCAGCAAACCGTCGCTGCGACGACGAGCCAGTACGCTTTCGAGATATTCTCGCAGGTATGCGTACTCGGCACGCAGATAAACAACACCAGTGCTGGCGTCGATGGCGTAACCGGCGACGGTCATACCTTCAAACATCATGTCGGGCTGCTCGGTGAGAATTACGCGATCCTTAAACGTGCCCGGTTCGCCTTCGTCGGCGTTGCAGAGTACGAACTTCTCAGCACCCGGGGCATCGCTGGTAAATTTCCACTTAAGCCCCGTCGGGAACCCTGCCCCGCCTCGGCCTCGCAGCTTGGACTTTGTAACCTCGGCGATGACATCTTTGGGGGCCATCTCCAGAGCCTTTTTGATGGCGGCTCCTGGTTCCATGCCGGCAAAGATAACGTCACCGCTCTGCTGAATGTTGTTCTGCACCATCGCCTTAACGAGATCGTTGGCGTTGTTCCCATCACCGGGCGCGTCAACGAGGTCGGCATCGACGTCGGCCTTGAGTTTCGCGACGATATCCTTGACCTTGGCGGGGGTAAGGTTCGTCACGACAACGTCGTTGACCATCGCAGCTGGAACCTGGTCGCACATCCCGATGCATGGTGTGTGCTCGAGGGTGATCTTACCGTCTGCGGTAGTTTCACCAATCCCAATACCAAGTTCTGTGGCGAAGGCGTTGGCGACGTCGGCGGAACCTGCCATTTCGTCGATGATGTCATCACAGAGGCGGATGACGACTTTTCCCTTAGGCCGATCGGAAAGGAAGGAGTAAAACGAAACTACGCTCTCCACTTCCACACGATGGGTCGCGAGCTGCTTGGCGATCATGTCCATCGCCTCGGAGCTGACGCAACCAAACTTTCCCTGAATCGCCCTTACGATATCCATCATTCTTTCACGGTCGTTTCCGCATTCGCTACAAACTGCCTTGACCGCTGATTCGAGTGTTTCACTCATGCAATTACCTCGATTGCTTCCGGATAAAATCCAATTTAAAACCAAAGACTAACCGAAACCGTTTCCATGTTTTTACTTTACACAGAGATGTTAAATCTCAGCTCATTTGTGAATAATTTCACAAACGACGAGCCATTAATTATATCGCCAACCTCCGGTATTTACGCAAGGGAAAAAGTCGCAATTTGCAAGAATTTTCCGGAATTCGTCTTTTTCGGCGGCTATCATGCCGTGACAGTGGACAATTCCCCATTTCCGATTATCAATTGTCATCCTCGCGTTTTTTATTACCTCCCCTGTTAGGGGCGGGGATCCAGATGGTTTCTTCTATAGTTGTCATCCTCGCGAAAGCGGGGATCCAGATTTTTTTTCTTAATTGCTGTTTACTTTATCGGCCAAGCGGGGATGGTTTTGTCGATCTCGGTCATCAGGCGGATGGTTTGTTTCAGGGCTTCGGTTGTTTTGCTGTAATGTTCGATTTCGTCGAATGACAGCGTGCGGTTTTTGCGGTCTTTCAACCATTTCGCACAAACCTGATACCCCCCGACGTGGAAATCCCAGACATCTTCCGGAATGTTTGCGAAATACTGCGTTTTGTTGATATAGACCCGCCCGCCGTTTTTCTCGCCCTGCGTTGGGGGAACATAATGCGGTTTGTCTACTTCGTTATCTCCTGATTCTGGATACTTCGCATCCGGGGCGGGAATGTTTTCCATAAGGTGCAAACCGACAAGCTCTTTACCAAGTTTGCACAGGGCCGAGAAGAGTTTCTTGTCGCCCGTTAGGGGCAGGCGGGGGAAATCTATCTTCAAAAACTCCGCGTATCTGCTGCGATATGTAGGACTGTGGAATACCGCGTAGATGTAATGAAAAACATCCTCAGGGCCGAAGGTTTTCTTCAGATCACCAACCCCGTCGGAAACAAATTTCAATCCCAGCTTGCCGCTGAACTCTTCAACAAACTCCTCCGACAAGTTAGGCCGACGACCACCGGGGCCATCACCCTTATCCGCTGCAAACAATCCCTCCTCAGATGATGGGTAAAGGTAGAGAGGGAAAAGAGAGTTGATATCGTATGCGGAGCATGATTTATGCCCACAAATACAATTGCTAGCAAGAACATCCCATTTGTCGCGAGTTTGGCGCGTCATTATCAGCCCAAGATTTTCCCCGTCCAGCATGTGTCGCATAAGCTTTTCACGACCCCAATCGACCATCCATGCGGTATAGTAAACCTTTCTAATATCAAAAGGACGATATAAGAGCTTTTGAATTTGTTTTTCCCAATCTTCATCATTGCGTATTTTGTTACGGGCCTCCGGGAGTTTCCAGCCTCGCGAATCACCGGGTGGATATTTTGAAGCACCCTTACCGGAAAAATACTTTTCACGAATTTCAGAATCTCCGAGTTTTGTGTCATGCAAATCAGTAATTCTTTGGAGTAGTTTATTTTTATCAATATCTATGACGAATTTATCCCTTGCTGTCACTATTCCCGTAACATTTTCTTTCATGATTTCCGTAATGAGAAAACCATCTTCGTATTCTTTTCGAGATTTTTCATCTTTAGGGACAAAAAAGTAGAATGGAGAATTGGGTACGACCTTTGTCCACTTCGTGGTCTTGATATCAGTGTTATTTAACCAGTCGTATTTTGGTTTTCTTTTACCGTAGCAGTCGGCGTGTTTGACGGTGGCGAATTTCTTCTTCGAGCCGGGCTTTTTAACAAAGATACCGATGGAAACGCCTTGCATAATATCAAAGACGTTTTGATCCTGCGAACCATCGGGTGATGTTTCTTTTTTCTTGGCGTTTCCGTGAAGGTCGAGAATATAGATATCGTCGAATGTGTGCATCAGGCTCTGACGCATACCGCGGAATGTGGGATTATCTAGATAACCGTGGTTTGTAATAAATCCCAGCACACCGTACCCCGTTTGTTCTATACGGTGTTGTCCGAAACGGATAAATTTTACATAATCATCCTGCAGCCATACCTTCCTTTCACCCAGTGGTTTCCCATCTACTTTGTAGTAACTTGGAGCACCATTGGGATTGGGAAGTTTATTCTTCAGCAACTTGTCAGACCATTCGTTCATGTTGGCAGAGACGCCCGAATACGGCGGATTTCCGAGAACGACCATAACGGGGCATTGCGTTTTAACTTCGCTGGCGGCGTTGGCCTCGCGTGCGATACCGTGGGCCATGGCAAGCAGAGGTTCCAGGCGGATTTCTGCCTCTTCCAGTGTATTTGTAAGGTAAACGCGAAGGCGTTCGTTGTTAGGGAAATCGTATCCGGTTTGCGTTAGTTGCAGGCCCAGTTTCATATGGGCTACGGCATAGGGGGCCATCATCAGTTCAAATCCGAAAAGTCTCGGTAAAAGATGCTGCGCAACGTAACCTCGCTCCCCGCCCCAGAGGCCTTGATTCCCAGCCATGGATTCGTAAATATGGGCGATGACATTATGCAAAAACGTGCCCGTTCCGGTGGCGGGGTCGAGAATCTGCACTCGATGGACATCTTTCTTGCTCTTGCCGCTGGATTTGGATGAATCGGGAACGTCGATTTTAATTTTGCTGTTGTCGGCAAGGCCTTTTTCACAGTCGAAATCTGTTTTGAGGATATGGTCGATACTTCGCACGATATATCCCACAACCGGCTCGGGAGTGTAGTAAACACCGCGTGCCTCACGCATTTTTTGATCGTATGCCGCAAGGAACGTTTCGTAAAAGTGAACGACGGGGTCTTCCTGCTTCGTAGACTTTCCGAAATCACGGAGAATTTCATACATGTTACACTTGCGGAGAAGCTCGGCCAGCCAATCGACAGCCCAAACGATGCTGTCATCTAATTTCGTTCCGGCGATGTATTCGAACATTTCCCGCAGGAACGGATTTGTCTTGGGCAGGTCATACGCGGCATGTTGGCGGGTGAAGTTCGCAGCTTCGTTGTCAGGAACGTTTACGCGAGCGGAAAACATACCGTAGCAGACGGTCTGGGCGTACATATCTGCGAATTCCGGAATCGTAATGCCGGGTAAGAGCGTTTCCTTAAACGCCTGCAATTCCCCATGAAGCGTGCCGGCCTCGTCCTCAAGCTCAAAGGCTTTCTTGATGGCGTCGCGGATAGTCTGTGCGATAAGGGCCATTCTCTTGGCGAGGTCTTTGGGGGTATTGATGGACTGGACGTCGGCAGAGAGAAACGTACCGAAAAGCATTTGCAACTGATCGTCAGCGCCCTGCATGAATTTGATCTTGCCTTTGGCATCTATCTTGGCAAGCGTTACCTGCATTTGCTGCTCGCCGTCGCGGTAATAGCGAAACTCCATATAATCGGTGAGAATAAGATTGTCCAAGCTGCCTAAGTAACGCTTAAGCTGCTCGGTTTTTTCCGTCTTGTTAAGCGATACGCCGATATCTTTACACTCAATACAACCGATGGGGACGTTTTTTCTATTAACGATAAAATCCGGCGCACCGCATTTGATGCGTTTTGGTTCGTTAGTGGCGGCGATGCCCTTTTCCATGGATTCAATGAGAGTCTGGAGTGCGGGGCGATAACTGTGCTCGGTAGCGTTGTCGGTGCCGTATTCCCTTTGCAGATCACGAATGTATTGTTTAACCGCGTCGGCCATAAAATCTCCCTTGATATTCGTAGACAACTATACTTGCGCCACGGGTGTTGAGCAAGGGTATTATGGAATGATATGGGGTACAGGCCACAGGGAAATATTAAAAAACATGGATCCTCGTCGCCCGCGGCGAAGGCAAAAGGGGTCGAGGATGACACGAGGGATATCTCTTGCTGATAACTGAAATCTGAAAACTATCCCCGGCAGAAGATGGCGAATCCG
Organism: Planctomycetota bacterium; assembly: GCA_030635145.1. Classification (GTDB taxonomy): domain Bacteria; phylum Planctomycetota; class Phycisphaerae; order SM23-33; family SM23-33; genus DAOVZK01. The sequence continues at coordinate 12,795 of DAOVZK010000044.1, read as the reverse complement.
GCGGCGGAAAGGATCAGGGCGATAGCTGGGGTCATTAACCATCCGAAGGCGATGTTCCGCAGCACGCGAAATTTCAGCACATGCACCCCGCGAAAAAGTCCGATCCCGATTATTGCGCCGATGATTCCCTGCGACGTACTGACCGGCACGCCGATCATCGCGAAAATGTGAACCGTCACAGCCATCGATGAAACCGCCACGAAGGCCGTGAACGCGTCCGGCTGCATAACGCCCTTGCCCACTGCCATCATCACTCGTTTGCTATACGTCAAAACTCCCGACGCGATGGCGGCTCCGCCCAGCACCGCCAGCCATTGGTCGCTGACACCCGGTAGCTGGCCCGAAAAAATTCCCGTCGCGTTGGCAACGTTGTTCGCACCAAGCGCATACGATCCGTAAATCCCAACGATAATCAGCCCCCCCCACAAAAGTTTGTCGCGAGTGAGCATACTCATCGGCACGCGGCGCAGAATAAAGTCGCACAGTTTGTACAGCACAATCGATATCAGCATCGCGCCGATCGGCGTGGCCACCCAGCAAATCACGACCTTCACCAATCCGCCCCACCGCATGTCGTCCATGGCCAAGCCGATCCCCGTAATCGCCCCGACAATCGCCTGCGACGTGCTGATCGGAAGTTTCATAAACGTCAACAGCGTTATGGTGATGGCTGCGGAAATCGTTACAACCAAAAGCGTGGCGTGCGTTTGGGCGGTCAGTCCGCTGAGGGTTTTGATCCCGGCCCCGCCTTGCAGTACAGCCCCGACGAAAATCGCAACAGCACACAACACGCAGGCCGTGCGGAACGAAATTATCCGCGACGCCACAGCTGTGCCGAAAACATTCGACGCGTCGTTGGCACCAAGCGCCCACCCGAGATACAACCCGCCGGTCAATGGTAATGGAATCGGCGGCATGATTTAGACTTTCCTTTTCGCGACCATGATGAGGATGTGGTCAGCCGCGTTTTCCGCGCGGTCACAAATCCCGCCAAGGGTGCGAATCAAATCACGCAAGATGATTTTTTCGAATCCGTCCATGTCGCTCAAGAATATCCGCTCGACGATGCCACCTTCGATTCCGTCAGCCTCGGTTTCCAACTCATCTACCTTGCCAATCGCGACGGTGGCGTTGGTGTAGTCAGTGAAAAGCTTGCGAGCCGATCCGAGCATTGCGATGACGCAACGATGCGAAACCTCAACCAGCCGGAGAATTTCTGTGGCGTATTCGGTGGGGATCAAAATGCGATGGCTCACCAGTTGAAGGACAGCCTGCTCAGCTGCGTTGGGAACTTTATCCATCAACTCGACGAGCTTGAGGATATCGCTGCGAGATTCGGGAAACAGCGACTTGCTGAACATCATCACCTCAATTTCCTCGATGATGTCGTCGGCAAGGCTTTCGGAGCGGTGGAGGTTGGCATAGTTTGCGCGGGTGGTTTCGATGTCGCCATTTTCGCAATGGGTGCGATAGCTCTTTTCAAATATTTTCAGGCACTGGGCGATAGTGTCACAGTACTTCTCGAATAACGCCTCAATCTTCTTCTGCTTGCTGGCAAAAATCATTCTACTCTCCCAATAGTAGGAACCCAATAAATCAATGAGACCAAGATGGTAACAGTGCGAGGAATTGTTAGAAATGATTATTTCCGTTTTTTTTGCGGTAGGCTCCTGTAAGTCGCCCCAAACATTTTAGATGAATTATGGCTGTCAGATCAATGCCCGCAGGGTTTAAAAGCACTGTGTTGCACTCCCATCAAAGCATGACAATTCCATTTTGGATCGCATACCGCATTAACCCGGCGACATTGTCGACGCTGCATTTTCGATAGACGTTGTAACGGTGATTTTCTATGGTCTTTGGGCTGAGATGCAATTTTTTCGCAATCCCCTTGCTGCTCAAACCTTCGCACAGCAGCTGAACGATCTCTATCTCTCGAACGCTCAGCTCCGTACTTAAAGGCCGTTGCGAACGGCGCGTCTCATACGCAGACGACACGTCATTGACGAGCAACTCCGTAACGTCCGGGGGCAGATACACCTTATCATTGGCAGCCGACACCACCGCCTGAGCGAGTTCGTCTGGTTCGGCATCGAGCTGCAGATACGCCTTAGCACCAATACGCAACGCCGCGTAAACCTCCCCGCGATTAACCTTCTCCGAAAGCACAACAATCGGAAGCTCGTGATGACTAGCACCCAAAATTTCACTAATGCGATGAATTACCGCGAACGGGCCCCCAGCTAAAACCAGCACAATCAAATCGTACGGCAACTCGCTATATGCAAGTTCACCAAGCGACTTCTCGAAGGCCTCCTCGTCACCATACTGATATTCAGAATCGGCAGCGCATCGGCGTTGCTCGAGCAAGGCGGCGATTCCGCTTCGCATTATCTGCCCGCCACCAACTATGCACACGCGAGCGAGGCACGGCCCGCCATGATTGGGCGAGAACCTGTCCGAAGACAATTCTGATTCAGTGGCGCGACTTGTGGACATATTTTTCCGTTCTCCCTATCGCAGCTACAACAAGCAGGATGCTGGTGAAGGGTAAGGTTGTGATTTATCCAAAATTACAGTATTTGCATTAGCGTCTATATCCGACAACCGTCGGGCAGTCGGAATTCACACCTGGTTCTAATCGGTAAATCATCCCTGAGTACATGAGCGGTTCTCAAAATCCCGCGTAATTGAAGCCTCCTGCTTCCACCAGCTTGGGGTACAACTAATTTTACGCCGAATAATCATAAAAACCTAAAAAATAGTAAACTTTAACTAATTTATATGCGAAATTCGGCTTATCGCTTGCAGTTAAAGGGGTTGAAAACGCTCGCGGAAGAGATTTTTTTTTCGCCAAGTCGCCGAAACAGGCAATTTTCCGGCAAGGACAGTAGAAAATCCAGAGATATTGGCCGAAATTCCCCCCGGATTTGCCCACATGCGAAGCAATCGAACGTAGAAGACAAAGCTGGGAGCAAGGCAATACTCGCGGCGAAAAATTTTAGGCAAAGCAAACAGCCAAGCCATCCATGGCGCAAAAAAGTTGGCGCGGGGGCGCGGCACCGACCCAATAGTTTCGCTACACCCCGCACCACGTTGAGAGCTCAAAGCGCACCTCACAACGCAAAACGCGACTCAGCTCTGCATCTGAGCTACGGTGCGTCTTGAAAAAGTATAAGATTCACCACCGCCAAATGCCGAATCTTTTGCGTTTTTTTGGGATTTAGATATTCGCATTTCGAGTTTACGCAAGTTGTGGGTAGTATTCGTCGAGGACAGCGAACCAGTCTTCGGGGGTTTTGACGTCCACGAACGCCACTCGCACGCGTTTGGGATGCGGATGCATACGGGCGTACTTGATTCCGAACTTTCGCATGATGGACGGTGCTTTTTGCCCGTAAAGTTGTTGTGCCTCAGCAAAGTGTACGGTCATTACGCGTCGCTGCTCTGCGAGATCGGGAACCGGTGGCTGCTGCCCTGCCGCCAACGCCCGCGCCTGCAAAAAAAACCACGGATTTCCGAGCACTCCGCGTGCAACGGCGACGGCATCTACGCCGGTTTCGTCTATCATTCGCAGCGCGTCGGGGGGACTCAGCACATCGCCCGATCCGATGACCGTCCAGTCCGGGAATCGCTGCTTGACCTCGCGAATAAAATCCCAGTCTGCCTCGCCTGTATACTTTTGTTCTACGCTGCGCCCATGAACGGTGATGGCTTTGGCACCGGCGTTGTATGCGCCCTCGGCCAGGTGCCAGAAGTTGCTGTTGTCGTCGCTGGTGCGATCTTTCTGGCGAACCTTTAGTGTCACGGGGCGGTCGGCGGCGGCGATAACCGCGCGGACGATTTCGACAACCGTTCGCGGTTCGCGCATCAACCATCCACCGCGCCGACGTTTTAATGCTTTGTTTACGGGGCACGCGAAGTTCAGATCGACGACATCAAACCCCTTTTGGCAGATCAACTTCGCGGCCTCGGCCATCGTTTCAGGATCATTCCCCACCAGCTGCGCGGCAAGAGGTGCATCATTCTCGCCCATCGCCACCAACGTTATATGCTGCCTGGAGCTTATCGCCACGCACCGATCCAACATCATCTCTGTCGTGCAGTACGGTGCACCCAGCGTTCGCGAAACTCGCCGATACGCCAGATCCGAGTAACCGGCCAACGGGGCAAGAACGACGGGGAAATCGATTTCGATGTCGCCGATCTTAAACGGAGGATATTTGGGATTGGGTGCAGTTGCTGTCATCGGGTGAAAATCAATCTTCGCATGTCTCGTGTTTTTTATCCGAGTTTCGTTTTCTCGTAACCAGTGCCAATAAGATAACACCGATCAGCAGAATCGCCGAAACAATTTTCACCCATTCGGGAACCCACGAGCTGTGCATGTGCTCACGGACAGCCTCGTTTGTGAGAAACAAATCGAGAATCAGGCCCCCGACAAAGGCAGTCACCAGCATCGTTGCCAAATAGATTACGCAGGTTCGTTTCCCGAGAACTTTCCACACCGCCGACAGCGTGGCGACGTTAGTGGCTGGGCCCGTCACGAGCAATGCAAACGCAGCACCCGGTGAAACACCCGCCAAAATCAAACCCGCCGCCACCGGAATCGATGCCGTTGCACAAATGTAAACCGGCACGCCGAGCAGCATCAGCAGCAGAATTTGCAGCGGCGTAGATGATACGTAGTTCTGCACGGAAAAATCTTTCGACACGAACACGCCCAGCATTGCACCGATGGTAATGCCTACCAGCAGGGCCATGCCTAAGTCGCGTGGGAGCGTGATGAACCCGTAGTTCAAAATGCGGTACACGAGGCCGTGTTGCTTCTCTCCCCCGCTGCAGCAGGAATGTGTGCATTTTTCGTCCTGAGCGTCGGGCGTATTTTCGGCAGACGTTTTTGGGCGGGTGGCGTTGACGAAAACTCCACCGAGCACCCCACCGATCAGTGCGACTATCGGCCGATAGATGGCGAAGGTTAGTCCGAGGAGGCTGAAAGTCGCCATGATGCTGTCGACGCCCGTCTGCGGAGTGGAAATCAAAAACGCAGTCGTCGAACCTTTGCTGGCCCCGTGGCGATACAGCGATGTGCCGACCGGAATTACACTACACGAGCATAGCGGAAGCGGAACACCGAAGGCAGACGCCTTGATTACGGATCCAAGCCCATGCCCGCCCAAGTGCCGCTCGATGAACTCCGCGGAAATCAGCACCGACAAAACGCCAGCCACCAGAAATCCAAACAGCAAGTATGGGCTCATCTCACCGAGCACCGCCCAGTAACTACTCAGGGTTTCCCACAGGATGTTCCAAATCCATTGCATGCTAAATTCCAGGGCCTAGGAACCAGGCACTAGGGATTAGTAGGCCCATCGCCTCTTAGTTTTCCCTATTGCCTAGTCCCTATCACCTAATGCCTAGTTCAACGCCTTCGCACATTCGACGGTATTTTTCAGCAGCGTCGCCACGGTTACCGATCCGACTCCGCCGGGTACGGGAGTGATAGCTGCGACTTTTTCGACAGCTGCGTCGAAGTCGACATCGCCAACGGTTTTCATTGCGTTTTTGCCCTTGTCGTTCTTCAGCGGATTTCCGTTTTCGTCGAAGCCCTTGGGAATTCGGTTAATCGCGACGTCGATAACGATGGCGCCTTCCTTAAGCATGTCCGCGGAAATCAACGGCGACAGATCGGGAACCTTTACGTCTTCGCCTTTTTTCTTTGCGGCGTTGTATCGGCGCCATTTTACCTGCGATACGCCGGTGGCGACGATAACGGCGTCGGCACGCTTGGTGTGGAAGGCAAGATCTTTCGTGGCGACATGGCAGACCGTGACGGTCGGTGCCTTATCGAGCGACTGCATCATAATCATCGCGGCTGGCTTGCCGACGATTTCGCTATGTCCGACGACTACGGTTTCCAGTCCGGCGAGCTTGTCTTTACCACCGGCTGCTACGATCAGCAACTCAACAGCTGCCGCCGCCGTGCACGGAGACACAATTCCACCACCGTAAAACAGCTTACCCATGTTGGCCGGGTGCATACCCTCGACGTCTTTTTCTTCGCTGATGCCCTGCTGCAACGCTCGCGCGTCGAGATGCGCGGGAAGCGGCATCTGCAAAATCACGCCGGTAACGTCGGAGTCGTTGTTGATCTTGTCCATCTCGGCGAGGATGTCTTCCTGCGAAATGTCATCGGGGAAAGTACGAAGATCGTACTCGATACCGACTTGCTCGCAGGACTTTGCCTGCATATTCGTGTACATTTTCGAGGCTGGGTTCTCCCCAATCTGAACGGCAACGAGCTTAACCTTACGCCCGGCGTCTAACAGCTTCTTGGCGTCTGCTGCGGTTTGTTTGTTCATAGCTTCGGCAACGGGGGCACCTTCGATAATTGTCGCTGGCATAAAAAACTCTCCTGCTTAATTGAAATTTGGTTTCTCAAAAAAATTGTAGGCCGGGTCTTGACCCGGCGCGATGACGAAAAAACACGAAATACTAAACTCTAAATCCTAAACAATATCGAATATTCAAAATTATAATTTCCAAAACAAAAACGTTGAGTTGCCATCTGATAGTCGTTTCAAATTTTGGGATTTGGGATTTTGTATTTGTTTAGTATTTCGATATTCTTATTTCGAGTTTACTTTGCTCCGGGTCAAGACCCGGCCTACAGCTTTATCTCCTGTTAATCCAATTTTTTATTAAAAAATCTCTTTTTGACAGGATCACAGGATAGACCCAGTTGGCAATTTCCCAATTACAAATTTCAATTGTAAATTTTAAATAGGAAATTGGCAAGTGCCTCAGAGTAAGCAGATAATGCACTAATGTCAACACTGACAAATTAAAATGCGAAACTTATTCACTACGGGGGCAAATTCGCGGGATTTTTCGCGATCAAACGTTCCGTTACCTCTCACCTGCAGATTTCAGGCGGCACAAGAATCCGTATGCCGAATTTTGGACGATTATTGCCTCCGCGGTTTGCGGTGTCATTGCGAGGAGCGCAGCGACGCGGCAATCCCTAGCAGGGTCAGCAATCGGCAACGCTGGTGCTAAAAAACTCCCGGCGGGGTGGGTGGTGTGACCTTAGCAATTATTATTGCCTCCGCTGCTAGCGGCGAGATTGCTTCGCTTCGCTCGCAATGACAAGCTAAAGTCATGTCTTCAACGAGGCGAACTATTATTTGAAAAGTTTGGCAAGAAAACCTTGACCGCTTTCACTCTTTGCAGATAGACTCCACGTTCGACAATTGCTTTGATGCGATTGATTTGCATTCAGCAAAATAAACCACAAAATACGCCAAATATATAAAAATCTGAAAGGAAGTTGCTGTCATGGATATGTCGAATTTCGTTACGATTGGAGAAAACGTTCATTGCACACTGGTCGTCAAGAAAGGGGGAATTCACACCGTCGAGCTTCCCGGTGATGCATTGGGCATCAAGTTCAACTTCAAGGGGCAGGATCGCGTTATGGTCATTCCCGACAATTGGGCCGACTTTTCTCCCGGTTATGCACAGGGTTCGCTGAAGCATATCGCGTTGGCGGTATGGTATGCTCTTAACACCACCGGCGACGATCAGCAGACCGGCATGGACTACATCGCCAACGCCGCCCAGCGTCAGATCGACAACGCCGCGACGTTCCTCGACGTAAACGTTGACGAATACACCAACGACCACGCCCTTCGTATCGATGTTATGAAGTGGATGGCGACGTTCCTGTCTGAGCGATTCGAAACTCCGCTGAGTATTGACTCGTCGAACAAGGAAATCTTGGACGCCGGTCTTTCCTGCTGCCGAAAAGATATCGGTGTGCCGATGCTCAACAGTGTTTCGCTGGAACGCGAAGACAGCGTCGAGCTGATCCAGAAGTACAACGCCGAAGTCGTCGTCGGAGCCACCGGCCGCGAGGATATGCCCACCACATTGGAAGGCAGAATGACAAATGTAACCGAAATCATCGGCAAGCTCGACGCGCTGGGTATCGAACGCAACCGTATGCACATCGACCCGCTGGTTTACCCCATCAGCACCGATCCGAACAACGGCAAGGGCTTGTTCGATGCCGTCACCGCGATCCGCAAAACCTTCGACGGTGTGCATATCACCGGCGGGTTCAGCAATATTTCGTTCGGTATGCCGCAGCGTAAACTTCTGACGATGGTGTTCGTAAACCTTTGCGCCCAGGCCGGTGCCGACAGCGGAATTATCAACCCCGTTCACATGTCCGCCAAGGCTATCGGAGACATGGATCAGGAATCCGTTCCGTTCAAACTCGCAGCTGCAGTACTGACCGGCGAAGACATGTACGGTATGGAATTCATCACCGCACACCGCGAAGGAAAATTGAAATAAGAAGGCACGTATTAAATTCGAAATAAGAAATCGTAAATCCTAAACAATATCGAATATTCAAAATCTTAATTTTAAAAATTCGAATTTCATATTTGTTTAGAATTTCGACATTTGTATTTCGTGTTTTGAAAAACAGGATTCTTGACGCTAAATTACAATAAACGACTAGCTGCTAGCACCCGCTTTATAAGGGAATTTATAAATGTTGAAATCCGATTTAACCTCACGGGACTTGGCTGGGATGAAAAGCTCCGCCGACATCGTAGAAATTGAGTGGGCACCCTGCCGCGAAGCATGCCCCGCACACGCCGATGTCCGCCGCTACATAGAACGCATCGCCGAGGGCGACTGGTTGGGAGCGATTGACGTCATTCGTGCGAACCTCCCGTTCGCCGCTGTCTGCGGACGAATCTGCCACCACCCCTGCGAGCAAAATTGCCGCCGCCAAGACGTCGACCAGCAAGTCGCCATCCGCGAACTCAAACGATTCGTCGCCGAGTACCAGGGCGCAGTCGGGGCAACGGTAAACAAAGCCCCAAAGCAGGATAAAGCTCGCGTAGCAATCGTCGGTGCAGGCCCGGCCGGGATGTCAGCAGCGTTGGAACTTGCAAAACTCGGATACCAACCCACTGTCTTCGAAAAAGCATCCGTCGCCGGTGGTATGCCCGCCCTTACGATCCCCCGCTATCGCCTTCCGCTCGACGTAACAAAAATCGACACTGACTGGATTTGTGCACACGGCGTCGAGGTTGTTACGGGTGTGGAGATCGGGGAGGACAAGACCATCGCGCAGTTAAAGGACGAAGGTTTCGCAGCTGTGCTCGTAGCCACGGGCTTGGCAAAGTCTCGCGCGCTGCCGCTACCCGGATCTGACGCCAAGGGCGTTTACGGCGTGATCGATTTCCTTTACTCGATTAACTTCGGGCCGACCCCCGAGATCGGCGAAAACGTGCTGGTCATCGGTGGTGGAAACGTCGCTATTGACGCGGCGCGATCGGCTGTTCGCTTGGGTGCCAAGACCGTAACGGCATCGTGCCTGGAAAACGAAGAAGAAATGCCCGCCTGGGAATGGGAGCAGGAAGAAGCCCGCGAAGAAGGCGTACAGATCGTGTACCGCCGCGGGCCACTGGAAGTCGTAACCGACGGTGACAAAATCATCGGCGTCAAAGCCCGCAAAGTTACGCGAGTATTCGACGCCGACGGACGATTCTCGCCCGAATACGACGACAACGACGTAATCGAAATTCCGTGCGACACCGTAATCTTCGCCATCGGCCAGGGCCCGGACATGGGCTTCGTCGAAGGCAGCGATTTGAAGGTCGACGAGCGAGGACGCATGAGCTACAAACCCGAAACCTGCGAAACGAACGCAGACGGGGTGTTTGCGTGCGGTGAAATCGTCACGCCTCCCGGTTCGGTCGTCGAAGCCACCGCCAGCGGACGCCGTGCGGCGACGGCCCTGGATCAGTACATCTCCGGTAAACCGATCGAGCTTACCGAAGCTAAGTGCGACCTGATTTCCGATATCCCATCCGATGTCGCCGAAACCGTCATCAAAGTCGAGCGGGTAACAATTCCCACCGACGCGGCCGACGTCCGCAAAAAAGGCTTCACCGAGTTTGAACACACGCTGGATATGGCAAACGTGGTTGTCGAAGCACGCCGCTGCATGAGCTGCGGTGGCGGGGTCGAGGTTATCGTCGACAAATGCGCCGCCTGCATGACCTGCCTCCGCGTATGCCCGTTCGATATCCCCGTCGTCACCGACGTTGCCCGAATCTCATCCGACAAATGCCAGGCCTGCGGGCTTTGCATGTCCGAATGCCCCGCAAATGCCATCGTCCCACGCAGCCACTCGCAAGATAAGCTCGATACGCAAATCGCAGCTGCCCTTGCAGGAGAGGCTGCCAAAAAGACGTTGGCGTTTATCGGTGGATTCTGTCGGCCAGCCGCCGAGTGGCGCGGCGAGGTCGAGGCGATTGACGGCGTAGCGGAAGTATACCTAACGAGTACGTCGCGATTGAACGTAGCTGCGATTCTAAAAGCATTGCAGTGCGGTGCGGAAAAGGTAGTCGTGGTCTGCTGCCCCGAAGGTGCCGACCGCTACCCAACAGTAGCAGACCGAACGAAAAAGCACGTCGAGCAGGTTCGCGAGCTGATTTCGCAGATCGGACTGTCGCCCGAATGCGTACAGCTGCTGGAAGTCGGCGACAAAGATCGCAGCGTGATCGCAGAAGCAATAAAAGATGCAATAACAGGCAATAGTGAATAGGGACTAGGCAATAGGAAAAGAAGAAAACAAAACATCTGGCGTTTAGTGCCTAATGCCTTCTTATAGGAGAAAATAATGATCGTTGCAGAACGAAAATCAATGGACGAGCTGCTCGAAACCCTCAGTGGTTACCGCAAGGTGCTGGTGCTGGGTTGCGGTTCGTGTGTCACGGTTTGTTTGACCGGTGGAGAAAAGCAGGCCGAGGAATTGGCTGGACTTTTGAACCTTGCCGCCAAGAGCAAGGGGCTTGACCTCACTGCCGACTTCGCAAGCATCACACGCCAATGCGACCGCGAATTTTTCGCCGACATTCCCGAAGACAAAAAACTTTCCGACTACGACGCCGTGCTGTCATTGGCATGTGGTGTCGGCGTTGGGTTCATGAGCGAGCAGTTTCCAGAAGTTACCGTGCTTCCCGGACTCAACACGACTTTCTACGGTGCCAACACAGCTGACGGTATCTGGGCGGAGTACTGCCACGGATGCGGAGACTGCGTGCTGGCGTGGACGGGCGGAGTTTGCCCGATTGCCCGCTGCTCCAAGAGCCTTATCAACGGTTCGTGCGGCGGAACCGACAAGGGCAAATGCGAAGTCGACAAAGACATGGACTGTGCATGGTTGGTGATTTACAAGCGGCTGGAATCTTTGGGACGTCTCGAAGACCTCCGCAAACTTCGCCCGCCGCGCAACTGGAGCACTGATCGCGGTAAAGGGGTCAGAAGATTAACACACGCCGAAATGGTCGCCAGCGAACAGGAGAACGAATAATGAGTGAATCAGTAAGTAACCTTCAGGCCAAACTTGAGACTGGCGATTTTGTAGTAACCGGCGAGATCGGCCCGGCCAAGGGCACAAACGTAGCAACCTGCCTCCACGAGGCAGAAGAATACCTCAAGGGTAAAGTCACCGCCGTAAACGTAACCGATATCCAGACAGCTGTGATGCGCCTTGGATCGATGCCGGTGGCACATATGTTAGTCGACCGCGATATCGAACCTGTCTTCCAAATGGTCTGCCGCGACCGCAATCGCCTTGCCCTGCAGTCGGACCTGCTCGGTGCATACGCACTGGGGATCCGCAACGTGCTGGCGCTGACCGGCGACCATCAGGCAATGGGCGATCACCCGCAGGCAAAGGGCGTGTTCGATCTCGATTCGGTCGGGCTGCTGCAGGCGATGACTCGTCTGGAAGGCGGAAACGACATGGGCTTCGACATGAAGGGCAACCCCAACGAACTCGACGGGGTGCCGAAATTCTTCAAAGGCTGCTGCGTTACCCCATGTGCCGACGACATCGAACCGCAGATTATCAAGCTCGAAAAGAAAGTCGAAGCCGGTGCACAATTCGTCCAGACCCAGGCCGTCTACGATGCCGCTTCGTTCGAAAAGTTCATGAAGAAAATCGAACACATCAAAGTGCCCGTGCTGCTGGGTATCGTGATGCTGAAAACCGCCGGCATGGCCAAGTACATGAACCGCGGAGTACCCGGGGTGCAAGTGCCCGACGCAATCATCCAACGCATGGCCGACTGTGAAAAAGAAGATCGCCAGAAAGTCAGCATCGAAATCTGCAGCGAACTCGTCCGTGACATGAAAGACATGTGCCAAGGCGCCCACCTCATGACGCTCGGATGGGATCATTGCGTACCGGATATCATCGCACAGGCCGGCGTGGCGCAATAGAATCACCACGCGGATTGTGGATTTTGCACGACAATCAAGCTTCATCGGGTTGAGCGGCCATGCTGTGGACTTATCGCAAGTGGTGCTGTCTGAGGTGGCGAGTTTTCGCCAAGACAGTGCGGCCGAGAGGATTCGAACCTCCACTTTCATAAGAAAACAGGCACCTGAAGCCTGCGCGTCTGCCAATTCCGCCACGGCCGCGGTTCTTGCCGCATTTGCAACAAGAGAAGCAATACTCTAGCAATCGGCGAAGAAAAGTCAATCCATTTTTCGAGCTTATGCGTAATAACCGCACGATAACGCAAAAATAACCAAAAATCGCTCAACCTTAGTGGCCAGGTGAGTGACCTTTTTTTCTGGCAGGTATTTTGATCTGCTATTATACAAGTTTTTTTGTTTTCAGAAATTTTTTTAAGCCCGAGAAGTTTTTTTAAGCCCGAAAGGGCTGACCAGAATTTAGCCGGGGGTGAAGCGAAGCGG
>DAOVZK010000045.1 GCA_030635145.1 Planctomycetota bacterium | reverse complement strand
GGGGATACTTCTTCGTGCTGAACATCAACTCCGTTCATAAATGGACGCGCGACACCTTCGGGTTCAGCCCTTGGAACAAAGACAGCTACATGTTCGAATCCATTCCAAACGAAGTCGACTGGACGGCGGTGGTATACATCGTCATCGGCGCGATCGTCACGGGATTAGTCGGCACGCTGCTACCGGCCATCCGGGCAGCACGCATGCAGCCGGTGGAGGCACTGCGATATGAATAAGCAAAACCAAAAACCGCACGGCGCAGCGAAACCCGCCGCATCGAAACCAAACCCCGATGCCGTGGTCTCTGCTGTCGATCTACATAAGACGTACCGCATGGGAAAAGTGTCGCTGGAAGTGCTGCGTGGGATTTCGTTTGACGTTAAACAAGGCGAGTTCGTCGGAATCTACGGGCATTCGGGTTCGGGTAAAAGTACGCTGCTGCATTTGCTCGGGCTGCTGGACAAACCAACAAGCGGCAGCGTTTACCTCGACTCCGTCGATCTTGGCGGGCTCTCGCGCGGCCGGCAAAACGAAATTCGATGCAACGACATCGGGTTTATTTTCCAGTTCTATTACCTGCTCCCGGAACTGACGGTTCTGGAAAACACGACTCTGTCGGCAATGATCGCAAACTCTACCGGCAAATGGATTGCATCTCGTAAAGAGCAAAAACAAAAGGCCGCCGACCTGCTAAACGAACTCGGACTTGGTGATCGCCTGAAACACAAACCCAAAGAACTTTCCGGGGGGGAACAGCAACGCGTCGCTATCGCCCGCGGTTTGATACACAATCCAAAACTCCTGCTCGCCGACGAGCCGACAGGAAACCTCGACAGCAAAACCGGCGAAAAGATCATGAACGTTCTGCTGCGATTCAATCGCGAACATAAACAGACAATTCTCATGGTCACCCACGACGAAGACCTCATCGGACAAGTCACCCGCTCGATATCCATCAAAGACGGCAAGTTGCTAGGTAAGTAAGTCGCTATCGATTGGCCCTCCAGATACAATCCGGGACAATACGTAAGAAAGAAGTGAAATAACATGAAGAAATTCAAAGAACTCGTGGCTTCTGATTTTTCCAATGTTGATTCTCGAAAATTTGATGAATGGAAAACAGCTGTACTTAGTGCCAGAAGAAATACGGTCATTTTGATTGTCGGGTTGATAGTGGCGAATGTTTTATTGATTCTGTTCTCCGGCACTCTTGTTTTGGGTGGATTGTTACTTGTGCTGCTTTTTATTTTCGTCTGGAACAAGGCAGGGAGACTGCAGAAAGAGCTGGGAATAGACAAGGCTGCAATAAAGCGTGCAAAGACGCTAATATCCACAGTAGGCCCCAAGTTAGCAAAAGTTTCAATGCATCAAAGACGCGGCCGATCAACACTCGGCGGTAGCCTGCTGTTGATCCCGGGCTTACTTTTTCTTTTGTTCGGAGTTTGCTTTACATTTGGCGGGGTAGAAGACGGCTTGGAACATATCGTTGACCTCTGGTACATCGCCCTTCCTTTGCTCATCGTTGGTAGTGGGTTGACTTTCTTTGCGGTTCGATTAATTCGAGGCCGCATCGTCGAAGCATATCAGTGCCTGGGGTGCGGGCAACACATGCCTGAATATGCTCCCTCTTGCGTCAACTGCAAAGTCGACTTCGGCCAAGGCTGTGTTTAGAGCAAATTAAAATTGATAATTCGCCTTCCCGCTGTTAGCGGATGGGTGGCGGGAAGAAGGGAAAGCAGCTTAATCCTTGTATCCACTCGGATGCGATTGATACCAATTCCAGGCGTGCTGCACGATGGTTTTGAGGTCGGGGAATTTCGGTGCCCATTTCAGCTCGGCGATAGCTTTTTTGCTGGAGGCTACCAGCTGCGACGGATCGCCCGGACGGCGTGGAGAATCCTCGGCGGGGATTGCGTGGCCGGTTACTTCGCGGCAGGTCTCGATTACCTCTCGCACACTAAAGCCCTTGCCGTTGCCAAGATTGTAAACTTTCACGCAACCAGGCTCGATTGCACCAGCTGCCAGCACATGGGCGTCGGCAAGGTCGCATACATGGATATAATCCCGCACGCATGTTCCATCGGGAGTGTCGTAATCGTCGCCGAAAATCTTGATGCTGTCTCGCTTACCCAACGCCACCTGCAGAATCAGCGGAATCAGGTGCGTTTCGGGGCTGTGATCTTCGCCGATCTCGCCCGACGGATGACACCCGGCGACGTTGAAATACCGCAGTGCCACGAAGCCCATGTCATAGGCCGCCGCGTAACCCTGTAGCATCAGCTCCACGCACAGCTTGCTCGATCCGTACGGGTTGATGGGTTCGAGACGGTCGGTTTCTTCGATAGGAATTCGCTTCGGGGTTCCGTAGACCGCAGCCGTCGACGAAAAGACCAATCGCTTGACGCCACACTCGCGCATGGCCTCCAGCAACGTCAGCCCGATGATGGTGTTGTTCTGGAAATACTTTTCGGGTTTAACGACAGACTCCCCTGCCTCGATAAACGCAGCGAGATGAATGACGGCATCGATTTTATGCGTTCGCATCGCATCGACGAGGGCGGGTTTGTCGGCGACGTCGGCTTCGATGAGCGTGGTTCCCTCAACGGCGGCGCGATGGCCCTTGCAAAGATTGTCGTACACCACGCAGCTGTGCCCGGAAGCCTCCAGCCCCCGCACCACATGCGAACCAATAAACCCCGCACCGCCTGTCAGTAATATGTTCATCGCAAATCCTTTCAATTTCTCAATTCAAGCACACACGGTAGCATAGCAACAAATTAAATGCTTTGCAATTTCCAACGATCTGATAATATGTTTTGCGGCAACAACGTAAAAAAAGAAAAATCAGGAAAATTCACCGCAAAAGAACACATAGAACACAAAGATAGGTTTTTTATAAACTTACTTTCTTTTGAGTTCCTTGCGATCTCTCGCGGTGAAATTTCTTTTTGTTACAGAAGCTAGCACTAAAAATTTTATCAGTGTTAATCTGTGTCCATCAGTGGTTCTCTTGCTGATAGCTGATTACTGACTACTTGAAAAAACAGGATAAAAAGATGTTCGGATTCAAAAGACGACGCCGCGAAAAGATTCGCCAGCAGCCATTCCCGCAGGAATGGATCGACATACTCAACAAAAACGTTTCGTACTACTCGCTGCTGAAACCCGAAGAGCAGGCGGAACTGCACGGCGACATTCTGGTGTTCCTGGCTGAAAAGAACATCGAAGGCTGCGCGGGGCTTGAGATTACGGATGAAATTCGCCTCACCATCGCCGCCGAGGCCTGCATGCTGCTATTAAATCGCGACACGAAATTCTACCCCTCGCTGAAAACGATTCTGGTTTATCCGCACCATTACAGCACCGAGTCGATGCAGTCTGCAAACGGCTTGGTGATTGGCGGTGTTTCGACGCGGGCCGGTGAGTCGTGGCATCGCGGGCCGGTAGTTTTATCGTGGGACGATGTACGGGCCGGGACTGCCGATATTCACGACGGGCACAACGTGGTGTTTCACGAATTCGCGCATCAGTTAGACGACGAACGCGGTGGAACCGACGGAGCACCGGCCTTGGAAAAGCGATCGATGTACGTCGCCTGGGCACGCGTGCTGGGTAACGAATACACCAAATTGCTCGACGATATCGAGCATCACCGCCGCAACTCCATCGACAGCTACGGGGGCACGAACCCCGCCGAGTTCTTCGCCGTAGTAACCGAAACGTTCTTCGAAAAACCCCGCGTGCTACAGCGAAAACACCCCGAACTTTACGACCAGCTCAAGGGGTTTTATCACCAGGACCCCATCGAAAGATTCACTACCCGTAGATAAACGCAGACACAATTTTCAATTTCCCATTTTAAATTTACAATTAAAATTCGGCAATTGGACATTGAAAGTATGGACGCTCTAGCATCCCGAAGCGAAACAATGACAATCCTATGATCCTGTCAAAAAGAGATTGTTTAATAAAAAATTTGATTAACAGGAAAAAGATGTGAACGATTGTAAAAGATGCTAGAATGCAAAACATGATCGATCAACCCAAAATTCAGCAGTTAGAATTCTGGAAACTCTCCGGCAGTGGGAACGATTTCGTCTGCCTCGACAACCGCGACGGAGCACTCGACGCCCTACTGGGCGATCCCGTCACAGCGAATCATTTTACAAAAACGCTCTGCGCACGCGGACACGGAATCGGGGCCGACGGTGTTATTGTGGCGGGGAAATCCGAAGTCGAAAAATTTGCCGACCTCGGCGCGCGATTCTTCGAAGCCGACGGTAGCGAATGCGAACTCTGCGGCAACGGTACGGGGTGCTTCACACGATTCGCCATCGACGCCGGCCTCGCCAAACCCGACGGGCAACTGAAAATTCTCACACCAGCCGGTGTCATCGTCGCCACCACCGAACCCGACGGATACATCCGCGTCTGCATTCCCTCACCGCAAGATCAACGCCGCGACCTGAAAGTGTCCGTTGGCGACAAAACGTTCATCTGCGACTTCGCCGTCACCGGCGTACCGCATCTCATCACATACGTCGACGATATCGACGCCGTTGACGTGGAACGATGGGGCAAGGCGTTGCGGTTCCACGAAGATTTCGCACCGCGCGGAGTAAACGTAAACTTCGTGCAGATTATCGAAGAGGGTTCCATCGCTGTGCGGACGTTTGAATTCGGCGTCGAGGCAGAAACGCTGGCGTGCGGAACCGGGTCGAGCGCAGCTGCGATTATGTCGGCCATTCGCAACGCATGGGATGGGGAACTGGTCGCCGGGGCAAAACCCGTGCAGGTCAAAACTCGCGGAGGCGATACGTTGCGGATATATTTTACCGTCAGCGACGGCCACGAAATCACTGACGTTTGCCTCGAAACCGTCGTTCGGCCGATAGTGCACGGATTCATCAGCGACGAATTCCTCAAAGAAGCAATGAACCCTTAAGGGAACTTTCGAGAACCACTCTAGCCCCACACGCTCGCAACATTTTTCCCCACGCCGCAAAAAACGTCTTGGAATTTCCGCGATACCTGCATAAACTCCTCATACGACGAATCAAGGAGTTCGCAATGCTGGGTGTCGCTTTAATTTTGATCGGAACCATACTGCTGATGACTGGTGCCCTCTACGCCAGCCAGTGGGTCGACAAACAGGTTGACCGATCATTCCTCAGTCTGCACTTTTTTTCACTGGTCGTCGGGCCTCTGCTTGGCGGGAGCATTCTGGTAGTCTTCGGGCTAATGGAATTTTCCTAGCCGCCGACTATGCCTATCCCGGGCCGTGACGTTGGGGCGAAATTTCCAAATCTTCCGCGGTTTGCGATTCATCCACAACAGCGACGCCATCGGCGACGAGTTTGTCCCAATGCTTGCTGTTGAAAACGCAACCCGGATCACCGGCGTGGAGTTGTCCGAAGTAGGCGTCGGCACGGGCGCGGCAGCCCCCGCAATAATCGCCAAACTTGCAAACCTCGCAATGCCCCAACCGCCGCTTGCGGTCGTTGAGAATTTCCCAAAACACACTGTCGCGGAAAATTTGCTGCAGCGGTTTTTTGCGGACATTGCCCATCACGCGATGCGGTAGATACACGCACGGGGTAACGTTTCCGTCAGGCTCGATCGCGATATAGCACCGCCCTGCCCCGCAACCTCCCAGATATTTCGCAACCACGCGGGCCTTCGTTCCGCTACCGGCACCGGCGTGGCTGCACGGAACGCGTCCGCCGTCAATCACCGCACCGGCGAGGCAAACGCGACCCAGCTGCGGGGCCGTGGAAATAATTCCGATTCCGTCGGGGGCTTGCATCTTCTCGTTGAGAATCGCGAGTAACTCCTCACGCTGCTGCGGAGTAATATCACCGCTGACCATCTTCAACCCACGCCCGACGGGAATGAAATTAAAATGCGCGAAACACCCTGCCCCAAGGTCTTCCTCGGCGAAGCGAATCATGTCGCGAACTTCGTGAAAATTACCCTGATGCACGCACATCGCAATGCCCAAACGCAACCCATCGGTGGCAACGACATTTCGCGCGCCACGGACAGCTTGCTCCCACATTCCCTTGATACCGCGAAACGCATCATGCCGCGCCGGGTCAACCGAATCGAGCGAAATTTCAACGTATCGCAATCCAGCGTCGCGAAGTTCCGCTGCCCGCTCAAGCGTCATCGTAGTTCCGTTCGTCGCCAGCGACAAATGCATCTCGTAGCTCGCCGCCCGCTTGATTACGGGCAATAAATCCTTCGACAGCGTCGGTTCACCGCCGGAAATCGCGATCATCGGCATGTGCATTTTGCCCATCTGATCTACCAGCTGCAACTTTTCGTCGAGCGTCAACTCGTTGTCGATAACGTCGTGCTCGCTGTCCTGATAGCAATGCTTGCACTTGAGGTTGCACTTGTTCGTAAAGTTCCAGACGACGAACAACGGAGCCGAGAATTTTTGCGGCACGGTTAACCCGAACTCCGCGATGGATTTGGCAACGATGTTAAGCCCGCGAACCGTAGCCCCGAACTGTTTCGACTGCCCGCAAAAACCATCCCACGCCTCAGCTGAAATCACACGCTGCATGATTTTGTGCAACGGATAATATCGAAACCGATGCGAAAACGGAGCAGCGGGATTGCGAAAACTTCGCAGCATGCGTTCAAGAGCGGTCGTGCCTTTGCGGTCGCTTTTGGACAGCCGAGCCAAAATCCAGCGGAACACACGGCGGTCCAGAAAATTTTCGAGCGGGTGATGAAAGTCCAGCTGCAAGGCTCGCGGGGTGTCGCTGTCGTGCTGAGAATCGGCGGAGGCGTATTTCTCGCTGGTAATTTTCCCATCGTCGCAACGGGCCGCGGACTTATCGGGATTATCCGACGCCGCGAATTCATGCTCATACGTTTTACCGATGGCAGCTGCGGTCATGTGGTCGGCCGGGGCGGTATACGATGAGTCCGACGCGGGGGCATTGTTGCTGTGCTCCGTCATTTGCAGTGCTTTCGATCAGTGTCGATTCGATCAGTGTCAATAAGTCTTGATTATTCCCGTCGCCGCCCGCACACGCTCCATGGTTCCCTCGGCAACGAGGCGTGCTTTTTTTCCGCCTTCGCGGAGAATGTCGCGAATGGTGTCGGGGTCAGCGATGAGTTTGTCGTATTTTTCGCGGGCCTCGGCGAAGTGTTCGTTAATCAGCTCGGTGAGCCGGTTCTTGGCGTGGCCGTACCCGTAACCACCGTCGCGATACTTTTGCGAAATTTCCGCCAGCTCCGCTTCGTCCCCCAGCAGCTTCAGCAAAGCGATCACATTGCAATTCGTCGGGTCTTTGGGGTCTTCCAACGCGGTCGAATCGGTCACGATTTTCCCGCACTGTTTTTTCGTCTGCTTGGGAGTCTGGAACAGCTCGATGGTGTTGTTGTAGCTCTTGGACATTTTCTGCCCGTCGATTCCTGGAACGACGGCGACGGCTTCGACGATTCGCGGTTCGGGAACGACGAGAATTTCCTCATCCCACGCCATATTGAACTTGATCGCCAGGTCGCGCGTCATTTCGACATGCTGCTTTTGGTCCTGCCCCACCGGCACGAGATTGGAATCGTAAATGATGATATCGGCAGCCTGCAGCACGGGATAATCGAACAGCCCCATGTTCGCGGAAAATCCCTTGGCGAGCTTATCCTTATAAGACGTCGCTTTTTCCATGAGGCTGACGGGGCAGACGGTATTGAGGAACCAGCACAGCTCGGTAACCTGCGGCACATCGGACTGCAGGAAAAACGTGCTGCGGTTCGGATCGACTCCCAATGCCAAGTACCCCGCCGCCAAGTGCAGCGAAAGCTCCTCGAGCTGGGCAGCGTCACGAAGTGTCGTCAGGGCATGATAGTTGGCGAGGAAGTAGAAGCATTCGCCCCCTTCTTCCTGCAGCTGAAGGAACTGGCGGATGGCACCGTAATAATTTCCCAAGTGCAATCGTCCCGACGGTTGAATTCCAGATAAAACTCTCATAATCATTCTTTCAATCTTTTGTAATACTACATCGCGAGGTAGCTCGTAGGCCGGGTCTTGACCCGGCGGCGCGCTGCAATTCTTAAATTGCCGGGTTAAAACCCGGCCTACAGGCTGCTTTGGATTTTAGTAATTTGAATTTCTTATTTGTTTCGATTTTCGATATTAGGATTTCGAATTTCAATACATATGTTAGCTCAATTTTTCTCGCAGAAGCTTTTGCACTTCTGCTGGCGGGGCAGCCCCGCGGGAGGCTTGCATTACCTGGCCCATCAGAAAACCAAACGATTTTTCCTTTTTCTTTCCGCCTTCTTTGATGATATCGACAGCCTGCGGATTTTTCGCGATAGCGTCATCAACCCACTGCTGGATTTGGCCGGTATCTTTAACGGCGAGTAACCCGTCAGCCTCGGCGATTTCGCGAGGTGCTCCGCTGGTTTCTATCATCTTATCGAATACCTTATTCGCCGCCGTGGCGTTTACGTCGCCGTCAGCCAGCATTTTCGCAAGCTCGGTGAGCTGCTCAGTAGTGATGCCGATATCGGCAATGCTGCATTCTCGCTCGTTGGCGATTGCTGCCCCTCGGCCTAGCAAAAGATTCACACATCGCTTGGAATCCGCACCGGCCTTAACCGCAGAATCCAGAATATCACCGGTGGCGGCGTCCTGGGTAAGGGCATCGGCGTCTTTGAAGCTCAGGCCGTACTCCTCAATGTATCGGGCGCGGCGTGCCAAAGGTAGTTCGCCGATTTCGTCGCGAAGCCGCTCGCGCCATGCGTCGTCTATAATCACAGCGGGTAGATCCGGGTCGGGAAGATAACGATAATCGTGGGCATCTTCCTTGTCACGTTGAAAAACGGTCACACCCTTGGCGTCGTCAAATCCGCGGTTCTGCTTACCGAGCTTTTTTAGCGAGAACCCCTCGGGGTCTTTCTGCCATTCTTCGTACTGACGCTTAAACTCGTAAGCAACCGCCCCTTCCAGCGAACGGAAACTGTTGAGGTTCTTCACTTCCACGATCGGGGTCTTGTAGGTTGTCCCATCCCGCGTAATGTGCAGGTTGATGTTCGGTTCAAACCGCATGTGCCCCATCTGCATATTGGCTTTGCTGACGTCTAACCATCGCACCAGCCGTTGCATCGACCGCGCGTAACCGGCGACTTCCTCGACGCTGTTCATGTCGGGTTCGGAAACAATTTCCAACAGCGGCACGCCGGCACGGTTTAAGTCTACACCAGTAGCTCCGGGGATTTCGTGATTGTTTTTACCGGCGTCTTCCTCGAGGTGGGCACGCAGGACGCGAATTTTCTTTTGCGTTCCGTCGGCGAGGGGAATTTCGAGACACCCGTGCTCGCATAGCGGAAGGTCGTATTGGCTGAGCTGGTAGCCTTTCGGCAAATCGGGGTAGTAGTAATTTTTGCGATCCCACTTGGTGTAGTCCGGGACGTTGCAGTCCAGGGCGAGTCCGACTTTCATGGAGTAGTCGACGGCGAGGGCGTTCATAACGGGCAGCGTTCCGGGCATGGAGGTGCAAACCGCACAAACGTTGGTATTTGGCGGGTCGCCGAAGTTGTTGCGGCAGCGGCAGAACATTTTTGTTTTCGTCGCCAGCTCTACGTGAATTTCCAGCCCAACAATCAGCTGCACCTTGTCATTTGTGTCGATCATGCTTCTTCCCGTCCAGAGTCACCAAAATAATGAAATACCCGTGAGAGATTACCATTTGACGCGGCCTGCTGCAAGTGAGGATTGCCCGCCTCGCAAATGATATGCCCCGAATAAATTTATTGTATAGGAATTTGTATTTATTGCCCCCGCGTTGAAATAGGGGCGATAAAGTTCGTCCGGAGGACATTAATTAAAAAATCTTATTGCCATTAAATTTTGAAAAAGCCTTGTTTGCGGCAAATTTTCGTATAAAATGACCGGTTCGCCTTTCGGTGGCGGTATGCCTACAACTAGAAAGTCGAACTTCTCGCCGTTTTTCGGTGGGATTTGTCCGGGCGTTCCGGGCAGCCTATTCACCGGGTAATTGCGGTGAATCGCGGTGCTGCATCCATCGGGGATGTAGAGTAACACCGGGATTATAGAAAGTTAAACAGGTAAAACAAAAAAACTATGGTAGACTACAACTTAATCGCATCTCTGAACGTATCTGAAGAAGACATCGAAAATCAACTCATCGCAGCCCTGGGGACATACGACAAGGACACTCTCGATACCCTTGTTTCTGACGCAGCTCCGCAACAAGCTGGCGCCGTACTTAAAGGCCGCATTGTAGACGTAATCGGAAACAACGTCGTCGTGGAAGTCGGGCTTAAGAGCGAAGGCATGGTTGACATCAGCGAATTTTCCAGCCCCGACGAAATCGAACCGGGTCAGGAAATCGAAGTCTTCCTCGAAGAAATCGAAAGCACGACCGGGCTGATCGAAATTTCCAAACGCAAAGCCGACCGCATCCGTGGGTGGCAGCGAATTCTCGAAAACAACAACGAAGGCGATATCGTCACAGGTAAGATTACCCGCAAAATCAAGGGTGGGTTGCTTATGGATATCGGCGTACCGGCGTTCCTCCCTGCCTCGCAGGTCGACATCCGCCGCCCCGGCGATATCGGCGAATACATCGATCAGGAAATCAGCGCGAAGATTCTCAAGATCGACGAAGAACGCCGCAACATCGTCGTTTCGCGTCGTAAACTCATCGAAGAAGAACGTGCCGAAGCCAAGGCCAACCTCATGAAAGATATCACGCAAGGCCAGCTCCGTGCCGGCGTCGTCAAGAACATCGCCGACTTTGGTGCATTTGTTGACCTTGGCGGCATCGACGGGCTGCTGCACATTACCGACATGAGCTGGGGCCGAATCAATCATCCATCCGAGCTGGTCAAGATCGATGAGGAAATCGAATGCGTTGTGCTGTCGGTTGACCACGAAAAAGAAAAGATCGCTCTGGGGTTGAAGCAGAAAAACGAAAGCCCCTGGGAAGCCGTCGAAAACAGCTATCCTGTCGGCTCGAAGATCAAGGGCACTGTCGTCAGCGTCACCAACTACGGTGCATTCGTCAAGCTGGAAGAAGGCCTCGAAGGGCTTGTTCACATCAGCGAAATGAGCTGGACACGCCGCGTGAATCATCCTTCCGATCTGGTTTCACCGCAGGACGAAGTCGAAATTGTCGTGCTTGCGATCAACAAAGACAAGCAAGAAATTTCGCTCGGCATGAAGCAGGCTGAGACAAATCCGTGGACGATCATCAAAGAAAAGTATCCTCCCGGAACCGTCATTACCGGTACTGTGCGTAACATGACAAACTTCGGTGCCTTCGTTGAAATCGAAGAAGGTATCGACGGGTTGCTCCATGTTTCGGACCTCAGCTGGACCCGCAAAATCGGGCACCCGTCAGAAATTCTCACCAAAAGCCAAGAACTGCAGTGCGTTGTGCTTTCGGTCGACGAAGACAAAATGCGAGTTGCTCTCGGTCTTAAGCAGTTGACGGAAGACCCGTGGCTGCGTCAGATTCCCGAACACTACATGCCAGGGCAGATCGTTCACGGTCATGTCACGAAGATCACCAACTTCGGTGTATTCGTCGAGCTGGAAGATCACCTCGAAGGTCTGCTGCACGTTTCGGAACTTTCCGACCACAAGGTCGACCCGAAAGAAATCGTCAAGATCGGCGAAGAAATCGAAGTCAAGATTCTCCGCGTCGATATCGAAGATCGCAAAATCGGGTTGAGCCTCAAACGTGCACAGTGGGCTGTCGAAGATGGCGGAGACAATTCGCAGGCATCGGGTGCTACTCCGGCGTCACGTCGCGGTGGGCTGGCAAGCGGATCCGGCATGCTGGGTGAAATGGGCGACCAGATCATCAAAACCATGCGTGAAAAAGAAACCGCAGAAGGCGAAACTGCTACTGCAGATGTTGTTGAAGAAGCACCACAGGCAGAAGCCACAGAAGCAGCTCCTGAGGCAGACACTACGGAAGTTGCAGAAGCGGCTCCTGAGGTTAGCGAAGAAGTCACGCCCGAAGCTGTTGAAGAAGAAAAAAGCGAATAATTTAGTTCGCTGTAGATACCAAAAAAAAGGTGCTCTCGAAAGAGGGCACCTTTTTTTGTGGGCGTTTGGTTTAGCTGATACTTATGTAGTATAGTCGGCGTTGATTGTGATGTACTCGCGGGACAGATCGCATGTCAGGGCGGTGAATTTGCCTTTTCCGAGTCCGAGCGAACAATCGATAGCAACAGTGTCGGCGGTTAGCAATTTGCTGACCTTGGCGGGAGAAAATTTGCATCCGGTACCGCGAGCGAAAATTTTCACACCGCAAATGCTGATGGTTAATTTTTCGGCGACGACTTTGGCGCTGGACTTGCCCAACGCCATCGCAATGCGTCCCCAGTTGGGGTCGGCGCCGTGAATAGCTGTTTTTACTAGCGGCGAATTCGCTACAGATTTGGCGGCAATCTCAGCCTCGCCGTCGTTACGGGCACCGCTGACGTTAATTTCGACCAATCGCGTTGCCCCTTCACCATCAGCTGCGATTCCGCGTGCCAAAGCTTCGCAAACTTCCAGCACCGCAGCTGCGAATTTTCGATACTCGCTCGAGTCCGCCGCTATCGACTTGCCCCCCACCGCTCCCGAGGCGAAGACAGCAACAATGTCGGATGTGCTTTCGTCGGTGTCGACGGTAACGGCATTGAACGTGGGTTTGACCGCCCCCACCAGTGCCTTTTTCAGCAGCACGGGCGAGATTTTCGCGTCGGTGGTAATCACCCCGATCATCGTCGCCAGCGATGGGGCAATCATGCCTGAACCTTTGACGATCCCCGCCACGGTTACGGTTTTTCCGCCGATTGTCGTTTGCACGACCGCCGATTTTTCCCGCAGGTCGGTCGTCATAATCGCCTGCACAACGGCAGAATCGTTTCGTCTTGCAAGCGACTTGGCAGCTGCGACAATTCCGCGGCGAATATTTGGCATGGGGAGGCGATGACCGATAACCCCAGTTGAGGCAACGAGAATTTTTTCGGGCGTCGTGCCCAGCTGCTTCGCTGTGAGCACCGCCATTGCTTTCGCGTCGGCGAGTCCTGCCTTACCGGTGCAAACGTTGCTGTTACCGGCGTTGATGACCATCCCGCGTGCCTTGCCAGCCCCGCGCGGTAGAATGCTGCGAATCCACTGGATCGGCGCGCCGGTGATTTGATTGCTCGTCGTCACCACAGCTACGCTGCAGTCGCGGTCAGCTGCGATAATCGCCATGTCCTTTTTTCCCGACGGTTTGATACCGCACTCCACCCCCGCAGCTGAAAACCCCGCCGGTAATGTAATGTGCCTTGTCATGCTGTCCTTTCGTAATTCCCAATAATCCGTTCAGAATTAGTAGTCACTGATCCGTCTTTCTTTTATTGCCACCGGTGCTACCGGCCCTGGATTTCATCCACCCATTTCAAATAGGCGGTGATATGTTTTTCGTATCCGCGGTCGGTCGGCGTGTAGAAAGTTTTGTCAACACCGAGGTAGTCCTGGTCGGGGCTGACTCCGCCCTCGAAGTTGTGAGAATATTGATACCCTTCGGAATTCCCAAAGGCTTCCTTCATTCCGGGGTGCGGTGCATTTTTCAGATGCCGTGGAACCGGAGTCGTGCGATTTTGCTGCACATCTTCCATCGCTGCATTTATCGCCGCATACGATGCGTTGGATTTCGGCGCGCATGCCATGTATATCGCCGCCTGTGCGAGCGTAATTCTGCACTCAGGCATGCCGATTCGGTCGGTAATCTCAAACGCCGACGCCGCCACCGTAATGGCTCGCGGATCGGCATTGCCGATATCTTCACTCGCGAGAATCGCAATTCGGCGCGCGACAAATCGCGGGTCTTCGCCAGCCACCAGCATCTTCGCCAGCCAATATACCGTCGCGTCCGGATCGCTGCCGCGCATAGACTTTATAAATGCGCTCGCCGCGTCGTAATGCATATCACCGCTGCGGTCGTATTGAATCGCCTTTTGCTGGAGCGACTCCTGGGCAATATTCAAATCGAAATTCACGGTTATATCGTCACGCCCTGCCTCGCGAACCTGACTCATCACCCCAACCTGCAACCCCGTCAATGCTCGCCGGGCGTCACCGTCGCTGATCGTCGCCAAATGCTCCAGGGCTTCGTCGGTGGCATCGATCTTGTACTTGCCCAGCCCGCGATCGGTATCGCTGATGGCGCGGTGCAGCAGTGTCATGATGTCGCTTTCACTCAAGGCCTTGAACTCGAAAATAGTTGAACGGCTGAGCAGGGGCGAGTTGATCGTAAAAAACGGATTCTCGGTCGTCGCACCGATCAGGATAATCACACCGTTTTCGACATCGCCCAGCAACACATCCTGCTGCGCGCGATTGAACCGATGCAGCTCATCGATAAACAACACCGTACGTTTTTTCGACGACGTCAAAAGCCCGCGGGCATGATCGATAATTTCCCGCACATGCTTTACGGATGTGCTGGAGGCATTGAGCGAGTAAAATTCGCAATCGCAATAATTCGCAACCGCCGTCGCCATCGTTGTTTTACCCACACCCGGAGGCCCGTAAAAAACCAGCGACGACAGCGCGTCAGCTTCGAGCATTCGGCGGAGCATTTTGCCTTTTCCGAGAAACTCGTCCTGTCCCACGATCTCGTCAATCGTTCGCGGGCGCATACGAACCGCCAGCGGTGCATTTTCCGCAATCGCAACGTCTTCGGAATTTTTAAACAGGTCCACGATATTTCCTTTTCGTCCTCATACTTCAGCGGGTTGTATTGTCTCGATTTCACTCCCAAAAAACGACAAAAATCCCCGCCACGACAAATAATTAGAAGTCATCCCCCCGAGCGTTTGACGGTAAACCCGCGGGCTTGGAGCTCGGTGATCAGCTCATCGCGATGATCGCCCTGGATTTCGATGGTTCCGTTTTTCACTGTCCCCCCGCAGCCGCATTTTTGTTTCAGCTGCGTGCTGAGTTTTTTTAACTCGTCTCCGACCAGCGGTAATCCAGCAATAAGCGTCACGCCCTTGCCCTTTCGGCCCTTCGTCTCGCGAGAAACCCGCACTATCCCGTCGGTCTGCGGAATAAGCTGACCCGAGCGACAGGTGCACTTGTCGATTTGTTGACCGCAATCCGGGCAAAGCCTGCCATGCTCGGTCGAATAAACACTCACGCCATCCATACGGTTTTTCATCATAAGGATACCTCTGGTTATTTGACAATCGTAGAAACCGCTTCCCTCGATAGCCAATAAACATTGGACTCTAAGGCGGCGTGCGTAGTAAAAGTCGAATTTTTAGAGGTTATCATAATTTTTTGTTCTGTCTGCTTGTTGCTATTCCGGGAGAAGCTGAAGATCGTTCTGCACAAGCGAAAGATTATGCACCGCCGGTTTGTACCCGGGCGCTATTTTCAAAGTTCGCTCGAAACATTCCTTGGCGGCGTTGAAATTTTCGCGTGCCAGTTTCCAATCACCAAATTTCTTCAGCTCCTCACCTCGCAATCCATATGATCCACCTAATTCCAACCACGCCAGCATGGAATCCGGGTCTTCTTCGACTGAAGCCCGCAAAACCTCAATGGACTTTTCGTACCAGCCCAGCCGCTGCAACCCCACCCCACCATACCGCAACACATCACCAGCCACCGGATCCATCCCCCGCAGCCGCTCGATAAACGCCTTCGTATCAAAAGTATGCTCCTGGATCGCGTTGGTTCTCGCCAGTTTAGAATTCTTGCCCGTATTGCGCATAAAAACGAGATGCGTCGGATCGATACGGACGAGTGTCCATTGCGGATCGTTTAACAGCTCGACACCAATCGGAATCAATAAACAATCCAGACCGTTCGGGTCAGTAGATTTTCTAATCTGCGGTTTCATGGTAATGGTAACGTTTCGCAGAACAACAACCTCAACGCCGTACTTGTCGAAAATTTCGCGATACGGCTTGATGCCCTTGGTTATGTCCAACGCTTCGCCCATAACTTCAACGGGCATCGCCCAAGTATTTGTCAGTATCGACGGTTCTGGATGCCCATCGGGAGTATCTGCGTAGTTCAGTAAGAAAAAGATATTGCTGGAGCCTGTGTAATCACTCCACACTCGGCCGTGGGGTTTATGCTTGTTTAACCAGTCAGCTGCCGCCACCGGCGTGCTCACCGGATGCAGCCCCATGGCAAAACGATCGTCGCGAAGTTGCGCGGAGTAGTACTTATTGGTGGCGGTGCCGTAAAACAAACCCGCCGCCAAAAGAATCACCACACACCCGCAGGATATGTTCCATGCCGGATGCCTGCGGAACCACGTCGCTACTGCAGGGAAACTCCGAAAAAGCGACAAAATCGCACCCAGCCCCACCGGCACGATGATGATCGCCGCCAACGCTATATTTCGCCGCATCGAAAGCGACATCCCACCCATCGCAATTATCAATAGCACCGATGCCCATCGCCGACGCCCCGCAGCTGCAAGGCTGCCGGTAATTCCTAACCCCAGCATAAGAATATACATGTACGTTCCAAAGCGGCCCGCGTAAGCATCGTGGAAAGACGGAAGAAGCTCACCAATACTTGACCACGGATGAGCCCCGATCTGACCGAATGAAGTCGGCATATTGTGCTGCCGAAAATACAGCAGCGTCTGAAGCGGCAAGGCAACAATCCGCCACGTCCACGGATTAACAAAACAAACCAGCAGCTGGGCGGTAAGCAAAATCAGCAGCAACTTCATCCGCCGCACAAGATTTTTGTCACGCGGTTTTTGGGCAAACTTCGCCCACCCGCCGCTGATAAGTTGGTCGGCCAGCACGGCAGCGGTAATGCCCAACCCCAGCATCCAATAGCTGTGCAGATTCACCAGCAACAGCTGAAGTAACACTAAACCCGCAATTTTCTTCCATGAAAGACCTCGCTCGCTCAGGGCATCGGGCAACAATATGCACAGCTGCCCAGCCATGACAAGATACCCCATCAGTTCCGGCCGCAGCAGGAATCTTTCTTCGCTGACAATCGCTATCAGCAAAACCCCCGCACCGGCCAAAACTTTCGGCACACCAAGCCGCCTCATTGTCACCGCAGTAATCACCAGAAGTCCCAACACCAGCAGCAGACGAAAAATCGACAACCCCACGCCCCCACCGGCCTCGTAGACCGCGGCGAATATTACCTGCGTCAACCAGTTAGCGTTGGGAAAATGGTAGACGCCATCCGAATCGATCCAGCTACCAGGTGGTAATTCGGCATTGCTCAGGTCGGCGGGAATCGTATAGATATTCGGTGACGAATCCACCGGTCGGCCGGTGCGAAAAAATTCCTGCCCGTACATCAGGTGGTATCCGATATCGGCACTGCGAATGTTTCGCACACCTAGCGACGCCGCCCCTGCGATTACAGCAAGCATAACCACCACGCCAAACCAACACACAAATCGAGAGTGCGACTTGTTCGTGGATAACTCCCCAGAACCCGAAATGTTTTTTGGTGGTTTGTTCATGATCCAAAGATTCTACACATTTTTGCAAACAGTTGGTAGCGGCTTTGTTAAATAGGAAGCATTTGGCACATTTGTTTGGATTTTTCCCCACGTCGTGCTAGACTGTTCGGCCCGCCGGGATTCGACCCGGTACAACCACGCAACTTCGTATTACAAAATTAAAAAATAGGAACAATCGACAATGAACAAACCGCTTATGCTTCTGATTCGTGACGGCTGGGGAATAGGGTCGGGCGACAAAGGCGACGCCATCGCCGCCGCCAAAACTCCATGCACCGATTCGCTGTTGAGCAAGTATCCCAACTGCAGGTTGCAGGCATCGGGTGAAGGTGTAGGCGTTCGCCCGGGATCGCAGGGTTCCAGCGAGGTCGGGCACCTCAACATGGGCGCGGGGCGAATCGTAGAGCAGGAAGTAGTGCGCGTAGACAAGCTCATCAGCACGGGTGAGCTGTTTGAAAATCCGCTGTTCGTCCAGGCCGTCAAAAGCTGCAAAACCAACGGCAAGAAATTTCACCTCATGGGCCTCGTTCAGAACGAAGGCGTCCACGCGATGCACGAGCATTTGTTTGCGTTTTTAAAGGTTCTCGGCGCAGCGGGGGTGAAAGACGTTTGCATTCACTTTTTCACCGACGGCCGCGACACACCACCGCAAAGCGCGCTTACGTATCTCGACGAACTTGAAGCGAAAATAACCGAATACAAAGTCGGCCGAGTCGCAACGGTTATAGGGCGATACTGGGCGATGGATCGCGCGGAAAACTGGGACCGCACCGAAAAAGCATATCGCGCCATGGTCAACGGCGAGGGGCTGAAGGCACGTTCGGCACGCGAGGCAATCGAGCAGGCCTACAAACGCGCCGAAACGCAACTCGCCGCCGGAGATGATATCGTCGAAAACGACGAGTTCATTTCACCTACGATTATCGTTGACGACAGCGACAAACCCGTCGGGTTAATCGAATCCGGCGACGCAGTGCTGCATTTTAACTACCGCCAAGACCGCGCCCTGCAAACGACGTTGGCGTTTGTCGAGGATAATTTTGCGAAATTCAATCGAGGCCCGCAACTGGACATCAACTACATGGGGTTGACGCGATACTACGATGAATTCGAGCTAGGGTTGGCTGCACCTATGAATATGTCGCAGCTGCTGGGCGAAATTCTCGCCGCCAACAAGCTCAAGCAGCTTCGCATCGCCGAGTTCCAGAAGTTCCGCCACGTCACGAGCTTCTTCAACGGCAAAATCATCGAGCCATTCCCCGGTGAAGATCGCATCATGGTCGACAGCATTAAGATTCCCGAAAATCAGAAACCCGAGATGAGCGCCTACGAAGTTACCGACCTGGTTTTGACGGCGGTCAACGACGGAGTCTCAGCCGTCCGCGAAAAAACAAAAACCACAGACGTCGCAACGCTGGAACTTCCCGGTAGCGACAGCGACGCCAGCGACGACACCTACGACGTAATCGTGCTGAACTACGCCAACTGCGACATGGTCGGGCATACGGGCGTTTTCGATGCCGCCGTCAAGGCAGTCGAAACAGTCGACGAATGCACCGCAAAAGTTATCGACGCAGTCCTCGCCCGCGACGGTGTTGTGCTGGTAACCGCAGATCACGGCAACGCCGAGCAAATGACGAATCCTGAAACCGGGGACACGCACACGGCGCACACCACGCTGGATGTGGAGTTCATACTCGTAGCCAACGACGCCGACAAATATCAGCTCGCCGAATCGGGAATCCTCGCCAATATCGCACCGACAATGCTGCAGCTTCTGGGCATCGAAAAACCCGCCGAGATGACCGCCAAAAGCCTCATTGAATAATTATAAATCATCCCAAAGGTTAAGATTGTGGTAAATCGTGAAAAACGCAAGATGCTGGCAAACACCATGATGGAATTCATGGCTGGTACGACAAAGGCGGAACAATTCCGCATCGCCGCATTCAAATGTCATGACAAACTTGACCCCACCCTTTTAGAGCTTTCGTACAAAGCCATGGGCGATACCCGAAGCATCATTGACCACTATATCACGGTAATAAAAGAAGACTGGCATTACTGGGTGCAGATGCTGACTTTTCTGCAAACCGATAAGAATATCGAAAAATTCCACCATCACAATCCAAACCCTCAGAAAATTAAATATCTCACTATCGCAATAGCCGGGATTATTCTACCGCTGGGAGCATACGCGTCGCTGTGTCTGCGGTCGCCTGTTTTATGGTATTTATTGTTGATACCAATAATGTTTTCTATCCTCTGGTCAATGTTGATCGCAAAATTATTCAACCTAAAAGGCAATTATAAACCCAATACAAAAATCCCCTACTACTGGCCTTACGAATCGAAAGAAGAATTTGAGTCGGACCACGAAAAATATGCTGCACAACTGAATATTCCAGAGGCTCCACCGGATCTCAAAGGTAAAGTTGCCAACGTCACAAATTTTTTGTGGGTGTCCCCCCGCCCCGACGAATAAACTCATCGGCATCACAGAATTATCGTTGCATGTTTTTTTGTTACAAAAAGCCCGCGGTAATTCTGGTTTTCACCCGCAGTTTTACCGATTACATACATGCAGGGTTTTGGTATAATGTCAGAGCATTGAAAAGTTGCCAGTTCGCATTTTTGCGACGCGGGTTTGTTCGTGGCAAGGAAGAAACATGAGGCATATTCATTCATATTCCGAAATGTTTCTGACACAGTCACGAGCAAAGCAAGCCAGCAAAAAGCGCACTGTCAACTTTGAGATGCTCTAGCCCTGATAAGAGCTGCTGGTTCGGAAAGGAT
>DAOVZK010000040.1 GCA_030635145.1 Planctomycetota bacterium | reverse complement strand
TGCAACTCCTATGGTTTGGGGTATCGATATGGGGCGACGGCCTGTCCGCCGACCCCGTCCTATCGTACCCCAACCTCTTTTAACGGGATACGATTCTCCCGATAGGATTGCTCATAGTTTCATTGAAGCCCCAAATCCCAAGGTTCAAAGTAAGAGCATTAAGTTGTCAGTTTTCAGTCATCAATTCACCGCGAAAGATCGTAAAGAACGCGGAGACTCGGTTTTGTTTTGTGTCATGCTCGCGCACGAGCCTGTCCTCGACCTGATCGGGGACGGGCATCCAGTCCGGCAACGCCGGGGGTAATTTCGGATTACTATTGCCTAGTGCCTAACCCCTATTGCCTATCTAATCAATATCCAACACCCAACACGGAATATCCAATGTCCCCCGTACGGGCCAATTGGAACTAGGAAATCTGCAATTGAAAATTGAGTAATCTTGTCCAAAATATTTTTGACAGGATTACATGATGACTGATATAGGGTTGAAATTCCGAAATCCACAATCCGAAATCTTCTACCTCTGGCGGAGCGAAGCGAGGCATAAATAAAGGGTGTCATCCCGCGGGCGAGGGGTTATACTATTCGGGGTCGTAGCACGACAGGCAATAAAAGAGTCGTCCCGCGACAGGCAACCGCTAGCAGCGGGGGCAACCCTCAACGAGGGAAGCATGCTTTTGTTATGTGTCATCTTCGCGGAGGCGGGGATCCAGTTCTTTCTTTTTGTCATTCCGCGGGCGAGGGGTTATACTATTCGGACAATGCATGATCTATCATGGGTAACGGATGACCTGCCACAGGTAAGGCGTGATATGCCGTAGATGAAGGGTGATCTCTCAGAGATAACGTGTAACCTTTTGAAGATGAAGCATTATCTGTCGCAGGTGAAGGGTGATCTTCGAGAGATAACGTGTTATCTCTCGAAGATGAAGGGTGATCTGTCAGGGATAACGCGTGATCTCTCGAAGATCACACTGACGACCTTGAAGATAAGTCGTTGTGTTACAGTATGTTATATGGAAATCAGCCCAAAATTGTGAAAAAGTGGTGAGAAATAAAACTTACTGAAAATAAAATCAGGGACATAAGCCTGTTTGAAGGAAAAACTTAATGGGTAAATTATCGAAACAGAAGAAACAGGAAATTATTGAAATTATTGAATCAGGTAACGATTTACCGGAAGATTTCAAACATATTCTGTTTCCGCCGGAAAAGAAAGAATATGAACTTGTCTATGCTGGTAAGGAACGGCAGGAGGATATACTGGCCGATACCATATCTGTACCCTTACAGCCGGTTAAAACCTTCAGCACAAACGGCAACGGCTGGACCAATAAACTCATCTTTGGCGACAATCTTCAGGTGATGAAATCTCTACTTGATGACCCCAACATAAAGGGGCAGGTGAAATTGATTTACATTGACCCGCCATTCGCAACGAAACAAGAATTTAGAGGCAGTCAGGATCAGAAAGCCTATCAGGATAAAATTGCCGGTGCTGAATTTATTGAATTCCTAAGGAAACGCCTCATATTTTTGAGAGAATTACTCGCTGATGATGGCAGTATTTATGTACATTTGGATACAAGAAAGAGCCACTATATTAAAACACTAATGGATGAAATATTCGAAGAACAAAATTTCAAGGGCGAAATAGTGTGGTATTACAGAAAATACCAGATGCGCAAAATGCGAGCCTTCGCGAATAATAGCGAAAGATTACTATGGTATGTTAATTCATCTAAGTCAAGGTATATATATAACCCATTGACGGTCCCTCTTGATA
Source organism: Planctomycetota bacterium (assembly GCA_030635145.1). Lineage (GTDB taxonomy): Bacteria > Planctomycetota > Phycisphaerae > SM23-33 > SM23-33 > DAOVZK01. The sequence continues at coordinate 19,694 of DAOVZK010000040.1, read as the reverse complement.
AACCCAAGTACCTAAAGCGTAAACAATGGGATAAGGATCTTAGCCGAATCGTGAATGTGCGTGACAAGGATGGCAAGCTCATTTACGACGAATACAATGACCAGAAAGTTGATGACGTATGGGACATACCTTTCATGGGAGCAACTTCTCCCGAGAGGACCGGTTATCCAACGCAGAAACCAGAAACAATTTTGGATCAAGTCATTAGAGCTGCATCAAATAAAGGCGACATTGTGTTAGATGCCTTTGCTGGCTCCGGCACAACCTTAGCTGTTGCGGAAAAACTTGGTCGCCGATGGCTCGGTATTGATTGCGGCAAACTGGCAATGTACACAATCCAAAAACGGATGCTTAACCTAAAAACTGAAATAGGCAATAAAGGTAAACGCTTAAAGGCGAAACCATTTACCCTTTATAGTGCGGGTCTGTATGATTTTAAGCAATTAAAGAAACTGCCGTGGGATGGATGGCGTAAATTTGCGTTGTTGCTGTTCAATTGCCGAGATGAAAAGCATAAAGTGGGAGGTGTTGAATTAGATGGTTTTCGAGGGCGGTCTGATGTGTTTGTTTTCAATCACATAGAGGACAAAAATTTGGTATTGGACTATGGATTTATCGATGAATTGCATTCTCATATTGGTTTAAAAGTTGGCAAAGAATTTTTCATTATCGCGCCTGCATCAAAGGTTATGTTTCTGGAAGATTATATTGATAAGGGCAATACTCGCTACTATATCCTTCGGATACCTTATTCGATTATTAACGAATTGCATAACAAGAATTTTGCGGCTATCAGGCAGCCGGTTGATGAAAGTCAGGTCAATGACACGGTTGATGCCGTAGGATTTGATTTTATCCGACCGCCCAAAGTGATCTGTAATTATTGCAGGAAGAAGCCCAAGGGGCAATTGTACGAGGTCGCCGCTGTAAAGATAACGACTTTCAAAAGCGAGGCGATGTTAAAAGGCGCCAGTCAGCTTGCCAATCGCCAATCACTATCGACAGTAATGGTGGATTACGACTATAAAAACAATGACACATTCAATTTGAATGAGGTTTTTTACGCTTCCGATATCGAGAAGAATAAATGGGAGGTTCATTTAACGACAGAAAAGTTTGGTGATAAAATGATGATTATCTATCTGGACATTTATGGCAACGAGTACCGTGAGATTAAGACACTGAAAGATTTCAAAAAGGGGAAAAAGTAAATGCCGGATCAGCTTAAATTACTCAATCAGGATTTGGTTTTGCAAATAAAGCAGAACATTGACCCTGCTGTTTTTGATATAAATAAATACGAGGGGTTTATCGATGCGTTTTGCGGCGACCGGGAATACCAGAAAGACGCCATCCGTAACAGCCTACGTTACTTGCTGGGCGGTCAGTACCGGAATTTGAAAGCACTGGCGGAGGAAAATTTTAAGAATAACGATAAACTCCAAGAATTATATGGTTCTTTCCGTGAAATGAAAAAGCATCTGCAATTGCCGAATCAATTATCCTGTTCGGTTGATCTGGCGACCGGTACGGGTAAAAGCTGGGTGATTTATGCTATCGCACGAATTATGCTGGCCGAAGGTGCGGTTGATAATGTACTGGTGCTCTGTCCCTCTACGACAATCGAGACGGGTTTGATGGATAAATTTAAAAGTTTTTCCGGTGATAATACATTAAGAAGTTTATTGCCCAAAGATGCTGTTATCAATAATCCTCATATTATCAACGCCACCGAAAGCATTACCACCGGTTCTATTTGCGTTGAAAATTGTCATGCGCTGTATGAACATGTAAAGTCTTCCATTCGTGACAGCCTTGCTGGAAAAGGAAAAAGAACGCTTGTTATCAATGATGAAACCCATCATGTTTATAATCAGACAGGGAAAGATTTTAAGAAGTGGAAAGAGTTTTTGCTGGATAAAGAATTTGGCTTTAAGTATGTCGTTGGACTATCGGGCACTTGCTATATAAATAATGAGTACTTTGTAGATGTCATATCCCGATACTCACTTCGACAGGCCATTGAAGATGGTTTTGTTAAAACGATTGACTATGTTGCTCAGGATACTTCAACAACGCCGAATGAAAGATTCCAAAAGGTTTATGATAATCATATTGAAACAAAAAATACCAAATACAGACTGGTAAAACCGTTGACAATTTTTGTCACGAAAGATGTTAGTGCCTGCAATAAACTAACAGATGATCTGGTCCGGTTTATTTCGGAAAAGGAAAATGTCTCTAAAGATGACGTGGCCAAGAAAGTCCTTGAAGTAACCTCGTCGCCGAAACATAAAGCCAACATTATAAAATTAGCTGATGTGGACAGACAGGACTCACCCGTTGAATGGATTACTTCCGTTAGCATGTTGACTGAGGGCTGGGATGTTAAAAATGTGTTCCAAATTGTACCCCATGAAGAACGGGCATTTAACAGCAAACTTTTAATCTCACAAGTTTTGGGGCGTGGATTGCGTATTCCCGAAAAGTATGCCAAGGAAAGGCCGGTGCTAACCATTTTTAACCACGATAGATGGTCGGGACGAATAGCACATCTTGTTGATGAGGTTCTTGAAATTGAAAAACGGATTTATTCGTACCCGGTTAAGAAAGAACCTGACTATAATTTTGTTTTGCACAATGTTAATTATGACCGCATATCGGATACCGAAGAATACAAGCAAGAAAAGGAATATGAGTTTAAGAAGGGTTTTGTCACCCTTGTTGATCAGGCCGCAGAATTAGAAAAAGAAACCGAGTATGTTCGTGCTATTACCGGCAAGGAAAGAAGCAAAATGACGCGAATAGAATATAAAATGTTTTCCGTTGAGGACATTATAGAGCAAATACACAATCGTTTTAAATCTATCGACTTGGAAACCGAAGAAACGGATAACCAAACCAATTATGCGAAAAAGTACGATAAAAGTTGGCTTAGGAAAATCATAAAGGAATCTTTGAAGCGGATAGGGGAAAAAGAAGACAGGGTTGACGATTCAAACAGGCAAAGAATATGGCAGGCGTTTGGTGTAATAAAGCGTCCGGGGGCAAAAGTGGTACGGTATAAAATGACACCGAATGCTATCGAGAAAATTGACACCAAAAACAGAAATAGGAATAGTGCAGGTATGTCAGCGATACGACATAGCGAAACAACCGTTTTTTACGATGACAACACCAGCAAATATAGCGATGACGAAGTTTTGTCTGTTTTGAAAGAAATAGAAAATAACGAAACTTTGCCTAAATCGGCCAATCATAAAATCAATAATGTATTTGAATTCAAAACCCCCTTGAATGTTATACTGACAAGCCACAAGCCAGAGCGTTTATTTGTACGAGAACTGATAAAAACAGAAAATACCAAGATTGTAGATTCCTGGATCAAATCTACTGATCAGGAGTTTTATCCCATTGAATACGCATGGAAAAAGGGAGAGCATCCCAAACGCGGGAAATTTAATCCTGATTTCTTCTTGAAAATCGGCAAAAAAATTATAGTGGTTGAAATTAAAGGCGATGAGGAGATTGCACAGCCATCCGAAGAAAATGTAGCAAAGTATAAAGCTGCCAAAGAACATTTTGGTATAGTTAACCAAAATCAAAATCAGTTGATATATAGTTTTAACTTTTTAACTCCTCAAGATTATGAGTTGTATTTTAACAAATTGCGTAAATGCAAGGGGAGTGATTTCCTTTTCACATCTGGACTTGATGCTATATTGGAAAAGTAAAAGATTTCTCTCATAGACACAAAAATTCGTTCGTCAGATAAATTTTCAAAAATTTCAAAAACTTTTCAAGAATCTGTCACAGCGTTCCGACAGTGTGTGAGTAACGGAACAATTGTTGTTCCAAAAAACACCGAAAAACGGGAAACTGCAGCTAAGCGGGCCAATATTAACAGACAAGGGGTTTTTGTCAAAACAAACAACGGGGACTTACCCAAAAGCTCAAGAGATTGTAAATTCAGACCACGATCTAAAGCCGGTCAATCCTGTCAAAAAATATCTTCGACAGGATCAACAAGATAAGCGAGACAGGGTTGGAATTCAGAAGTCAGAAAAGATTACTGATAGCTGAAATCTGATGTCTGAAAACTTAATGTAAAAAATTCTCCGCACAGTGTGGGGGATGTTATTTTTAGGGTGTTTTTTTGAAAGGGTTTTATTATGGCGAGATTCCCATTAGTGGAAGCAGAGATTGCAGCATTGGCAGAGACAATAGAGGTGGGGTTGACCGACAATCCGACGATTTATCCATCGCCACCAGCGATACCGCCGCATCTGGTTGTGCTGAGAACAAATTATACCAGTGCCAAGAACACGCTTGTCGCCGCCCAGGCAGCGGCGGAGCAGGCGACATCGGACAAGGACGATGTGCTGGATGACCTGATCAAGGCGATGAAGAGCGACCTTCGCTATGCCGAGAACACGGTCGATTTTGATGATGACAAGCTCAAACTCCTTGGCTGGGCGGGCAAGAAAACGCCGACTGCTTTGCAGATTCCGGGCCAGACGAGATTGCTCGAAGCCCCGCGGCAAGGCGAAGGTTGGGTATTTTTGGACTGGAAAGCACCAACCGAAGGCGGTAAGCCCGCAGCTTACAAGGTAATGCGAAGAGAACGTGATGGCGGAAGCTGGGAAGATATCGGTACTGCTGTTATTACCGAAATGACCCTTGTCGAACAGCCGAGAGGCAAGGAATTGGAGTATAACGTAATAGCCATCAACAAAACCGGCGACGGCGAGCCGAGCAACACCGTTATGATGGTACTATAACCGCAGCCTGAAATTGGGACAGACAAGATACCCGGCAGTTCGAAATGACTGACGGGTATTTTTTTTATTCAGATTTATTCATCTTTTTTACAGAAGAGCTTTATCCTCGGCGTTGAGTACCCCGGCGGGGTTAAGAGTTGGGGTAGGCCGCTTGAAAATCGGGGTTTGGGATTTCACCTGCTCATTGGGAATTTTCACTTTACGGGTTTACGGTTTGAGCTATACCCTTTCCCTTATCGTTCCGAAACCATATAATACCTCCGTTACTCTGGTAACTTTTATAAGGAACGCAAAATGGGCAAATGTATGACAATTCGGGGCGGGCTGCACATTCTTGGAGTGGCTTGCTTTGTTGTATGCACCGCGACAGCAGGGGTCGAACTCGACGGCGAGGAGGAATTCGTAAAACCCAAGCTGCTGGAAGAGTTTCGCATTCCCACTGACGGGAATCCGATTGTTTTACCCGTGAAGCTGGCTGGGAAGACGTATCAGTTTTTGCTGGATACGGGGTCATCGTCTACAACGCTGGATATTTCGCTGCAGAATTTGCTTGGTGAACCCAAAGAAAAGCGCGACGCCGGCGTGGACGAAAACGGCAAGATTCGCGAGTTTAACATCTACTATGCCCCCGACGCAAAGCTTGGGAAGCTGAGCTTTTTGTACGGCGGAACGGTTTTGTGTGTCGATCTGACCCCGCTTCGCGAAAGCACGGGGCTGGATATTCGCGGTGTCATCGGTGTCGGGTTTTTGCGGCGATACATGTGGCAGCTGGATTTGAACAAGGGCGTGCTGCGGGTGTATAAATCCGGTTCGGGCAATCAGGTCGATTTTGGCGTTCCTGTAAGGATGGACATGACCCAGTACGGGTGTCCGTTTGTCGTCGGTAAGATTCTGGACAAGTACCCGTGCAATTTTATGATCGATACGGGCTATCCAGATTCGGGCACATTGTCGGGTGATGTTTTTGCAAAACTTACAGAGCTTGGGAAAATCAAACCCGTTATTCACCAGGCAACGGGCAGTGATGCAAAACTCTACACCACAACTGCAGGGCGGATGGGCAAATTCGAGTTGGGCAAAATCGAGTATAAGAATCTGATTTTTGAACGCAGCTTTCGGGGTAATATCCTTGGGCTGGGATTTTTGTCGCGAACGATCGTTACGCTGGATTTTCCGAATTTGAAAATGTACCTGAAAAAAACGAAGCAACTTGATGCCCCTGACCAAAACGACATGAGTGGGCTGCACTTGCTTCGCAAGCCAATCGGTGTGGTGGTGCATTCGGTTGATGCAGATTCTCCCGCGCTGACGGCTGGGCTTAAGTCCGGTGACGTTATTCAAAAAATCGGCGGCAAGTCGGCTGATAAGTCGTCGCTGACAGATTTGCGGAATCTTCTGCGAACCAAGGATGGCGCAACTGTGGAAGTGCAATTTAAACGCGATGAAAAAGCACAAAGCGTTGCACTGATACTTGAGCAGCGAATTTAATTGTATAGGAATTTGTATTTATTGGCCCCGTGTTGAAGTTGGATCGATAAGATTCGTCCGAAGGACGTTAATTAAAAGACGGTGGATTTTGCGGCCGTGAAAGGATTGATGGATGTCGAAGTTTTGTTTGGGAATTGATTTTGGAGGAACCAGCATCAAGTTTGGAGTTCTCGGTGAAGACCTGGCTCCGGCCGAGGCAATGTTCGATATTCCCACTCCGGTAAATGATGGCCCAGATGCAATTGTGGATGTGATGGTTCGTGGAGCACACCGCGCCGCCGAGCAGCTCGGCATTGCAATGCCGGATATCCTTGGTGTCGGAATCGGTTCGCCCGGGCCGTTGAGTATCTCGCGTGGGATTCTGCTGAACCTCCCGAACATACCGGGTATGGAAAAATTTCCGTTGGCCGCCCGCATTTCGAAAATTCTCGATGTCCCCGTCGCACTCGAAAACGACGCCAACGCCGCCGCGTATGGCGAGTACATTTGCGGTGCGGGTAAAGGCTGTCGCGACATTGTCATGCTTACGCTCGGTACGGGCGTGGGTGGGGGAATCATCTGCGACGGCGCGATCATTCACGGCCGATACGACATGGGCGGCGAACTCGGGCACATTATTCTGGAGCCGAATGGCTGGGATTGCAGCTGTGGGCAAAAAGGGTGCATCGAGCAATACTGCTCGGCCTCGAACATCGCCAAGTACGCCGCAATGATGATTCGCGAAACAAACCCCACCGGCCCGCTCGCCGACATGCTGCGAGAAAAAGGCAGCATCAACACTCGCGACATAAACAAAGCTAACCGCAACGGCGACCCCATCGCCGCCGAAATCTGGGATCAATCCACCCGCTACCTTGCACTTGGCTGCGTGAATCTTTGTCGCATATTCGACCCCGACCGGATTCTTTTTGCTGGTGGGCTGAGCACAGCTGGCGACGATCTGCTAAAACCGACACAAAAACATTTTCAGGAGTTGAATTGGACGCTGCTTGAGACTAAAACAGAGCTGATGATTGCGACACTCGGGGCGCACGCCGGAGTTATGGGTGCCGCCGGCGTGGCATGGAAAAATTTTGGACGACAACAAGGTTAATCGAATATGAAGCATTACTATCCGAACTATGACGAATTTTTGAAGCTCGCCGAGCAGGGTAATACCATCCCCGTGTACCGCCAGCTACTTGCCGACGCACTTACTCCGGTGTCGGCCTACCAGCGATTGGCCAACCCGGTTGGGGGCAAACCGGCCTCGCACGCATTTTTGCTCGAGAGCGTTGTGGGTGGTGAAAAAATCGCGCGTTACTCATTCGTCGCCGCCGACCCCGTCGCAACATTCTCTGCTACGCGTGACGATATCACAATTGTGGACGAAGACGGCACCGTCCGCGAGATAACATCGCACGATCCGCTTAGCGTATTGAGCGAAATGCTCCACGGCTACGATCCGGTTCATGTTCAGGGCCTGCCAAGATTCACCGGCGGTGTGGTTGGTTACACCGCGTACGATTTGATTCGCTACTACGAAGACCTCGGCGACGGCCCGGCCGATGATCGCAACATTCCCGATCTTTCGTTTGGGTTGTATCGCACGATGGTTATTTTCGATCACGTTTCCAAGACGATTAAGGTTTCCTGCAACGCGCACATTACCGGAGATCCGAAGGCTGCCTACGACGAAGCCACCGCATCGATCGAAAAAACGATTGCGATGCTTCGCACCGGCGACACTCGCGGGGTTGGTGAAATTACGCTCGAGGGTAATGAGCAGAAATCGTTCGACAGCAATTTTACTCGCGAGGAGTACATGAAGGTTGTCGAGGGGTGTAAGGAATACATCAAGGCTGGGGACATTTTCCAGGTCGTCCCGTCGCAGCGGTTGGAGGTCGCCACCGACGCCACGCCGTTTGATATTTATCGCGCACTTCGCGTCGTCAATCCCTCGCCGTTCATGTTTTTGCACACGACCCCCGAAGTTACGCTTGTCGGGTCTAGCCCGGAAATTCTCTGCCGCGTCGAAGACGGCATCGTAACCAATCGGCCGTTGGCTGGGACGCGGCCCCGCGGTAAAACGCCCGAGGAAGACAAGGCCCTCGAAGTTGAACTGCTCGCCGACCCCAAAGAGCGTGCCGAGCACATCATGCTTGTGGATCTCGCTCGCAACGATGTCGGCCGAGTTGCAGAACCCAAGACCATCGAACTTTCCGACCTCATGAGCGTCGAGCGATACTCGCACGTGATGCATATCGTTTCTGACGTTAAGGGAAAACTCGCCAAGGGCATGACCGCGTTCGACGCATTGCGAACATCGTTGCCGGTGGGTACCGTTAGCGGCGCGCCGAAAATTCGCGCGATGGAGATCATCGACGAGTTTGAACCCACGCGCCGCGGGCCCTACGCCGGGGCTGTGGGCTACGTGGATTTTTCCGGTAACATGGACACCTGTATCGCACTGCGAACGATGGTCATTACCGGCGGGAAAGTTTACATACAGGCCGGTGGTGGAGTTGTTGCCGACTCCGACCCCGCCGCCGAATATCAGGAAACTCTCAGCAAGGCCGGGGCCTTACTCCGTGCCATCGAAATCGCCGAAACCGGGTTCGGAGACTAACCTACGAAAGAAGTTGTCAGTAATCAGTAATCAGCAAGAGTAAGAAAATTCACCGCAAAAGAACACATGGAACGCAAAGAAATTTTTTTCACTGTAAAGGATTTGAAAAGCATGAAGTTTTTCTTTTGGGTTCTTTGCGATCCTTCGCGGTAGGATATTTTTTTCTTACTGAAAACTGATTTCTGAGCTCTGAGATCTTTTTATGTTTGATTGCGTGATAGAAAATGATTTGCTGCAAGAGGCGATTTGCAAAATTCGTCGGGGTCACGCTGCGCGCTTAACGGGGGTTTGGGGTTCTTCGAGTGCTCTGATAGCTGCGGGGGTCGGGCGTGTGACGAAAAATCCTGTGTTGTTCGTGACGCCCCATCTCGACGATGCTGACGCGACGGCCGACGATATCGAATTGTTCATTGGCGACGCCGGTGAAGTTGTGCATCAGTTTCCGGCGTGGGAGGCTCAGCTGGCCGATGACCACATTAACGAAGAAGTCACCGGCGAGCGGCTGCGATTGCTGAATTTGCTTACGTCGGAAAACGCGAGCGACGAAAAAGTCAAGTACATCGTCGCGCCGATAATGGCGTTGCTGCAACCGGTGCCCACACCGCAGGCGTTGGCTGAGGGCAAGCTGATACTCAACCGCGGGGAGCAGGTCGAAATCGAAACGCTGCTGGAGTGGTTGACCGACGCCCGCTACGAGCATGTCGATCAGGTCGACCAGCAGGGCGAGTTTGCACATCGCGGGGGAATAGTGGACGTTTTTCAGCCCGGTTCGCAGGCGGCCGTGCGGATAGAATTTTTCGGCGACCAGATCGAATCCATTCGCGAGTTTGATCTCGACACGCAACGCAGCACCGACGAACTCGAGGCTTGCGATTTTACGGCCCTGACGGTGGGGCGCAGCATGGGCGAGAAGGATAATCCGGAATCCGGGACGACGCATTTGCTGGATTACCTACCGCCCGAGACGATTGTCTGTATGGTCGACCCGCACGAACTTCGCGAGATGGGCGAGCATCTTTACGACAGAATTCGCGACGACCTTGTCGACGAAAGTTCGCCGGTATCGCTTCGCAAGGTGGACGAAATTTTTGATGCGGTCGGTTGTTTTGCTCGCGTGGAAATGTTTATGTTTTCCCCGAAGCGCGACGCCGAGTCTGTGCGGGTGGGAATTCGCTCGCTTGAGCGGTTGTCTGTAAACACGGCCGAGGCGTTGGGCGAACTGGAAGAACTCTCCGACGTTGCCGACGTACACATATATTGCGAAAACCAGGCCGAGGAAACGCGGTTTCGAGAGATGCTTGCCAAGTCGCACGAGGCGCTGGGCGAAAAAATGCAGCTGCACCGCGGGCACCTGACAGCTGGGTTCTATTGGCCGGGGGCGAAGCTCGTTGTCGTCGGGCACAGCGAAATTTACCAGCGGTACGCCAAGATTCGTCGCATTCGCCGCGTGCGTGCGGGTCGGCCGATACAGTCGATGCTCGATTTAGTCGATGGCGATTATGTCGTGCATGTCGGGCACGGGATTGCAAAATTCGACGGGCTTCGCCGCATGGATCGCGACGACGTCAGCGAAGAATACCTCAAACTCAAATTTGCCGACAGCGCCGTGCTCAACGTTCCCGTCAGCCAGATCAACCTCGTGCAAAAGTACATAGGCTCGAAGGGCCAACGCCCGCGGTTAAGCAAGCTGGGCGGGGGACATTGGGCGCGTGCGAAGGAAAAAGTCACCGCCGCCGTCAAAGACCTCGCCGCCGATATGCTCCACACTCAGGCGGTCCGGCGCGAGTCGCCCGGAATCAGCTACCCCACCGGCACGGAGCTTCAGCGTCAGTTTGCAGATGAGTTTCTCTACACCGAAACGGAAGATCAGCTATCGGCCATCGGGCAAATCGACAACGACATGGTTCAAACTCAGCCGATGGATCGCCTGATTTGCGGCGACGTGGGATACGGAAAAACCGAGATTGCGATGCGGGCGGCGATAAAGACGGTTGAGGCGGGGCGGCAGGTTGGGGTGCTGGTGCCGACAACCGTTCTGGCCGACCAACACCACCGCACGTTTTGCGAACGCTTCGCCGATTTTCCCGTAACCATCGAAGTGCTCAGCCGCTTCCGCACGCCAAAGCAACAGCGCGAAATTATCAAGCGTCTCGCCCTCGGGCAGGTTGACATTCTCATCGGCACGCATCGGTTGTTGAGCAAGGATGTGATATTCCCGGATATCGGGCTGGTGGTTATCGACGAGGAACAGCGTTTCGGCGTGAAGCACAAGGAGCATCTCAAGTCGATTCGTGCGACGTTGGACGTGCTTACGCTGACGGCGACGCCGATTCCGCGGACGTTGCACATGGCGCTTTTGGGGCTGCGCGATATTTCCGCCCTCGAAACCCCGCCACTTGACCGGCGCAGCATTCATACGGAAGTCGTACCTGTCGACGACGAACTGATACGCGCAGCTATTACCCGCGAGCTGAATCGCGAGGGGCAGGTGTTCTTCGTGCATAATCGTGTGAGCGATATTGATAGCGTTGCGCGGCATGTACAAAGTTTGGTTGGCGATGCGCGAATTGCTGTCGGGCACGGGCAGATGCCCGAACGCTCGCTGGAAAAAGTGATGATGTCCTTTACGCGAGGCGAGATCGACGTGCTGATTTGTACGACGATTATCGAGTCGGGTTTGGATATTCCGACAGCCAACACGATGATCATTCACGAGGCCGACCGTTTTGGACTCGCCGAGATGCATCAGCTTCGCGGGCGTGTCGGTCGCTACAAGCACAAGGCGTACTGTTATTTGCTATTGCCGGATCGGCGGACGGTTTCCCCGGTAGCGGCGAAGCGATTAAAAGCGATTGAGGATTTTTCTGATCTCGGAGCCGGTTTCCAGATTGCGATGCGCGACCTCGAAATTCGCGGTGCCGGAAATATCCTCGGTTCGCAGCAAAGCGGGCACATTGCGGTGGTCGGATACGAACTTTACTGCCAGCTCCTCGAGCAGGCCGTCGCCCAACATCGCGGTGACCCCATCCCCGTTGCCCCCGACGCTCATATCGAAATCGGTATCGATGCGTATATTCCAAAGTCGTATATTCCGTCGGAGCGGCAGCGGATGGAGGTTTATCGCCGGATACTTAACTGCCATGCTATAAAGGAGATAGATTTGCTCTCTGCCGATATCGCCGACGCCTACGGCCGAATTTCCGCAAAAGTTGAGCTGCTGCTGGAAATCGCCCGGCTGCGGGTTCTCGCCGCCAAGGCCGGTATCGACAGCATCGTTTTGATGGCTCCGGACGTTGTTTTTCGCGTCAAAGATCCAAAAAAACTGTTCCATGCGTTCGAGGGGGCAGCTGGAAGTTTGCGAACCCCGGACAGCAGCAGCGTCTACTGGCGGCCACCGGGGGCATTTCTCGAAAATCCGACACTTCTGAATGTGCTGCTTAGACGGTTGAGTCGCATCTGAAAATGTGTATAATTTCAGCATCAGGTTTTGATCATGATTCTAAGAAGTAGTCAGTTATCAGTGGTCAGGTGTCAGTAAGAAAAAAAGGCATAAATGACAGATTTTACCGCTCAAAAGTTTGCTGTTGGCGGGTGTCATTTTTTCTTACTGAAAACTGATGACTGAAAACTGATAGCTATGAAAGCGATGCATATGCGAAGTTCTATTTTATCTGCGCTGCTGTTGGGAATGGTAGTGTTGGTTGCCGGATGCGACAAGCAACCCGACACCATTCCGATCACCACTTCGACGGGGACGGTTGCCTCTGCGGAAAAACCAAAACCCACCAAGCTCGACACCATCGAATCCGACGGGCAGCTCGACGATATTGAAGCTCCGGTTAATTCCAATGTGCAGAATCTCACCGAACCGATCGATCTCGAATCTATGGGGCAGAGCGAAAAAATAGACGAGGCCGTTGACCGACTCGCCAAGCCGATGGAGGACGTCGTCAAAGAAGAAAAATCACTCAAAGAATCCAAAAAAATCAAATTCGTGCTGGCGCCCTTACCGGACGATGAAGCCCAGGAAATGATCGATATCGAAGATGGCGAAGACGGATCGCAGATAGGCGCCGCCACGCCGTACGATTCTCCGCTTGATGCACCGCAGGGTAAAACCACCCCGGAAACCGGTGCGGCGCTCGTTGAGGATGATGTGCTGCGAAAGGATCTCGCCGCCGAAGGTAAAAAAGCAGGGCAGCTGGCGATGCAGGACCTCAATACTACCAAACCGCTGCCGAAAAAACCTATCATCTATAACAAACCGCAGTTGATTGCCGGTAAAACTTTGCAGGTAAACAATCGTTACATTACGGCCGACCAGGTTTTGGCGGGTGTGCATAGGCAGCTGTCGGAAATTTCGCAGGGTGGGAGCGTTCAGCAGTTTGCCCGCGCGGCACAGGGTATTGTCGGCCCTGAAATCGGGTATCAAATTCAGCAGTCGCTGGTTTACACCGAGGCCGAAAAATATCTGGACGATGGGATTAAGGCGCGAGTTAGGCAGGAGATGGATAACATGCTGCGTGAGATGATTGCCGAATCTGGAGGCAGTAAGGAGCAGTTGCGGCAGAAATGCATCAGCGAGGGAATGACGCTGGAAGAAGTTCTCGATGGCCACCGGCGCGGGTTGACCGTGATGATGTATACGCAGTCGAAATTTTATCCGTCCATTTCCGTGACGCGAAGAATGTTGTGGAAACACTACCAGAAAAATAAAAGCGATTACGTTACTGACAAGAAAGTGCAGATGCAGATTATCGCTGCCCCGTTTGATAAGTTTCTCCCCAAGGGTGTAACCAAACCGACGGTGGCGGAAAGGGCGTTGGCACAAAAGGCTGCGAAAAATTGTATCGCCGCTGCCATGCAAGAACTCAAAAGCGGTAAGGATTTCACTACCGTTGCGAAAATGTATTCGCGCGGAATTCGGGCTGATGGCGGTGGGGTTTGGCCATTAATGGACAAGGGCAGCAGCGTCTACACAAAAGTCGAAGACACCGCCTTTAAGCTAGCCTACAGCAGGTATAGCGGAATTATCGAAGAACCCAAGGTTGGGTATTTTATCGTCAAGGCGATGAGGGTTGAACCGGGTAAGACAGTCAGTTTCGAAGATGCTCAGGAAAAAATTGCAGAAGATATTAAGTATAATCAGTTTATGAAACTTCGTTCTGATTATTTCAAGAAGCTGCAGGAAAAAGCTACTATCGGCGAGACGGAACCGTTTGTGAAATTCACCATCGACCAGGCCGTCGAGCGTTACTGGCGGGGTTGAGGCTCGGTGACTTTTACGGTTTGATAACCACTTTTGTGCCGATTGGAATTTTGGGGTACAGTTCGCGAATGGAATTGTCTTGTAGTGCAATGCATCCCTCGGTATTTCGTCCGCCGTTTCGTTTTCCGTGAATCATAATCTCACCACCCAGCGGAGTGTTCCATGGAGGTTGGCGCCCTTTACGAATGGCGTAGACGATTTTGTCGTATTGAGATTTGCTGATCAGCCCGTCGCGGTATCCTCGCTCGGCATCGGAAATATCAGGATAGCTCAGCCCCAGCGACAAAACGTATTTCGAGTTCGGATTTTTCACACAAACGTAAAAACTTCCCTCGGGCGTGCGTTTATCTCCCTCGCGAACTTTGTCACTGGAGTTGGCACCGACGGCGGCGCGGTAGCGTTTTACGATTTTTCCGTTACCGTCAAACACTGTCAAACGCAACTTCGATTTTTCGATCAGGACGCTCGGTTTTACAAGCGTAGGGAGCTTTACGTTGTAGTAGTCAATCGTGGGAGGCGCTGTCCGCGCCGAAGGCGACACTGGCTTGACCGGCGCGGTGGGCGTTGGTGCGGTCGTTGTACTTGCGGGGGGTGCGGGGTTTGTTTCGCTTGACGGTTGCTTCGCGGTTGGGGTTCCCGAGGCGTCGGTTTTTGTGAGCTTGTAGTGAATCAGCACCACGATCATCACGATGAGTGCAAAGATCAGCAGGGTGATTGTTATGTTGTAGCGACGTTCAGCTTTTTTTGAGTCTTCCATGACGTAGATCCATTTTGGTAGTTTCCAAAAGTGACAAAATACTTTAGACTTTGCATATTGTGCATGTTTTCCCGAATTAATCAATACCCAGTTATTTGACGGGCTGAACTGATTGGAGAAATTACGATGGATCGAACAAAAATTGCAGATGCTTTGGGCGGCGAATCGCAGGGCCAAGAAATAACCATCGCCGGATGGGTGCGGACGGTGCGGCATTCAAAAGGGGGCTTTAGTTTCATCGCCTTAAACGACGGTTCGTGCTTCGCCCAGATTCAGGTCGTTGCCGACAACACGCTTGCGAATTACGACAGCGAGATTTTGCATCTGACGGCCGGTTGTTCGGTCATCGCTTCCGGTAAGCTCGTCGCCAGTGAGGGCAAGAATCAGAGTGTCGAAATTCAGAGCACCGAAATTCGTGTTATCGGTAAATCCGATGCCGAAAAATATCCCATCCAACCCAAGCGGCATTCGTTTGAGTATCTTCGCACGCAGGGGCATCTCCGTTCGCGGACGAATACATTCGGGGCCGTCGCTCGGGTGCGAAATCGTATCTGCTCGGCGATTCATGAGTTTTTTCAGCAGCGAGGTTTCCTGTACGTGCACACACCGATCATCACCACCAGCGACTGCGAAGGGGCCGGGGAGCAATTTAACGTTACCACGCTGCAAATGAACGACATCCCGCGAAACGACGATGGCGGGGTCGATTTTTCGCAGGATTTTTTCGCAAGGCCGACGTATCTGACGGTTTCAGGACAGCTGGAAGTTGAACCGTACTGTTGTTCGTTGGGAGACGTGTATACTTTTGGGCCGACGTTTCGGGCGGAAAACTCGAATACCCCGCGGCATCTGGCGGAATTCTGGATGGTCGAACCCGAGCTGGCGTTTGCCGATTTGCAGTGCGATATGGATCTGGCTGAGGCGTTTTTGAAGCATATCTTTCGCGCCGTTCTCGAAGATTGCCGCGAGGATATGCAGTTTTTCAACGAGCGAATCGACAAGACGGTTATCGAAACGCTCACGCATGTGATCGAAAGCGATTTCGAGCGGGTAACGTATACAAAGGCGATTGAAATTCTCACGCAAACCGATCGCAAGTGGGAGTATCCCGTCGAGTGGGGTTGCGACCTGCAAACCGAACACGAACGATTTCTCACCGAGGAGGTTTTCAATGCCCCGGTGATTTTGACCGACTATCCGCGTGGGATCAAACCGTTTTACATGCGGTGTAACGATGACAAAAAAACCGTCGCTGCCATGGATGTGCTCGTGCCGAAAATCGGTGAAATTATCGGTGGGTCGCAGCGTGAGGAACGCCTCGACGTACTGCTGAAACGCATGGAGCAATGCGGCATGGATATCAGCGAATACTGGTGGTATATCGACCTGCGAAAATACGGCACGATTCCGCACGCCGGGTTCGGTTTGGGATTAGAACGAACGGTTCAGTTCGCTACCGGGATGGCTAACATTCGCGACGTTATTCCGTATCCGCGCACACCGCGAAACGCGGAATTTTAACAGAGATGCTAACTGAATTGAGGCGTTGATCTACCGACCGCGTGTAACGAATATCACCAGAGCATTCATGCCCCGTTGAAATCGAGATATTCGTCGGTTTCGTCGTCGTACTCGTCCCAAAATTCGACGGAGTCTTCGTCGTAGAGCGGTTCCAGCAACGCCAAAACTTCCTCTTCTTCCTGCATCGCCAACTGCTCTTCAATAGCCTCCATCATTGCATCGGCGGCGATGTCGGCGGCATCGGGGGAAGTTTGAGCGACAGTAGGTTGCGGTTCTATTTGTCGGCCGGTAAAGTTCCCCCAGAACAAACCGATGCCCAAAACCATTATCGCCGCCACCGCAGCAGCGCCTGCGAGTTTGAAGATCATGGCAGTTCGCGGCTTGGCGAGCACGGCGGCGTTCATGCGACGCTGCGCACGTTGCACCGTCTCGCGCGGAACCTCAACGTCCAGCTGCGCACCGACTACCGCCTCGTTACGATTAAATTCGTCGAGCAATTCCAGCTCAACAGCGGTCAGCTCAACGTCTTCACCGTCAAGATATCGGGCGACTCGTTCAAATTGGTTGTCTTGTTCATTGCTCATTTTTTTTCGCCATCACTTTTCGCAGGGTCTTTAATCCGCGATGTACTTTCGCAAGCGCCGTGCCGATGGGGCATCCGAACTCGCGTGCGATTTCCTTGAAACTCAAATTCCCGAAATGCTTCATCAGTACCATTTGTCGGGTAGTTTCGTCTAACTTCTCCAGTGCCTCTTGCAGCTGGAGCTGCGTATCAAATTTTATGCTGCTTTCATCCGGGGCGGGGGTGGAAGCCCGAAGATTCGCTCCCGGATTTGCCCCGTCCTTATCGGCGGAAAGGCTTGCGATTTTCGGGCGAACCTTCAGGTGGCGGATTCGGTCGCGAACCATATTCGCGGCGATCCGAAATAACCACGGTTCAAATTTCCCTCGGTCGTCGTATTTTTTTATCACTCGTACCAGCTTCAACATCAGTTCACTGAGCAGGTCCTCGGCATCGTGATGTGAGCGAGTTGCACGGAAAAAATACCCGTATAGCCTTGAGCTATAAGCACTTAAAATCACCTCAAAGCCTTCAGGACTCCCGTCCCGTGCTTGGTTTATCATACGGCGAAGTTCGACGCTATTGCTGTCTACTACCATCTCGCCAACCAGTTTAACGACTTGGACATACGATTATTACCAGTTTTTTTATTTTTTTTGCCTTGTTGAAAATATGACTTTAGCTTGTCATTGCGAGCACTTCGCTTTGCTCGGCATAAACTCCGCGAAGCAATCTCGTTGTTTGAATTTTAGATTGCCGCGTCGCTGCGCTCCTCGCAATGACACCACGAGCCGCGGAGGCAATAAAGAACCGGATACCACCGATAGCACCGGTTGCAATAAACCTCTTCACTGCGTTCAGGATGACATGAATTCAAAGCGTTTTTGATAACAGTAATTAACATTCTATTTTTTCGCGTTCGAGAGAATTTTTACGACCAGGTCGGCGGTGTTTTGTGACGCCATGTGCGGGGCCGGCAGGGCGAGCGGTTTTGTAAGTTCGAGCAGCTTTTCGCGCGTGGTCGTAAGGTATCCCAAATCGCCCATCACCTGCAGGGCTTCGTCGCGAAGTTTACCGATGTTGCCGTTCCAGGGCATAAGTTCGGGGACGATTTTCCGCCCGGCCAGAATGTTCACCAGCGACAGTGACTTTGTGCGGAACAGCGTGCGTTTCAGCAGCGGAAACATCAGATACGACAGCAGCGAAGTTTTATACGCGATAACCATTGGCACACCGGCATGGGCGACGTTTAGCGTCACTGTTCCGCTGGTGGCGAGGGCAAAATGCGAGTCAGCCAAAACTTCGGGCGTTTTGCCGACAACGATGGGAATGTCGCCCCGCTCCCCGACGGCCGCTCGGATCTGCTTCGCCGCCCGCTCGTGCACAGCGGTAAATGTGAAACTCGCGTCGGGGTATCGCTCGCGGATATCGTCGGTAACTTTCGCAAACGCCGGTGCGTGCACCTTGATTTCCCCGGGGCGTGAACCCGGCAGCAGGGCGACGCGAAATTTTCCCGTCGTCCAGGCATCGACTAAGTCGGGCAGGGCGTTGGGATCGATCGGATCGCGGCCGTCAAACAGCGGATGCCCGACATACGTTGCATTTACACCACGCGAGCGAAAATACTGCTCTTCGAACGGCAGCAGGCAGGCGATGTGGTTGGTGAGGCGGCGAACTTTTTTGATTCGCCACGGTGCCCACGCCCAAACCTGCGGGGCAACGTAATACAGCACCGGTATGCCCGCTTTTTTTGACGCTTTTGCAAGGTGCCAGTTCAGTGCGGGCGAGTCGACGGGTACGTGGATGTCGGGGCGAATGTCGCAAATGGCGGCTTGGATTTTTTTGACAGCCCTGTGGTAGTACGACAGGTTTGCGATCGGTCCGAGTACCATCGATGCTTTTTTCGTCAGGTCGATTATGCTTTCGCAACCGGCTGCTGCCATTTCCGGGCCTGTGGCACCGACGAATCGTGCGCCGGGAAGTTTCTCACGCAATGCCAAAATTAAATTCGCCGCGTGATGATCGCCGCTGGCCTCGGCGGCGGAGAGAAAAATCGTGGGGCTTGCAGTCGTCATGCTAATCCTCTACAGAAACGCCGATCGCCGACGCGATGGCGTGCGTTTCGATATGGCTGATGGAGATGAGAATGTTGCCGATCCCGAGTTGCTGTGCAATTTCGCTGCATTTGTTGGAAAGATAGACTTTCGGCTGACCGTTGGGTTCGTTGCGGACTTCGATGTCGGTCCAGGCGATTCCGTTGGCCCAGCCGGTACCGAGAACCTTCAGGACAGCTTCTTTTACGGCGAATCGTCCGGCGTAATGCTGGGTGGCAATTTTGCGGGCGGTGCAATACTTCTGCTCGTGCGGGGTAAAAACGCGGTCGAGAAATTTCGCGCCGTGTTTCTCCACGCTCGCACTCAAGCGGTGGCAGTCTACCATGTCTATTCCGTGGGCTAATATGCTCATGGGGGAATCATACCCTCCAACGCTCAAAACTGGAAGTTTTTTAATTTCATTAGGCCCCAGGCACTTGGGATTAGGCACCAGGGAAAAAGGCGCAAAAACTCGTAGCGACTGTCTTGAATTTCAAGTTTAAATTGTGGATTTCCATGGCTGATTATCTCGTAGCATAATATTTAGTATCGTTAATAGTTTTCTCATGGCAGCAACAAGGGCTACGATTTTTTTCTTGCCGGCTTCAACAAGTC
>DAOVZK010000025.1 GCA_030635145.1 Planctomycetota bacterium | reverse complement strand
TATCTATTGGCCCTACACCGTGGGCTGACGCCCACGGCTAAATTCTGACCACCCCTGCGGGGTTAAAATCAAAAAGAAAAACAAGAACCAGCCCCCGCCAGAAAATCAGGTCGCTCACCCGGATACCCTCGTACAGCTTTTACCCTTGACAACTTGGGGCAGCATCCGACGGTTCAAATACGCATTATACGCGTTATTTAGAAACCCCAGCCTTGCGGAGCTGGCGGACTTCGCTTTGCGTCAGTGCCCGGACGTTGCCGATTTTCAGGCCCTTGTCGCTGATGGCACCGATCCGTATGCGGTGCAGTTTTTTGACCCCATGCCGCAGCCTCAGCAGCATACGACGAATTTCGCGGTTTCGCCCTTCGCGAAGCGTCATCTCCAGCACAGTATCGTTTGTACCGCGCCGCAAAATAACCGCATCGACACCGGCGGTGCGTCTTCCGTCGAGATACATTCCGCGTGCGAGCTTGGCGAGGCTGTCAGACTCCACACGCCCCGAAACCGTAACGCGATACGTCTTGGTAACCTCATAGCTGGGATGCGTAAGGTGCTGCGTCAGATCACCATCGTTCGTCAGCAGCATAATTCCGGTGCTGTCGACGTCCAACCGCCCGACGCAGTGGATACGTTCGCGAATCGACGGAATCATATCGACCGCCACCGGGCGACCCTGCGGATCGCTGGATGTGCACACCACGCCCTTGGGTTTATTCAGCAAAAAGTACACCAGATGGCGGCGTGAAACTCGCACCTTCTGCCCGTCGATTCGGATTTCGTCGACCTCAGGATCGACAAAGCACGGGAGCTTGACGACCGCCTCGCCGTTAACGTCGATTCGTCCTTCGGCGATCATTTCTTCGATGCCGCGTCGTGAGGCGAACCCGGCGTCGGCGAGGTATTTCTGGACTCGCAGTTTACCTTCCGGGGGGCCTTGGGTTTTGCGGGTGCGTTTGGGTTTTGAACGAGCTGACGGTTTTGGCTTTGCGGTAGCGGCCGTCACACTGGCGGCGGTGTTTCGTTTCAACCGTTTGGGATCAATGGTCACATCCCGCTTGGCCACGACACGCTTGGCGCGTTTCGGTGCGGCCGTTTGTTTTTCGTCAGTTCGAGCTGCTCGCTTCGTCGTTGGTTTTGCACTAGGCCTGGGCCTGGTTGCACGCTTCTTACCCGCTTGCCGTGCGGGCTTAGGTTTCACACCCGGTTTGAAATCTTTTCTACGCGTGCGTTTTGGTGCATCTGTCGCAGCGGCGTTCTCATCAGAACGAGCAGACTTTTCACCTGCTTTTTTCTCACGCTGAAGGGCATGCTTCGCGGTGTGCTTGGACGCGGGTTTGCTTCCACGTTTTGGAACCGCATTGCGGGCGTGTTTCGACGCCGTCTTTGCAGAACGCTTCGGAGCAGGTCTGCCCCCGCGTTTGGGGCCCTGAGGTTTCGGTCGTCTTGATGGTGGCATGGTTATCTTTTCATTTCTGATTCGTGTTGTTAAGATTGTCACTCAATGTGTGATATTGCATGTCTCATTTCATTAAAAAACTCAAAAACCGAATATCTAAATCCTAAACAAGCTGTAGGCCGGGTCTTGACCCGGCAATTAAAATTTGCGAGACATTCTCGCCGGGTCAAGACCCGGCCTACGAAATATGTGTTCTTTGTGGTGAATTTTCAGTTTAGTTCGCGGGGAGTGTAATTTCCAGCCAAGTCACATCGGTTGAAGCTTGGAGTGTTGGTTTTTCCAGGGCGGCGGGCAGCAGCACGGTATCACCGGCGGCAACCGGCACGACCGGTTCAGTATTACCGTCATACCGAATCTCGCACGTACCGTCAAGCAGCATAATCGCGATGCAGCAGTCACCCGGTAGCGCAACGCCCTGCCCTGCACCGGCTCTATGCCGTGCGACGGTAAAGAAATCCGTCACCAACAGCGTATCGCCTTCGGCACCGGGAACTTTGTTGGTGCTGGGTACGAAGTGGATACTCTCCATCGAATTTTCGACGTGAATTTCTCGCCCGCGGCCCCAGTCGGTGACGCGATAGGTGGTGTCGGATGGTGTTTGCACTTCGGCGATGACGAGTCCAGGCCCGATGGCGTGGACGGTGCCGGCTGGTAGATAATGGAAGTCGCCCGTCTTGCAGGGAATCTTCTCGACGCACTGCTCGGTGGTGTCGCTCTCGATTGCCTCTTGGAACTGCTCCGGGGTTACACCGGGTTTAAGCCCCTTGTAAATGTACCCGTCGCGAGATTCGATAACGTACCAGCATTCGGTTTTCATCGCGGCACCGCCACCGATTTTGGCGGCGGCATTTTCGTCGGGATGCACCTGCAGCGAGAGAATGTCGTTGGCGTCGAGAATTTTCAGCAGCAGCGGGAATCGCCCGTCGGGCATCGGCTTGGTTTTACCCAACAGCCGCTCGCCAAGGTTCTGCGCCAGATCCGTCAGCGTTCTGCCTTCGTACTCGCCGCTGCACTCGATGCTCACGCCCTCAACGAGGTCGGTAAGCTCCCAGCTTTCACCGATCGGCATGGAGTTGGGTAGCGGCCGGTTGTAGAGGCGTTCGAGGTTTCGCCCGCCCCAGATCTTTTCCTTGTAGATAGGGGTAAACTTCAGCGGATATACGTCCATTCGTCAAATTCTCCGGCCCGACAATCGGGTACGTCTATAGTCCTGTAAACTCAACAATAAGCTAAGCTGCGAAATTATACCCAAGAGCAGACGGCGTGTCCAATCAATCCGCCATAGGCGGATTCCCTGCTCCCTATAAAAAAGCCTTTACGCTCGCGGGGGGTTCGTCGATAATGCCCTGTTATGAACTCAGGGATAGAATCTGTTACCGGTAGCACCGGAGGCTCTTAGTAGGAGTCGCAATATCACATCCGGCGTTGCTGGTGTCATTGCGAGGAGCGCAGCGACGCGGCAACCGGCAACGCCGGGGGTAATAATTAGCCCTGAAAGGGCGATAAGGATTTAGCCGGGGGTGAAGCGGAGCGGAACCCCCGGATGTATATTTTTAGAAATAAGCCCCAACGGGGCGACAGGTCGTAGCACAACGGGCAATATTATTTGCAACCGGTGCTACCAGTGCCCTCAGCGTTACTGGTATCGCCCCTTCGGGGCTGTTTTTTTTGGCGCCTTGTACCGTGGGTTATCACCCACGGCTAAATCCTAACCACCCCTTCGGGGTTTAAGATTGCGCCGCCGCGCCTCCCTTCGGTCGGCTCGCAATGACACCCCAAAATCGCCACTGCTACGCTCGCGGTTGCCGCCCCTGCTAGGGGCCGCGACGCGGCAAAACGGCCGAATACGAGATTGCTTCGCTTCGCTCGCAATGACAGCGGCTACTGAGATTGTCTCCCCGCCCCTGCCCCCACCCCTACGCCACGCGCGTATTGTTGGGCTGCTTCATCTGCCGGATTTCCTCTTTGAGATTGATAATCTGAATGGCGTTGCGAATGTGAATTTTCAGATCGAGTGCATCGAAGGGTTTGATCAGATAGTCGTCGGCGTAGAGCAGCACCTGCTGCAGGTCGGGGCGTCTTTTATCGCCGGTAATCATCAGCGTGTAGGTTTTGTCCCACAGTGCGCTTTGCTGAATAGTCTTGGCGACCTCGTACCCATCCATGTTGGGCATTTCCCAATCCAGAATAATCAGCTGCGGTGGGTCGCTGCCGTTTAGTACCTCCAACGCCTGCTGCCCGTCACTTACGGTAACTACCTCGAAGTCCCACTTTTCCAGCAGGGTTCCGACTACCTCGCGATAGACCGGATCGTCGTCGGCAATAAGAATTTTCATGGTCATTCCTCCTGTGTTATGCTGCTTAGGTTTTGCTTCAGGCACTCGACATGCTCCTCGAGTTCGTGCAACGTGCGTGAAGCCATCACCCAATTGTCCTCATCCGCCGCCGCCTCGGTCTGCGAAACCAGATCGCTGGCACGCCACGCGCCAAAGACAGCAAACGAACCCCTTAACTTATGCCCTATTCTGTGAAATTCTTTCGGATTATGTTTCGTAATCGCCTCGTTAGCCTCGCTGATCATCAGCGGGAAATTTTCAATAAACACTTTACTCAATCGAACAAGCGCCGTCTTGTCACCGTCGACATATTCCAACGTTTTGTCCTTGTCCCAAAGCTCTTCGATAGCGGGTTCTGTCTGCTGCGATTTGTCTTGCGCATCGAGCTGCGGCGGGGCATCGGGTTTGCGATTGTTCATCAGCAAACGCTCGATGGTTTTCCACAGCATCTCGGACTTTATCGGCTTTGTTACGCAGGCATCCATCCCAGCGGCGAGACATTCGCGTTGGGCATGGTCGATGGCGTTGGCAGTCAGGGCAATAATCGGCACATGCCGCCCCGGATACTTACTCTCCCGGTCGCGGATTATCCTGGTCGCCTCGATCCCACCCATCTCGGGCATTTGCATATCCATCAGCACGAGATCGAACGTATGCTCGCTCCACAGCGAAACCGCCTCCCAGCCGTTCGTCGCGAGCTCGAATTGGCATCCCCATCCTTCCAGCAGCATGGTGATGTATTCCATGTTAACTTCGTTATCCTCGGCGATGAGAATTTTCAGGTCGCGGCGCCGTTCTTGCGCGCGCGAATCCGGATTATTCGCAAACGTGGAGATTTTTGCATCTTCGCCGGAACCAAACTCCACATTCGTGGAGATTTGCGGCTGACTGCGATAAATCGGCAAATCTTTTTCGCACTGCCCAAAGCGCGCCGTAAACTTAAACGTGCTACCTTCGCCCTGATTCGAGGTCAGCGAAATTTCACCGCCCATCATCTCCACCAACTGCCCGCAAATCGTCAGCCCCAAACCAGTTCCGCCGTACTTCTGCGACGTCGTCCGGTCAGCCTGCTCGAAGGCTTCGAAAATATGCTCCTGCTGCTGCGAGCTCATGCCAATTCCGGTATCACTCACAATAAAGCACAACGTCACAAACTGCTCGTCCAAAGATTCGACGTGCACCTCGGCCGTTATCTTACCGGACTCGATAAACTTCAGCGCGTTACCCACAAGATTCGTCATAATCTGTCGCACCCGCCCCGAATCACCAAACACCGAATCCGGAACATCGTGATCCACCTGCAAGTTCAGCTCGATTTTTTTACTGTCGGCATCGCACCGCATCGGATCGAGCGTATCGCCAAGGCAGCGGCGAATATCGAACTGACCGCACACCAGTTCGATTTTACCCGCCTCGATTTTTGAGATATCCAAAATGTCGTTGATAATCGTAATCAGCGATTCCGTCGCCTGCTGCGCCATGCCCACACACTTTTGCTGCTTGTTGCTCAGCTCAGTGCCGTTGATGAGTTCAAGCATCCCGAGCACACCATTCATCGGCGTACGAATTTCGTGAGACATCCGCGCGAGGAAGTCGCTTTTGGCATGGCTGGCTTCTTCAGCCTGGATCCGCCGCTGCTTCTCCAGGTTAATGCGCTCAGAATCACCACGATGAATAACATACAGCGAAGCTACGTACAAAATTCCCATCGCACCGAGCAACGCCTGCAAAGTTTCGGCAATGTAAACCGACGGAGTAGACGCCGCCTTTGACCCACGATGGTATTGCATCAAAATCGTAAACACCACACCCGCAAGACACGCCAGCAGCGCCGCCCGAAAAGCTGTAGACTTCACAATTCGCAACCACACCCGGTCTCGATGGTCGGAATTCAAGTCCCCATGAACTCCCGCCTGCTTCGATTTTTTGTCGTGTCTCATGCTGATGGCTTCACTTCCTGCGATTCCTGCGGAATCACTTGTATGAACAACTTAGGCTCAACGTTGCTTTTTTTTGGAAGGTGCATGGTACCCGGAGCGAATGCTCCCAGCTGGCAGACGGGGCGTAAGATTCGAAACCGCCGAAATATATATCTGTCCTGTTGCACCAGTAACTCCTTGGGTCATCGGCCGTACACCCCAACACTCGTCGCGATGACCCTAAACAGAAACTACCTGAAGTGACACACTAATATCGGAGCTAAGGATACTGATATTGAAAAAATAAATGGCCAAAAAAAATTAAATTACAACGATTTTGGGAGCAAAATCAGAGGATGGCGCGGCAGAAATCGCAGGACGGTGAGTTGCAGGGTGAGAAGTTTCCCGTCCGCCGGGCGGCGATGAGATTTTCGGTTAGTTTGGTGATTCGATTGCGGGCATCAGCCATTGCAGATTCGGTTATCTCGAACGTATGCGTCGCACCGGTACGCAGAAAATGCAGCGTAGCGGCGGCTGGTAACTCCCCGACGAGCCTTGATGTAGCTTCTGCATATATAAGCATTTGCAATTCGTAGCACGCCGCTTTTTCCGCGATATTCCCCTCGCCGACGCGGTCGGATTTGTAGTCCACCACGCACCATTTGCCCCCGCTGCGGTACAATAAATCGATCTGCCCGCGAAGTTTCACCCCACCGTAATCGCTCACAAAATCCAGCTCGCGATAGATGTCATTTGGGTCGGTCGCACCCAGCACACTCACCAGCTCGCCCTGCGAAAAAATCTGCAACATCGATTCAAGCTGATTCGTGATCCAACAAATTTCTGCTGCGTCCAGATTGGTTTCCGCCGCCACCTGCGTAACCAGCTGCTCGGAAGTTTGCGGGTTGCGAAAATCCAGCAGCTCCATGCAGCGGTGCAGAAAAGTTCCCAGCTCCAGCGGATCGAGCGTTGCAGGTTCGTCGCGTTGCGATTCGGTTTGGGATTGCCCCCCGCTGGCACCGGGCGCATCTAATCGCCCGCCCCGCAACTCGTACCCCCACCGATACAACATCTCGCATCGCTCGAATGCATTCAGTGCAGTCACCGGCAGCTCAACGCTGCCCGACAGCGGCGGCAAGGTTCCCAGCAGTTGTGGCGGAGCAGTTTTTTGCGATGTGGCACGAGTGAGTTTTTGCAGACCGTCGACAAATTCGCCTGGGGCAGAAACGCTATCCAGCAGCACCGCACCGGGGGGCGGCGAAGTCTTAGTCGCAGCTGGTGGTTTGGGCGACTCCACACGAACCGTAAGCGCGTAATTTTTCCCGGCGTCACGGTACGAAACCTCCGCACCACCGGCGTCGATCGCAGCGGTCAGATTCAACTGTTCGTCCAGCAGCTGCAAAAAGCTGCCCTTATTCCGCAGCCCCGCCGCCTTGTCCTTGTACCGCCAATTCGCGCCGACCAAAACCAGATGATCCTCAAACCGCGTTAGCGCGACGTAATATTTGCGGAGCATTTCGCTTTGCTGGTCTCGTTGCTCCTGCTGCTTGGCTAGTGCAAAACTTACCGGTGCCGGAGTTTTGTCGCCGTACGATTTTTTATCTTCATCTTCACCATCATCGTCGTCATCCAGCTGCGGCGAAATTTTCGTCGTCAATCCCCAGTCGTGCAGATTCAGCATCTGCTGCTTAACACCTCGCCGGGCCGTGTTAAGCTCCGGTACGAAAACGATAGGAAATTCCAGCCCCTTAGCTTTGTGGATGGTCATCAACCGCACGACATTTTCGTCCTCCCCGGAAACCGACGCCTGCTCGTGACGCGACTCATTCGTAACATGCTCGCCGATCTGCGTAATAAATTCGCTCAGCGAAATCTGACTCCCCACGCTGCGAGCCTTGTCCATCAGCAACCGCACGTTACCCAGCATTCGCTTACCCTGAAATTGCCCAAGCAGCGTCGCCTCGTAACCCGTTTCGTCCAACAGTTGCGTCAGCAGTTCGTCGATTCGCATCGAATTTTTGCTCGCGCCAAGTCGCCCCACCAAGTCACAGGCAAACTGCAACTGCTGCAGCTGAGTTTCGGTTAGCAAATCCTTTAACGCATCGAACGGTTTGGTGAAATGATTGGCTAAATACGGCGCAGGGACGGTTTGAGCGATGTGCATCAACGCGTTGTCGTCAAGCCCGACAATTTCGCTGCGCAGCAATCCGAAAAACGCGATGTCGTCGGATGGGTTGTCGATAACGCGGAGGGCGTTGAGCAGATTGTAGACTTCCTGGCGGTTGAAAAATCCACTCCCAGCTACCACATAGTACGGAATGTTTCGCTTTTGCAGCTGGCGTTCGTATTTCAGCGCGTGCGTCATCCCGGCGAACAAAATCGCGATATCCCCCGGGCGAACGGTGCGCCACTGCTTGGCGGCGGCGTCCCAAACCAACCGCTCACCGCCGGTAAGCATCTCCTCAATTCGCTGAGCAGTCAGCCCCGCCTGCGCACTGCTGCAGTCTGCCTGTTTTTTCAACGGCGCATCGTCGGTTCCGTCGGCGATAAGAATTTCAACGGACGCCCAATCGGGTGCGTCGCTGCGATGGGAGCAAATCGGATCGTACCGAGCATCCAGCAGCTCGGCGAAAAGATGATTCACAAACCCAACACCCGCTGCGTGCGTGCGAAACGACATATCCAGATCGACGTGCTGCGAGCTGCCCAGCTGTGCGCAAAGGTTCTCGAAAACCTCCATCTGTGCACCGCGAAATCGATAAATGCTCTGCTTCGGGTCACCGACGAGGAACAATTTTCCCGGCGGCATTGCGGCAAGCGACCCATCCGGCGCGATAATCTCCATCAGCAATTCCAGCTGCGTGATGTCGGTGTCCTGCGCTTCGTCGATGAGAATTTGCTCGATGCCGTCGGTAAAACCCGCCCGAAGCACAGGGTGACGCTTGATAACATCCCGCGCGAGTACCAGCAAGTCTGTAAAATCGACGATCCCGCGAGAAAGTTTCGTTTGGCGGTAGTGTTCGTTGGCGTTAATCGCCAGCTGACACAACGTCGCGATCATCGCAGCTGCGCGCTCATCGCGCGAATCTAATGGCTGGGCCGACAGCGAGTACGTCGAGAATGCGTCTCGCAAACTTTTCATCGCCCCGCGAACGAGTTTTACGTTTTCCTTGCTGCCCCAGCTTTTCGCCGACCCGCAATTACCCGGTTTGAGCCTAGCTAGCTCGTCGAACAATTCGCCCGCCTGCTCCAGCGGGGTCTCGAAGATTTTTTCGGCAAGTTCAATCGTTCGCGCAAAACTCGAATACAATTTGTCGCCCTCGTCGCTGCATTGCTGCTGTTTGAGGAAGTCCAACGCGTCACGTACACTCGCGTCGCGGGGCATTTCATCGCGGGCGGCGGCTCGGCGTGTGGCGAGAACTTTTTCCCATCGCTTGAAAGTCGCGCCGCTGTCGAGATAGCTCGCAAAATCAATCCGCGAACGGTTTTCCACTAACCACTGGGTATGCTCGACGATTCGGTCGAATTTGCAGGCGGCGAAAAGTTCTGATAGCTGATCGAGAAACTTGTCGGACGTTTTTTTTGTATTTTCTGCATCTTCTGTAAAAAACTCAAGCGACCCCAGCACCGCCGCCTGAGCTGATTCCAGCAACAACTGATCGGTAACTAGCGTTTCGCTGCAGACGCTAAAGTTCGGATCGATCTGGGCCTCGATCGCACACGACCGCAGCACGGCGGCGCAGAAGCTGTGGATCGTTGAGATTCGTGCTTCGGGAAGTTGGTCCAACCACGTGAGGAATTTTCGGCGGTCGGTTTGAGACTGCGCGCTGGTTGCGAAGTCCTGCAGCATTTTTCGTACGCGTTGCGACATTTCGACGGCAGCCTTGTCCGTGAAAGTCAGCGCAACGAAACTCGACATCGCGTTTTGCGGGTCGTCGCAGCTCATCAGCAACTCCGTGAATCGCCGCGCCAACACGAACGTCTTTCCGCAACCTGCCCCGCTGCGAAGGGCAATGTTTTCGGAGATGCGATCCACACCCGCCGCCTGCTGCGCGGAAGTTAGCCTCAACTTCGTCATGCGTCACCCCCCCGCGATGCCGCCGGAAATTTCACTTCGCTGCGAACCGGGGAGAAGTGGCACACCTCGCGAAATTCGCAGTACTTGCAGATGTCGGGCTTGGCCGACGGTAAATCGAACCGCCCCTGCTGCATCGACGTAACAAACGCACCGACCGTATCCATCGCAGCTGCGCGCTGCTGGGCGAATCCGTCGACAAGCGAAATTCGCTCGCCAGATTTTTTGCACCCGTAGTATCCATCCGCTTTGCCGGTTAGGCTGTGATAAGCACCCCCGACAGACTTGCAGCCGAAAATTTGCTCGAGTGCTGCTGTGTAAAGCGGCATCTGCAAATTCTGCCTGGGCGAATTTTTTGACCCGGCGGGAATTTTGCCCGTCTTGTAATCCACCACGAAAAGCCCCTCGACACCGTCGATAACCGCGCGGTCGACGCGGTCGATTTTTCCGCAAAGTTTCACGTCGCCAGCGGTGGTCGATATCGTTACGGGGTCGGCGATGCTGGCGGGGTCGATATGATCGCCCTCACCGGCAACACCAAACCCAAGCTCGAAATTCAGGCACTCGAAATCAAACAACTCGCTTTTGTGCTGGGCTTCGAGATAGTCGCGAAGATTTTTTTGCATCTGACACTGTTGAATTTTCCACAGCATGGGGTATATTAGATTTCGTGATTCGACACGGGCAGCCTCGGCGTCGAAATTTTCTTCAAACGTCTCGAATAACTCAGCTGCGTCGACATCCTTCAGACGCAACGGCCGCGAATGTTTTTTCGCGAGTTCGGTAAGCGTCGAGAACAAAACGTCGTGGCAGAAAATCCCCAGCGACACCGCCTCGAGTTGATCCTCAGGCTCGGCGAGCGGTTTGAGATTCAGCACGTACGTCGCGAAATATTTCCACGGGCATTGGGCGAACATATTCAAGCGACTAGCCGAGAAAACGGCCTCGCCCGGATACGTTTTCGCGAGCAGCCCCAGCAACGCATCGTCGCTGATTTGCCCGTCGAACTCGTTACACGACCCGATCCCCCAACGCCGGCGCGACGCCCACAAACCGCATCCCACACGCCCCAAAACATCAGACCGATTATCGGTGATCCATCGTTGAGGCGACGCGGGTTGCTCGGGCGACTGAAACAATCCGGTTATCGCGGCGTTGAGTGTTTCGCGCGGCGTGATTAGCTCAGACGCGACGGGGACAAATTCGCCCGGTTTGACACGCGTGATTTTTCCCGCCGCCTCAAGGGCATCCGCCCCGCCAACAACCTCCACCAGCGACTGCAAAAAGCTCCCCATCCCCGACGCCCCACCAGCTGCGTCGAGCTGATGATAGCTCAGCGTGAGAGTTTTGTCCGCCCGGGAAACGGCGAGATAAAACAGCAACATTTCTCGAGCTGTCAGGTCGCTGCGGCGGTCAAGATCAATCCCACGCTGGTTCCACGCTGCCCGCTCGGTCTCACTCAACAGCGACAGATCGGTAACCTTCTGCGGAAACTGCCCCTCACCACACCCCAGCACAAACACGTGCTCCCACCGAACCCCGCGAGCATCGAGTACGCTTGTGACATCCACGAGCGACTCGCTGCGAATCGGTGGCAGCGACACCCGCGAAAGCCCCTCGCGAAAATTTTCGATATCGATTTTGGCGGCATCACTCCCAAGCGACTCGATTACCACCGTCAGCGAATCAACCGCTCGCATGTCTCGCGACGAGCGTTCGAGATCGGCGGGATTCCACACCGAGCGACGAAGCCCGAGCGTTTCGATAAGTTCCAGCAATCCCTCATCCGCCCCGCGGGATTTTTCTGCAATGTCGAACAATCGCTGGAGCATTTTCCATGCGCGATTGATGGCGGTGTGGTCGGTTCGCGATAAATCTTCCGGCATTGCATTGCCCGGGTCGTCGCTACGCACAGCAGCACGATTTTCCGCCCGCTCGAATGCGGCGAGGTAGGATTCTCGCCCGTCGCAAACGTTACCTTCGCGAATCACGCATTGGGCTGTCGCGATATCGGCCCGCGAAAATTCGCCCAGCATTTGCGGGTCGAAATAACTATTTCCAATTATGTGCAGCACATCGGCGAACGCAAAATTCGACTCGCTGAGGGCTGCGACGTTGAGGAAAAATCGCACGACTGGCACATCGCCCAGCCCCGCCGCCGGGGGAGTAACGGGAATGTCGCACTCGCTGAAAATTCGGTAAATCGCTTCGTGATACGTCTCGATCGATCGTGCAATCACGCCTATGCTACCGGGATTTGCACCGTCAATGAGCAGCCGTTTGATTTTTCGCGCGACAGCTGTAACTTCGCTATCGATATCCGTGGCGGCGACGATGCTCAGCCCGCTCGGTGGGTCGCAGGGTTCGGCGTCGTGATCGAAAATTCGCGGTAAGATTTTTTTAATTTGCAATGAATCTTCAGACGCATCGGTGGGGGGAGATGGGATTGTAATTTCGGTAATGTTCGCCACGGGCAAGGTGCGGATTCGTTTCAGCGTGCGTTGCGTCCAAAACCACATCCGCTCGCGCGGGTCGTCTGCGTGCGGTAACGTAATGAGCATCCCGCGAACTCGCGGCACCAGCAGCGTAAGCATTTCCAGCTGCGTGGGGGTAAAAT
This sequence comes from Planctomycetota bacterium, assembly GCA_030635145.1. Lineage (GTDB taxonomy): Bacteria > Planctomycetota > Phycisphaerae > SM23-33 > SM23-33 > DAOVZK01. Next base: position 20,763 of record DAOVZK010000025.1, on the reverse strand, counting down.
CGGTAAACCCGTCGGCGATGATAACGTCGATTCCCCCAAGCCCAATCGCGTCGTTCGGGGCATCGTCGGGGGCGTTTTTCAGATCATCCCTGCCCTGCCACATCTGCCCCTCAACATCAAACAGCTGCATCTGTCGCAGGTAATGTTGATACGCGGTGTAGACGGAAAGCAGGTCGCGGGATTTTCCCTGCGTGTCGTGCAGTGCGTATGCAAGGTCGTTTTCGTCGACGGCGGCGCGTTTAAGTTCGGCGATGGCGCGGTCGAGTGCGGTTACGATTCCGGTGGTGTGGGCAACGGGGGCGAAGGTCGGAAGCTTTCCGGCGTCGCTGAGTTTCGTGACGATTTTTCGCAGCAGGAAGTATCGCTCCAGCGGCGAGATGGATTTGACCGAACTTTGCGACGCACCCAGTACTCGCCCCGCCAGCTGCGCAAACGTAATAATCTGCGGTGCAGTCAGCACCCCGCACGGTGATCGCTGCAACAGCTGCGACGTTACATATTCGCGGTGTTGCGAATTGGGCGTAATAATGCAGCATCGCGGACGGCCGAGCGAGTCGCAGTAATGCTCGTAGAGTTCCAGTGCGATTGTGGTTTTTCCGGAACCCGCCGGGCCATGCAGCACAACCACACCCCCGGATTCGACAGCATCGCGAACCGGCGCAGCTGCCCCGGACAGCGTCGCTGCATCACAATCACAAATGTCGGATTTGTCGCCCACTGGTTGCATTTCCGTATTCTACACGCATGGCGGTGCGGGTTGAAGACGAAAAACATCCGCAATGCAAATGGGTTTGGAATTCGTTCATACGCGAATAGTGGGGAGTAAATCGCAGGCAGGAGCAGTTCATGTCATTTTGAGCGTAGTAGCCAAAGGTTGCCAAGTCAAAATCTCATAGCCTGTGATTATTTGTCATTGCGAGGAGCGTAGCGACGCGGCAATCCAAGATATGAGAATCGAGATTGCTTCGCTGCGCTCGCAATGACATTCGGAAAACGGCCTAGAACGTAAATACCTTGGCGAAATACGCAAAAACGGCCAGTCCGAGTAAGATTCGATATATTCCGAACGGCATCATGCCGTGATGGGTCAGCCATTTGATGAATACCTTGACGGCGACCGCGGCGGCGAGTCCGCTGATGATGATACCGACGAGCAACGAATCCCAGCCAGCTGCGCTCATCAGCCCGTCCCAATCTTTTGCACATGCGAACATTGTCGCACCCCCAAGTGTCGGCAGCGCCAGCAAGAAGCTGAACTCCGCAGCTGTAACAATGTTCAGCCCTACAATCAGCCCAGCCATGATGGTGACCATACTTCTGCTGGTTCCCGGCCACATGGCGAGGCACTGCGCAAAGCCAATCACCAACGCCTGCCAGTACTGCACATGCTCCATTTTCGAAACGTGCTTCTCGTTACGGTGAGGCCGCCAGACGAAAAACTCCACAACGATCATCACAACTCCGCCAACGATCAACGCACCGGCGACGGTGTATGGGCTGAAGAGATGTTCCTCGATTTTCGCGTGGAACAGCAATCCCAGCACAGCTGCCGGGGCGAAGGCCGTCATCAGCAAACCGATTAGTCGCCGGCCTTTTGGATTTCCGCGGATGATACCCTTGATCATCAGCTTTACCTGCTTGCGATACAAACCCACCACCGCCAAAATCGCCCCGATTTGGATAACCACCTCAAAGGCGTCGATGGCGTCGTTTTTGATAATCTTAGGCCCGAGCGGGCCGGAAACTTCCGACTGCTCGCTGAGATCCATGTAATGACTCACCAGCACCAAATGCCCCGTCGACGAAACCGGCAAGTACTCGGTAAGGCCCTCGACAACTCCCAAAACCGCAGCCTGCCAAAGTTTGATATCCCCACCGGGAGCTTTTTGCTTCTCGGCGAGTTTCGGAGTCTCGGACGACTCGTCTTGTCCGGCCGGGGATAATTCGCTTTGCGATATCGGGGCCGATGTCGGTGGGGATACTTGGCCCAGCAACGCTCCGCACAAAAGCATAACGATCAGCAGCGAAAGGATACACGTCGCGGATCGGTGCGTCTTCGGGGTTAAAGACGGGTCGTGCTGTGACAGCTGCGACCCAGGATTAAAAAGCCGTTTAATTTTCGTCAAATTCATAAACCAACCAAAACTCTCAGGATTATCTGCGTTGCGATGCTTGCATAAACACCTGCAATGATATCATCGGATACAACCCCGACGCCCTTTGAAAGTTTCTCGGCCTGTTTTGCTGGTGGTGGTTTGATAATGTCGAAAAGTCTAAACGCGATGAACGCGACGGCAACGGCCATGAGATGCTGCTGCCAGTTACCAGGCTCGCCAATCGGCAGAAAAAGCAGCGTCACGGCCTGGCCGGCAAATTCGTCCAGCGTGCACTGCCCCGGATCCTTCTTCCCGAAAGCTTCAATCGTAAAATCGCCCCATATAATGCAGCCAATCGTCGATAAAATCGCGATGACCCCCATGGCTGCGTTGAGTTCCCAGCCAGCCCCCCCGCCGCTGCCATTGAGCAAAAACAGCAGAGCAAGGAAAATCACGCAAACCACGCTCGAACCCCATGTACCTGGGGCCGGTTGAAGATATCCCGTGCCAAACCCGGTAATAAAAAATTTGCGTATGCTATTCATAAGTTTGAGAATCCAAAATTTCCATCGCGATTATTTTTCGCTGCGGAACAGCTCGCGTGCATTGAAAATGTACAACACCCCGCTGTAAACCGTTACGATAACGCTTAACCACACCAGCAGTGCGACTAGCCATGTCAGATACGGAATGCTGCTGGGCCAGGCGAGATAAAACACAATCGCTCCGACGGCGACGCACTGGAGAATCATTTTGATTTTGCCCGACGAAGTGGCCGGAAACTCTTTACCCTGCGATTCGCTGTACGCCCGCACGCCCGAAATGAGAAATTCGCGGGCGACGATTACGACGACCATCCAGGGGGCAACGCAGGTAAGCATCCCCCCGGTAATCCAATACGGGAGTTGTTGCGTCACTCCCGCAGAATCAGCTAAAAAATCCGGCCCGGCGAGCATCATGAACGCCCCGACGACCATAACCTTATCGACAATCGGATCGACCATTCGCCCGAACGCCGAAACCTGATTCCATTTGCGCGCGAGGTACCCGTCGAGAATGTCTGTGATACCGGCCACGACGTAGATAACGAATCCCGCCCCCATTAACCATGCCGTGCAAGAACCCTGCGGGTTGTATAATCCCACCAACACGAAAAACACCGCCGCCAGAAATATCCGCGAAACCGTCAACTGATTTGGAATTGTCCACTTCATTCCGAGATTGTACGACTTGTCCCGGCCTGCTGCAAGCTCTTAGTCTGTAAGATGCCCGCCCCTAAAACGCCTTGAATTTTCCCATGCCTTCGGTGTTATCCTTGGCGAAGGTCATGATTTTGGTAAGCTTCGTGATCTCGAAAATTTTCTTGAGGTTCGGTTTCATCCCGGCCAGCACCAATTCCCCGTCAATTTCGCGAGACTTCTTCTGCAGCGACACCAGCACGCCTATCATCTGCGAACTGAGAAAACTCACCGCCCGAAAATCTACCATTAACTTCGTCACCGCCCGCTCGTCGACGAGGGCAAACAGCTCATTACCGACGGACGCGATCATCGGCTCGTCAACCAGCGACGCCGTCCGCAGCGCCGCGATGGTAACTCCGTTTTCCTGCGAAACAACCAGATAGCTATTAGCCATAGTAAATTCCTTTGAGTTGATTTAAGGCGTAACTGTTTACACTTTTCATCTCGTAAATCCAATTTTTATTAAAAAATCTCTTTTTTGACAGGATTACAGGATTAGCTACGAATTATTAAAAAGAAAACAAAAGCGATTGACTACTAACTATAAACCGCCAACTCCATCGCAATAAATACAAATTGCCATTCACATTAATCCTGATTAACAGGATTTTTTAGGCCAATATTCTATCCTGTTATCCTGTCTAAATTTTTGTATGAATGGCTACTCTAAGGCGGGCGAACCGCCCGAGGATTTATGCTCGCCGCCGCGCAGCCACCAACCCTTCGGCCACCAGCATCAGGATAACAATCGCAGCTGCTAAACTCCACCAATTTTTTCCCTGGGCGTCAACAGCGGCCTGTGATGTTACATCTTCAAGATTTTTACCGACATACACACGCATTGCCCCGCGATCTTCAAGCGACTTTTTCAGCTTTTCCGCATCAACCCGCGTCAAATTGCATTCGGGGCCAAACGGGTTAGCTGCAAGATTTTTTATTCCGTCGGTTTCCCCGCGCGAAGAAAGCGCAACCCGCATCACCATCGGGAGAAACAGATTCGTCCTGGGAAAATTCGACCACCCCCCGGAACAACCCGTCGCGCACCACACCACCACCCCACGCCCGAGCTTTCGCTCCATCAATAAAGCCCCGCCGTCGGCCAGCCGCACGTCCACCCGGGCAACGTCGTCGGAAATTTTCGGCAGCACGAAATACCGCTGCACCAGAACCCCGCCGTAATCCGACACATTATCGAACAAACCCGCAAAATACGGCGACTCGATATTTATTGTCGCTTTCTGCGCCCCGGCCGCAGCCCCGACCTGCCCGACAGCAAAACCGATCGCCACCGGCAGCAATCCGTCGGCCGAATGGAACATGCTGTTGTAATTGTCGCTCTGAACATCCCCCCCGAGAAAAAACATCGCAACACCCCCATCGCGAACATACTGCGACAGCGCAGCTGCGGCGGAGTCTGCAAAAACCGGAACCTCACAGAGAAAAACGGCATCGTATTTTTTTAGCAGCGCCGGTGTAATCGCATCGGGTACCGCTGAGTCCACACGTATCGGCCAGGGGATTTGCTGCTGATTTTTACGCCGCCAGTCCAACGCTATTTTCAACATCGCCCCCGGATCGCCCGATCGCAAATGGTCGGACACCACCATGGAAGACACAACCAACGCGCGAACCGGCGCACCGATCTCGATGCGAAACTTCCGCGTGTTGTCGATCATCAAATCGTCGACCTCGCCAAGCTCAACCGCCCCGCTAACGATACCCTTCTGCTCAAACGCTTTGTAAAAACTAATGTTCTTACTCGCATCTGTTTGCCCCGCCGGGTCAAGCTCCACAATCGCCCGCTGGGCATCGTCATCACCATCAACGCGAAATCGCACCTCCACATGCCGCGGACTCGACGAAGAATTCACAATCGTAGCAACAAACTCCATTCGCTTTCCCACGATTGGAGAATTTTTAATTTTCAGCCCGGCGACACCAACGTTGTTAACGTCATCCCGCGAGTAGTCGACGACAAACACATGCGCCCCGCCGATGTCGAAATCTTTCAGCTGCTCCAACGCGTTAAAACTCAGCTGCTGCAGGTCGCTGAAAATATAAACCGCACACTGCGGGTTGTGTTTGGGATTGAGCAGCTCGATTGCATCGACAAACCGCTGCTGGAGCACAGCGGGGGTGGTTTGGGTTTTTACGGCGGCGAGTTGTTTCCGCAAAACGTCGAGGCGGGTGGTGAGCAGTTCGTAATCGCTCGCGGACTTATCGACAGTTGTCAGAATCGCTGCCATCGACGGTTTGGCATCGCCCGACAGCAGCGACTCGGCGTCGTTTTTGGCGAGGTCGAAACGCGTTGCTCCCCTGCGGTTTACAGCGGTGTCCATCGAATAGCTGTTGTCCAGCAGAATCATGCTTACCTGCTGGGCACCGCCCCACCATGCGCCCGCGATTTTCGTTATCGGCTGTGCCACCGCCACTGCTAGCAATCCGAACAGCCCCGACCGCAACAACAGCAGTAACCAGTTTTCGATCCGGCGGCGGCGAGCGGTTTTGTCCATGCTGAGTTTCAAAAATCGCAACGTCGGAAATAATTCCTGCTGTGCGCGGACGCGCGAAATCAGATGCAGCAACAGCGGGATACCTGCTGCGATCAAACCGATCAATAATATGGGACTTGCGAATGTCATTTTTTATTACTGTAGCTGATGCCATTGTGCGGGATATATACCACATGCACAGCCTACACGAAATCCGCAACGCCCTCAAGAGTGCGTCTGTTTTGGTTCGGGAGCAGTACCTTGAGAGGTAGCTGCGGTTTGGGGAAGAGACCTGCAGATATGGGAATATGTGCGATTGAGTGCGTTGACGAGCTGCTGACGCGTAAGTTGAGCGAATCGCCCGTCATTAAAAACAACGCTGTACTTATCGTTCTCGTTTTTTCGCACCACGGTGCAGAGCAAAACCGTATCGGGAGGGTCGTTGGGGCGCAGGGCGGAAAAGTAAATTACGTCGGGTGTGAGCGGTTTACCGTCGGGGTCTGTTTTTTTGCGGCGAGACGCGTCGAACAAATCCGCCTGCGACAGATATCCCTCGCTTACCAGCTCACCAAGCGAGCTCGGCCGACGGAATTGCGCCTTGGTATACCCCGCAACCGCATCGCCGACCTTCTGAACACCATCCGCCGACAAAACATACTCGCAATCAAAAGGTGGCCTATTAGTCCTGTAATCTCCACAGAAATACACCACAACACCGATAAGCCCCAGCACAACAATTCCAAAAAGCACGCCTTTGAAAAATCTCATTTTTGCACCCCCCGTTTATTTGCAAGAAAGTCATTACACTCCTGAATCTTTTTGCGAAAACTGTCGCTATCACATTGTTGTCGTACGAAACACCCAGCCAACAATGTATTGCAATGCTTGTCAGGTAATTCATAGAGCATCAGCATCTCGGGTAGAAGTTTTTCAATCTCCATTCCGCGAAGAGTGTAAATGTAATCCATATCTTTAAGATACTTACCCGCGGAATCATATGTTGGGTTGCACTTTTCTTCACGAAACAGGCTGGGACACTTAAAAAGTCCGCGTGGAGGTCCAGTCTCAATCATTGCATAAAAATCTGATGGTGAATGGTTTTTATTCTCCCCAGTGCAGATTGCAATACTCTTGCCGATACTACTCATATTCGACGCACAAATTGTAGCATGAGCCAATTCTCTTGGCCGGCAGTGATACGCAGGCGACGGTATTAATACGGAGAATCCTCCGATCACGGCGGTAAGTGCAAATCCTATGAAAAATGAGCGGCTGATTGGCTGGCTGAAGAATCCGGGTTTCGGTTTTGATGTGGCTTGATCGGTGGTGTCTTGATCGGTGGGGACTTCGGGCGTGGCGGAACCCAGCGTAGATGTTACATCCTCCTGCTCGGGAGAATTTTGTTCATCGTGCTGCAGATTTTTTTCGTCCATAGCAGACCCCTCATGCATTAAATACGCATGCCTTAGCAAGGTAGGGTGCGTAACTCGTTACGCACCGATTGGGTTTATCGATTATTGGTGCGTAAGCGAGTTACGCACCCTACCAAATTTTGCTGCAATTGCCACCGGCCGCAAGTTGTAGGCCGGGTCTTGACCCGGCACGATAGTAACGGCAAATCAAAAAACGCCGGGTTAAAACCCGGCCTACAAGCTATTATTCCGTGCCATGCAACAAGTTGCATGGCCGAGCTGGTTAATTATCGCTGCTTTCGCTCAGGAGGTTGTACGAACCCGTGCCCAGCTTAACTTCGGGGATACCTTCGGGCCATAGCGAAAGCATAACGGTAAATTCGTCGTCGCCCGAGTACCGCTGATCGTAGGCCATCGTCAGGCCCACTTTCCATCGCGGGAAGCTGCGAATGATGCCGATTCTTGTACCGAGGTTTCGGCCGTCGTGGTAGAGGAAATCGTACTGCTCGTAGAGGCTGACGGAGTACTTTTTGTTGATGCGATATTCGACACCGGCCGTCACGATACCGGAATTAAGATTGATCGAATCCCCATTAGCCATTAACCGCGTTCCAAGATCGCTCATGTACCTGAACCCGAAATAGTAGCTCAGGCGAGGGGTACGATTAACGGCCATGCCGATATTGGCGAGGTCGATTTTCCCGTCCTGGATGTCGTAGTTAAAGTCGGCCAACAGCGACGTGCTGTCTGAAATGCTCCAGAAGTACTCACCATTGATAAAGTCACGCTGTATGCTGTGATCTGTCGTGCTCATCAGCAACGCCCCGTCACCGCTATGATTTTTCGCCTGATGGTTAAAGAATCCCACGCCCAGATTCAATCTCATCCAGTCGACGGTTCTGCGATTTCCGACAGGCCCGCGTTTGGTCTGCAATCTCTGCCGCATCGTAAGACCAATACCCGCATTCTGCCGGATGCCTTCGACTTCTTCGCTCATAGGATAAAGATCCTCAGGTTCAACCCCACCTGTCATCGTGCCAAACACCACCAGCTCCGGGGTGATGATATGTTTGAGCTGATGGATGTCCCAGAGACGATTTTCGACCTGGTTGTAGATCCGCCAGAAGCTCATATTCGCTCGCGCACCAAACTGCAGATACGGGCGAACTTTTCCGCCCTTGCTGTTGGGCATTCCGAGGGTGGCATCGGTGCTGTCCGACCAGTAGGTAACCCCACCGACAACGTATGGCACTACGTTCAGCGGGCCGTACGGAGTCTCGACGTGCAGCGGTAAGTCGACTTCGTGTCTGGTGTCGAAGCGGGCCATGGTTTTGCTGTCCCACATCGCGAAAACGTCCTGGTTCTTGTTCGTGGTGTAGGGAACATTCGGATTGCTGTAGAGATACCGCATGACCCCGAAATTCGCCTCACCGAAATACGTCAGCCGGTCTTGCCACAGCGGTTCACCAACAAGATACGCCGCGAACTCCGGATATGATTCCGTCTGCGTCAGAAAATAGTTTAACCTCGCCTTGACCATCGCGGTGATCGCCCAATTGTCACGCTGCTTCTTGGCGTAGATCAGGTTTTCCTGCGGTTTGCCAGTGTAGTATTCGTCGGGATAGAAGAACTGCAGGTAGTTGCGGTCGCTCAGGAGGCTCAACTCAGCCTGAATCTGCCAATCGCGCGGGAGAAATTCCTTGTGCCGCAAAATTACGCTGCCACGCTCCTGGCGGGGAACAACAGGGTTGTATTCGTCACCGAGCTTGTCGGTGCTGGAACGATCTATCAGCCCGTTGATCATTCCGTAACCACTGTACTGCCGATTGCCTTCGCGGCGTTCGTAGTCGAGGTTCACGCCCATCTGGACGACTTTTTGGTAGACGTTGGCGGTGAGATATGCGCTGAATCCTTCGGGTTTTACCAGCCCCAGCAGCCTGAAGAGATGCCATTCCGTCTCGGCACCCCAGCCCTTAGGGCCAAAGTATCCCGCCTGTGCCGTTCGCAAAGCAGTAGAACCCTGCTCAACAGTCGTACCAACGGAAGGTGCCCAGAAAACCGGAAATCCGCGGACGTTGTACGTCACATGCGACATTCGAAGGCTTGCGCTGCTTTCGGCAAGTTGCTGGCCCTCGGGGCCGTAGGGTGTACGGTCGGTTAAGGTGACGCTGCGCGCGGCAACGTGATACGTCGGCGTGGCAAAGTCGCTGGTCGAAATGATGGCTCGCTCGAATTTCATCTCGCGCGGAGACGTCATCACTGCCTTGTCGGCACGGATATAAATGGGAATATTTCGCTGAGACTGAACGGTTTTGAAAATGGGCTTGAGAATCGTAGCCTTCTCAACCACGAAGTCGTAGTAGGCGGCATCACCCATAATTTTTCGCTCGCCGCGACGTATAATAACGTCACCTTCGAGATAAACGCCCGTAATCTCCTCGTCGCCGGTTCCCGCACCGGTAAGACGCGGAACAGCCATCTTCGATCGCCCCTCGTAGCCTTCTTCGTACTTCGGAACGTCATCGCGAGTGTACAGCACCGCCGACTGAGCCTGCAGCGACATGTGACCATTGCTCTCGGGAGCACCCTGCGTGAGAATCACCCCGCCCTTGATGAATGTTATTCGCTGGTGCGGGTCTTTGGGGTCTTTTTCGGAAGTCAACCCACCCGAGGCGTGCAGAGATACCGGCTGCATCGAGGGGCGTTTTTTTGGTTCGTCAGTTTTTGCGGCGGGTTTCTTTGCGGTGCTGGAATCTGAAGTCACATCAGCAGTTTTCGTGGGTGTTTTTTTGTTGTCGGTGGCGGCGTCAGATTTCTTCGCCGTAAAATCACCCGGTGCCGCCAGCGGAGCCTCGCCCGGTACATCTACAGAACCATGCGAAGATAAATTTTCCAGATCGAGCGACTGCAATTCTTCGTCCGAGTCGTCGGTATTTTTTACCGAACGCGGGGTTCCCTGAACTGCCGACTTTCTCGCAACGATCGGTTTGCTGTCAACTACCCTGCCGCCCCGCCCCTTCCGAAGCATCACCGTTTCGCTGACTTTGGTTGCAACGGCTCGCTTGTAGAGTGGTGAATCTTTCTGCGAAGTCTTCAACTGCTCGCCGCTGTTGAGTTTGAGTTTGCCTTCGGCGTGAACGTGAATGAGCATCATGTTGTCGTCGGCGGTGGCACCGTCAGGCTCGGTGATGTGAACATTCCCTTCGACGTACATGGTAATGTCGTGCTTGTCGACCTGCTTGCCCTTGGCTGACTTGACCCAAATAACCGCGTCATGCCCGCCAATGCTGCGCTGCCCGATAGTCATCACGAACTTACCGCGAACGACCACAACCATATCGCCGTTGTCGCTGAAGGTGTTGACCTTCGCGCCATTGATCGACACGTCGTCCTGGAGGTATTTAACGTTCCCCGCGAAAGCAACATTTCCGCAGCAAGCAGCAATGCTAAAAATCACTGCGATGATGGACCATGCAAATCCATATCGGTATCGTAATCTCATAATATCGATTCTCATTTTTATGGCACCTGGCCGCGCCTGACACAAAAAAAACGAAATGACCGACAAAGACCATTCCGACAGTAACATTTTTAACGAACCTTGACAATCATCCGCAAAAAAGCTCCCGACTAGATCGGAACTGCGGATGCACTAAAACCTTCGGAGCATGATACGCCAAGCAAGGGTGGTTTGTCGATAAATTTGTTGAATTTGTTGAAAAAGACCCTGAGAGTTTTTTTAACTGTTGGAGGTGGCACGATACGAAAGGCAGCTGCTGCTCTAAACGGGATTAATTGAGGTTATGAGATTAAAAGATTCCCCGTAATTTTGACCTTGGTGTAGAAAATCACCGGCGCAGAGCGAAACACCGCCGAATTCGGGATAAATGAAGGGTTACTGCATTACTCTGCAGTTTGGTAGCGTTTGGGGCGAAACAGAAACACGAGACACCCACCAAGAATAATGCTTACAAGGGCGAGTTCCAGGCTTTCTGAAGCCGCAATCGGTGCGGGGCCTGATTCAGAACTTGTTGCGTCCATTCCACTTGCAGACATCACATTCGCGAGCATACAAACGGCAAACACAACAACGAGCACTCTCAAAAAAGTCCAGTTCACGTCTCCTAAACTCCAATCCCGTGAGCACGGGCCTGAGCATTTCCCATCCTTGGATTGAGCAGCCGATTCTCCCAAACCGGTCATAGCAGGATCCTTCCTACATCTGTGAGTATACCAGATTTCCCCTAATCGTCAACACAGATTTCCGCCCAACCCACCCGTTTTTTTGATATTGCGACAAAATACCCCTAAAATCATACCCTTACAGGCAATTTTCGGCATTTTTGCGAAAATTATCGGCAAATATCTAAAAATCGGCAATCCGCCCTGCAATCCATCCATTTTAGTGACACCACCTGTCGGAAACCACCATCCCTCTCAACGGCCGATTTTGGCTGAGAGCATCCTGGACAGCCCCCTCCGGAAGCCCCAGCAGAGGAATTTTTTTATCCACGGTATTGCAGTAGATTTTCTCCATATCATTGTATTCCGGCTGCGACATGGCAATTCCGTTCAGGCCCCGCATTTCGCTCATCGGTTCGATAAAGTGATCACCGCGGCCGCAAAAATGAATAATCCCTCCGCCAAATTCATCGAAAATCTGCTGATCCATCGGCCGTACGAACTCTGCATACAACTCCGGTGAAAGATTCATCAGCGAATCGTTCCGCAGCGCCGGTATACCCTTAATAAGCATACCCCAATGCCTGCTGTAACCATCCTTGGGTACCGGCACGATCTCGTACCATTTTCGGAGAAAGGCGATATATGTGTCCGTTACCAATTGCAGAAACGCCCGCAGCATTTCCGGATCGTCATAAAATACCAGAAAAATTTCGCTACCCCACACAACTTCTCCCACGTCAATAGGCCCCTGAATATCCGGGTGATACAGCTCCACCGCCTCGGCTATAATCGGATATTGTTCAAAAACTTCCATGAACAACTCGCCAGTATCAAACACGCGCGCCCCAAGTCCTGCCCGCATATCCGGTAAACCCGAGTCGAGAAGCTTTTGTATTTTTGCCTTGTCGTGAAGCGGAATCGCCGGCGAAAGAGTATTGAGTTCGCGATCCATCATAAACATCTCGCATCCAAACAAGGTGGGCAAAATTCCCGTACCGTAATTGCATCGCACGTTTAACGGTTGCCCCGACGAATAATCCAACCGGTCCGACACCATCTTGAACTCACTGATGAGCATACTGTCAGGATCATCGAAAGCGTCGTTGAGATTAATCTCGGGCCACTCAATATTCGCCGGAGCTTCTTTACGTAACGGAGGGCAAAAAACCTCACCCTCAACATTACCTTCAATGAAATTTATCCAGGCCGCGGTGTTAATTCGCTCCTGCTCCAAATCAATCCGCGCAGCTAGATCGTCCAGACATTTCCGCAACTGTTTACTAATCATGTTTTACCTCTTGATATCATAAATTGCACTTTTGTTACTATATTATGACCTTAATATAACCCATATTCAATGGACTTTATAAGTTTAGTTTTGTACAATATGATCACATGAAAAGTGACGAAATCATTTTCCTGCACGGCAGTCATATTCCACAATGCGACACACATGTTGCCAAACACTTCGACGGGTATTGCTCTTTGCAGTACATCACCCGTGGGGGCGTGGAGCTGTTTTATGATAATGTCCGCCACGAACTTGCACCCCACATGTTTTGGCCTTGTTCGCCGGGGCCTTTCATTCGCTTTCATCCCAACAAGCCCCACAAGCATTGGGAGCACAGATATGTAGCATTTAGAGGTCCGCTTGCCGTTCGTTGGATTTCAGAGGGTCTGCTGCCACTCAAACCGTTAACGGGACTACGTAATCGAAACTACAGCAAACAAATGGACGATCTGATCCATCTTGCTCATCAACCCACACCGCTGGCGCATCGGCGAGCGGTAAATATTCTGGAGGGAATCCTCCTGGAATTGGCAGAAGCCTCGATCCTCGTTCAGCCCACTCGAAAAACGTGGCTGGATCAGGTATTGGAGGTAATCACCGATCCGAAAAATTATCCCGTGGACTACGATGCCCTCGCAGCTTCAATGAATATGGCAACGAGCACTTTGCGGCGACGGTTTCGGATGGCAGCCGATATGCCGATACACTCCTATACCCTGCTGGCCCGCCTGACAAAAGCCCAGCATCTGCTGGTTGACACAGATTTGCCCATCAAACACATTTCCGCCCAGCTCGGGTTCCGGGACGTGTATTTCTTCACCCGCCAATTCACCAAACACCTCGGGTTACCGCCCGGAAAATTCCGCAAAAGCCGATAACCACTATAGTAGTTAGTTCCGGTTTATTTCAGAAACCCCGCGAGTTTTTCAAGCACTTGTCCCACAACCACTTGCGGGCTTGATGCACCGGCAAGGACACCGATTTTCAGCGGGCGTTTGGCGGGTAACCAATCTTTTATGCTCACCGAGTCGTCGCTATCACCGTCGTAGGTTGTCAGTTGGGCGGGGCTTTGGATCGCCTCAGCGTCTTCGATAAGATACGACGGAGCATATTTCCCCGCCAACTCGTGCAAATGCCGCGTATTTGACGACCCAAACCCGCCCACGACAATAACGAGGTCGCATCCGGAGCTGCAAAGTTCGACAGCTGCGTTTTGGCGATCCTGAGTGGCTCGGCAGACGGTCGGCTGAAACATTAACTGCTTTTTGGCAGCGGACTTACCGAACCTCTCTACGAATACATCGAGGATCATTTCGCAGATTTTCTGCGTGTGATTGTACAGCATTGTGGTTTGGCTGACCTGGGCGAGGGTCAGGAAATGGCTTGGCGAGTCGGTATTTGTCGCATCTGGGCCGAAAATTTCGCGCAAGTCGGGGGCTTCGTGGGCATCGGCGATCATTTTTGTAAATTTTTCGACCTGTTCGATATTTTCGACGACGAGATATTTTCCACCCGCCGCCGCCAGCCGCGTTTTTGTAACGACAGTCTCGTCGTGCATCGCTCGGCCGAAAATCAAAACCCCAAACCCGTCTTTCACCGCCTTTTCGCTCCAACGCCACAAACGAATCACGTCCCCGCACGAGCAATCGATAATGTCGCACCCGATTTGTTTGAGTTGCTGTTCGATTTCCAGCGGCACACCGAAGGCGGGGATGATGGCGGTGTCTTCGCGGGTCACGTATCGCCCCACGCAGCTGCTGCACTGGTCTGTGGTGAGGATTTTCACCCCACGCCGCGAAAAATAATCGTTCACCCACGGATTGTGGATAATTTCTCCGAGCAAAACCAGGTTGCCGTTTTTGTGGCCGTCGGTATGGGCGGTGACGGCCTTGTCAGCCATGATTAGAGCACGCTTGACCCCGCGGCAAAAACCGAACACTCGCGGTAAGACCAACTCTCCACCGGGTAAATTCCAGACCCCGGGATCGTCGCCGGAAAAAATCCTGTCCAGCACCGGCGAACTAAACGCGTCTAGGGACTTCTCATCGTTATGTTTTTTTTCTGCTGCCATATCGCCCCCTATTGAACTTCAACACATCGCAGATAGCAATCATTTCTCGCTATCGTCGGGTTGACTTTTATCCGGCGCGGCGTCGCTGGTTCCTTCGCTGACGGCCCGGTAGTATGCATCAAGTTTTTTGCGATGTTTCGGGGCAACCTTACCAACAGCCCCTCGCCCGGTGACGGTTTTGATCTTTTCGCCCGGTTCGCCATCAAGCTTCACATCGCCAACTCCCCCACCGCTACCGGTTTTCATCTCATCATCGCCAATCATTTTAGGGGCTGGCGTTTTTTCGTCGGAGCTACCGGGTTTATCAGATTTTTTCTCCGTCTCAAAATGTTCGCTGTACTTTTCGACAAATTTGATGAACTCCTGCTTGTCCATGTTAAGCTTCTTGAGCAGTTCGGGGTCGACATTGTCGGTATCGATTTGTTTTTTGGCGTTTCGCAGGGCACGTTTGATCGCATCGAGACGGCCGATAACTTTTTCGGAACTTTCTGAATCTTCGGGCTTATCGGGTTTCGGGGCATCATCTTTGGAGTGGCTTCCCGAATTCCCACCACCCTTACCACCTTCACCAGCACCTTCACCTTCGCCCTCACCAGCTCCTTCGCCCTCGCCAGCACCTTCACCCTCGCCAGCGCCTTCGCCTTCACCGACACCTTCGCCCTCACCAACTCCTTCACCTTCACCAGCACCTTCACCTTCGCCGGCACCTTCACCCTCGCCTTCGCCAGCTCCTTCACCTTCGCCCTCACCAGCTCCTTCGCCTTCGCCGGCATCGTCCAGGGCTTCGCGGAGGTCTTCAAGTTTTTGGGCATCCTGTTCGCTGATTTCCAACTCATCCTGCTGATCCGGTGCGTCTGCCTCAGGTGCGTCAGCCTCGGGCGCGTCGGAATTTTCGTCAGCAGAATCCTCGTCCAGTCTTGGTGTTTCATCCTCAACACTCTCGGGTGGTTCTTCGCCGGGGTGTTTTTCTTCCGTCGTGGGTTGCTTGGTGGCTTCGGTAGATTCTAATTCTGATTTCGATTTTTCCGTCGCGGGTTGCTTGGTGGGGTCTTCGCTGCCAGGTTTCTCACCGCCGCCGGCAGCTGACGCCAGCTCGACTTGCGGGGGAAGAATTTTCAGCGTAAATTTTTTCGACACGCCCATATTCCCGCTCAACAGCGGGTCGTCCTGCGGGGCGTAATCCCACACTCGCACGAAGCATTCCAGCGAGTCCCCGGATTCGCCAAGTTTTTTTACGGGTATGCTGTATCTTATTCGCGCAGCTGAGCTGCCCGGTTCGGCGTGCGACGAAATTTCGCGAACGCGGGATACCCCGTTCTTAATGCAGACAAGTTCGACTCGTGAAATTCCGAAATCGTCACTCGCCCCGCCGGTAATTTCGAGTTTTTCGTTCAGTGCCAGTTCCAACTGTCCGGCCGGTTCGGTAAGCTTTACCTCCGGGGGCCCGTCGCGATAGCTGCGAACGTTGTAATCGATGGACTTGGCGTTTATCCCAAGTTCGACGGTCGTAAATTCGATGGCGTAGCTGTCGTCACCATCCATCGTGAATGTGCTGGTGATGATATTTTTCTTTGGGTCGCCCAGCAGCGACTTTCCGGACTTGAATTTCAGCACGCCCTGCGAAACGGGCAGGTTCGTCTCGGCGGTGATCGTAACAACAGTGCCTTTAAGCCCCTCAACATGCCCGCCCTGCTGGTGCGTAGTTCCGCGATGGGTGTATTTCGGCCAATCGAGCTTGGCGGCAACGGTGCGGACAGCTGGGATCGGCAAAATTTTAATAGTCCGCTTGCGAGTCATGGCATCACCGCATGAAACCCAAAATTTCACGGTAGTGCTTACCGCCGGGCTTGTCCACGTGGCGCGGTACGCAGATGTTTTGCCCTTGCGTTTTCCAAACGGCGCCATCTTCAAGGAATCCTCGTCGAGAAACGTCTTAGTATTGCCCCGCCGCAAACGCAGCTGTGGTAAATAGTCGCCGTTTTTTACGACCGCCTCAAACGTAACCTTCGTTCCGCCCAGCACCACGAACCCGTCCTGCGGATCGAGCGAAATAATCTGCGTGCAGCTCGGTGCCTCGAGCGAGTCGTTACCCAGCACCCTGGCAAGCGAAGTAAAAACGGACTTGGGCGAAAAAATCGCGTACGCCGCGAACACCAGAATCGCTCCGAACAAAACCAGACCCGCGAGTTTCAGCCCTCCGAGATTCACCGAGGCGATCATGTCTACACCCGCCGCCTGCCGCGATGCCCTCTTGCGAATCGCCAGCAACGACTCCGCCGACACGCCCTTAACCTCCGACAACTGAAGCGCCGACGTCAGGTCGTTGCGAAATTGCGGGTTAGCCTTTTCGATCATCCGCGCGACGTACAAATCATTGATCCGCCGCAACATCGGGGTAACTATCAGCAGCACACCGAGGATGATTTCACCCAGCAGGCAACCCCATCGCAGAACATCGCGTGCGGGTTTGGACAATCCACCGGGAATCGCGTGATCGCAAATCACCACAACCAGCACGAATCCGCACGCCACGGCCAACATCAGCAGCAACGCCGACAGCACATCAACCACCCGCACTCTCCCGCGAGTTACGCGAAGGGCATACTCGAAAAACACCTCGCCGGTCTTTTCAGGCGACTGCTTAACTTCAGATTGCTGCGGTTCTGCCATATCCCTGCCAAATCTCTGCCAAATTTTTGCTAAATCTTTGCTAAAAGACTCCCGATTTTATTATGCCGTTGATTTTACATCATATTAGACCCGCAATGACACAAATAGTTTCATAAAAAGCACAGTGGAGTGGTTCTTATAATTCTTTTGCAAAAATTTGTCTAAGGCGCCAGCGAGAGTGTTTCGCTACGCTGCGCGGAACCTGCGGGGTTCTCATCCCGCGCACAAAAAAAACCGCGATGGGTGGGTTTTTCGCAGGACAGACTATAAGCTATTTTGATGGTACGTAGGACATTATCATGATGCCCGCAGATTTAAATTTCAACTTTTTTGCGATATTGTGTAGGTGTCAATGATGTTTGGGCTTTAAAAGTGCGGAAAAAATAATGTGTGTTTTGAAACCCACATCTGGCGGCAATTTGCTTTATGCTGATACTTGTTGTACGTAGCAGCAGTGACGCAGTGTCAATTCTTTTTTTATTTATGTATTTCAGGGGTGATGGCAGATTGGCCAGCTTGAAGAGGCGGCGGAGATACACTTCACTGACGCAAATATGTGCGGCCATCTCGGCAATGCAAAACTCGGGGTCGGCTATTTTTTCATTCACGAGCTTGAATACGGGTAATAGGGGAAGGATTCTTTTATATGCGGATTCGGTTGGAATGGTCAGGCGGTTTCCATAAGTGCGAACGAGGCCTACGAGCAACTGCATAAGAAGGGTGTGACTGCTGCACCTAAAGCCCGGTAGGTGTGTGGCAAATTCGGTAACGAGACGGTCGTTTATTTTTTTGAAGTTACAGGAGGAGGTATCTCTGAACACACCTTTTATACCCAGCAAGAACAAGGAATCTGCAGTTTCGGAATTTTCAATCAGAAAATGGACAGTTATACTTCGGATAGGTTCGGGGGTAACAGGGTAGACTTCGTGGAGACAGTTTTGCGGTATCATGAACAGATCGCCGGGATTCAGCTCGAACGAGTTGGCTGGATTATCTATCCAGCATTTGCATTTGCCACTTTCATTGAAATACCACATGGAATCCTGAAGTCGTCTCGGTGATTGAAACCATGTTGGTTCACAATGCCAGCGTACAGCGGAAATGGGGGTAATGGCTATGTTTTCAAGAAATGAATCGAGCTGGTCGTTCTGCCGGGGCAATTTTGGTGGGGACGGGCTGATTACTTTAAAGCTGCCGGATGGGGGAAATTGTTTTTGGCTGGAACTCATATACTGATCGCAATTGGGTTTTCTCGTTTTGTCCGTTCGGCAACTTGCTTTTAGACAAACACAGTTATAATTTTTAACGCGGAAATCTACTGCCCTTAATAAGGTGTAGTTTCGGAATGTACACTATTTTGAGCGTTTTGTCCATTGAATTATTTTTAGCATACCGGATAATACAAGGGTAATTTTTGGAGCTAATGGGAGCTAAAATATGGAAAAGCAGTTACAGTATGAACGTCAAATTGTGCGGCAGCTTGCCGAACAGGTGGCAGAGTTTTCAAAAGAAGCGGAAAACGAGCAAATCATACAGCGTTGGAAAGATGTAAACGCCTTGCGAAAGCCGGACAGGTCTCCGGTCTGGTGCTTACCCGGGGGTTGCTGGGAAGAGATTATTCCATCCAACACCCTCGTTTGCCAGGATCCCTGGCTGCGGAACATCGAGTACAAATTCCGCAAAGATCTCCACAAACACGACATCGGCGACGATACTGTATTCGCCCCGTTTTTCTCTGTCTTACCGGTTATCGACATTGATCCGCCCAACCAGTGGGGTGTTGAGGTAGGCCGGCATACCGCCAGTGAAGCCGGTGGCGCGTGGGGATACGACCCGCCACTGAAAACCGAGGCGGACTTTGATAAACTGCAAATGCCAACCTTCACCTACAACCACGCCAAAACCCTCCGGGAATTGGAACGTACCGAAGCTCTTCTCGGTGGCGCAATGCCAGTTGAGCTGTTCTACGGGCCAGGTTTCGACAGTGCCACGCTGGGTACCGCCGCCGCGGATCTGCGAGGCCTAGAGCAAGTAATGATGGACATGGTCGTCGCGCCGAAACTCGTACACAAATTGATGACGCACATGCGTGATGCCAAGATGCGGTCGCTAGATACGATGGAAGCTAGCGGGCTGCTGAAGCCTAACAATACGGGCTACGGTGACATCTTACCGTCACTGTGCAGCGACCCGGTAGGCTCCGAGCCTATCGATGGTAACTATACCCTCGCAAACTGCTGGTGTGCGGGTAACAGTCAGGAGTTCGATCAGGTATCCCCTGCTATGTGGGAAGAGTTCCTCCTCGAATACCAAAAGCCGATTTTCGAGCGGTTCGGTTATGTTTGTTACGGCTGCTGCGAAAATCTGACCAAAAAGATCGACCGTGTGCTGAGCATCCCTAACCTGCGAATTTTCGTTTGCAGTGCCTGGACAAACCTGGACATTGTGCTCGACCGGATTGAGACAGACTACTGCATTATGTGGCGGCAGAAGGCCAGCGATGTTGTATTTCCGGATGACACTTCAGCGATTCGCCGGGAACTGGAAAAAGGCATAAAGCGGCTGCAGGGGCGGCGGTATCAGATTGTTTTGCGTGAACTTCAGACTTTACGCGGTCATAGCGATCGGCTGCATGTTTGGACAGACATCGCCAAAGAATTGGCAGTTAAATACTCCTAAAGGCTATAATCGACATGCTGTATTTTGAAAGGATTAAAGAAAATGAAAAAGAACAGATTTATGACGATGACAAATAGGAAAATATCCCCTGCTTCTCCCGGTGGGCTAACTCTATTGGGTAGGATCAAGATGAAGATGTTGTGGACGCGTGTTTTGGTGTGGGCAATCTTGTTCGTAGTATCGTTTGGGAGTGCGTATGGGGAGAAGTTGCACGTGATGCCGTTTGACGTAGACCCGGCAGTTGTGATTGATGGGTGTCTTGACGATTGGGAGGAGATGCCGAATCCGATTGTGCTGCAATTAATAACCACCAGTAGAACTGGTGGTATGAGGAAGGCCCTGCTAGAAGGGGCCGTTAATATACCTTGTTACTCAAACAAACGACCTTCGGCTTGCTGATGCTTTTCCTGCTCTCGAATATACTTGCGGATCTGTTGCTCATTGCGGCCTACAGTACTAGGCTTTGTCTGAAAAGTCATTTTGTTGCCAATCTCAGGTATCGGTGGATGAAGGCCATCTTGATCATTCCAATGAAATTTTTTGCAGTTTTCTCAAAACGGCTAAGCACTCTACGGTTTTCTTTCAGCCAGCCGATCAACCTCTCCACTATATTTCGTTTGCGATAT
>DAOVZK010000066.1 GCA_030635145.1 Planctomycetota bacterium | reverse complement strand
TTTTTATGTCATTGCGAGCGAAGCGAAGCAATCTCTTTTTCGGCCGTTTAGATTGCCGCGTCGCTGCGCTCCTCGCAATGACAAATAATTCAAATTGATGCTGGACAACCATGTTCTCTACAGAGCAAATTCATAGTTAATTCTGTAATCCTGTCAAAAAAAGAGATTTTTCGCAGATTGACAGGAAAAAGAGTGTGAACGCTCGCCGAAGTCGTTACAGTCGCACGCCCTGAATTTACCGGAGTACCAAAGATGCAAAACAAAATCACGGGCGTAATTTTTGATATGGACGGTGTGCTGTGCGACTCGGAGCGTTTTATCTGCGACGCAGCGATGGAAATGTTTCTCCGCCGCTACGAAACCAAAGTTCACCCCAACGACTTTCTACCATTCATCGGAGCCGGTGAGAATCGATACATCTGTGGGGTCGGTGAGAAGTACGGAATTGAAATTAAGCTCCCCGACGACAAAACTTGCATGTATGAAATTTACCTCGAGCTAATCAAGGGGCAGTTACCTCCGCTCGATGGCGTGTTGGATTTCATGGCGACCATGCGCAGCTGCGGTGTAAAACTCGCCGTCGCCTCGGCAGCGGATCGCATTAAGGTAGACGGTAATCTCGCCGAGATCGGACTATCGCAAGAAAGCTTCGATGCCGTGATTACTGGTAGCGATGTGACGAAGCACAAACCCGATCCCGAATGTTTTCTGATGGCAGCTGAGGCGATTGGGGTTTCGCCCGAAAATACGCTGGTCGTGGAAGACGCCAACAACGGATGCCTCGCTGCCAAGGCTGCCGGTGCGATGTGCCTCGGGCTGACGACGAGCTTCCCTACCGAGCAGCTCATCGCAAGCGGGGCAGACTGGACGGCGGCGCATCTGGGCTGCGTGCCCGACGAACTTATGAAAATTTTGACAGGATAACAGGATGGAAAATAAATCATGTTAATCCGAACGAAAAATAAAAGATTGATGATGGCTTCTAGAATTTCGATTTTTACTACGCACCGCATCTTGAAGTCGAGTGTTCATCGACCATTTCTGGCCACCAGCGAGATGTAAAAAAGCGATTTGGCAGATCAAACCATTAAGATACCCTGATAACTATCCTGTTATCCTGTCAAAAAACAAGATTAGATTTGATGAACAGGAACGGGCATGGACGCTTAACCGCGACTAAATTGGAATCCCGAGGGTGTAGTTCAGCGTCAGGTAGATTCCGATCAGGATGAAAATTACACCCGTTATCAGGCGAGCCCATTTCTCGAATTCCGTCAAGTGGTGGAAGGTCTTTCCGAGATAGTTCGACGCGAACGCAATGACCAGGGCGAATCCAAATACGGGCAGGCCGGTGGCGATTCCGTAGACGGCGGGAAACAGCATTGAGGATTTAGCCTCGGCAGCTGCCAGCAGGAACGGCCCGAAGAATATCCCCGCCGAAATCGGACAAAACGACAACGCAAACAGCACGCCCAGCATCAGGGCACCGAGGCCCCCGGCTTTGGCGAAGCGTTGGTGCAGCTTGTCGCTGCCGATTGTGAACGTAAATCGTCCGCCGATCCAACCGAGAATCAGAGGTGCCACGAGCAGCAGCAACGGACCGACTAATACGTTGAGGTACTGTTTCAGGAAATCAGAAATGGCTGACCCCTTGAATAATCCCGCGAGAATTATTGCTGCTAAGGCGATATAGACAGCCGCTCGGCCGACGGAGTACATGAATCCCGACCACAACACGCCGGTTTTTGAGTCGACCTGTTTGCCGATAAACGAAACGGCTGCGATATTCGTCGCCAGCGGGCATGGACTGATCGATGTGGAAATGCCCAATCCGAACACGAGTAGCAGCAGCACCCAGAAACCGCGAGTTTCGCTTTGGGCTTCTGTTCCGGCGAGCATGGCTGCGACTTGGTCTTGAAAATAGGCCTCAAGGGCGGGAGTATCATGTCTAAGATTCCACATTTCGTCGAGTCTTCGCCAATTTTTTTCGTTCAGTTGATCATCTTTAATTTCCATTACTACAAGCGTTGGCCCGGCCAGATCGAAAGTCTTTTGAAAATGGTTATTTTCCGGTGCCTCGTAGTCTACGAACTTCCATTCCAGAGTCCCGTTTTTTAGTTGTTGGGCAAAATCTTTTTTGATGGTGGTGTCGGCGGTGGAGCCAATTTTGGTGCAAGAAGCGCATCGTCCGGCTTTGTGAAAATAGTAAGCAGCGATTTTTGTTCCGGTAAAATTTTTACCTGTCGGTTGCTGCGAGGCGAGGGCGGATTGCTTTTTGATTATCTCAAATACACCAAGGACTACACCGGCAGCGCCCAGAAGCAAAATTACAATCGCCATAATGGTTTTTATTTTCTTAGCACTCATGACGACAGCTCGCTTTCTGTTGGATAATCCTGGTTTCGTTTGGCCCTGTGCAGAATGCTCTACGAAATCATCGCCTTGAGGTCGTTTAGGTTCGGCACCTTACCGGAGAGCTTAACTTCTCCGTCGACGACCAGCCCCGGGAGCATCATCACCCCGAACCCGACGATATCGTTTATGTCCTCGATTTTTTCCACTTCGCATTCCAGCCCCAGCTCATCAACCGCTTTGCCCACGAGTTCTGCGAGCATCTTGCATTTCGGACAGCCGGTACCGAGTATCTGAATTTTTTTCATAACTGTGTTCCTCTGTAGTTTGATTCCCTTGATGGGGGTAAAGTTTCGCAGTTTTTGGGACGAATACCAATGATAGTCCCCTGACGCTAAAAATGCAGTAAATAAGCGGCAAAAAAGTCCTTTGCTGAACCGACGGTATCGGCGTGACGTGGGTTCGTCAACAAATTTTTCGCGTGTTGTGATTATTGGGGGCTTTGTCCGGTGAGGTAATCCCTATCTATCGGTAACAAAATAGATTAACGCAGCAGCATGTCCGGGTAAATTTGTGGAAAAACTCCGCCGAGCGAAAAATCTACGTGATTTCGTCGGTGTTTCGCTAACTTCACAACTCTGCTTACTTTGCAATGATAAGGTTGATTCTCACCCACCGGTTCGGGTACACTTCGGGATAATTGGTGCGCCTGTGGTGTACCCCGAAACATTACGAACTGAAACTTAAGGAACGTAGCATGAAAATTAAACAGATTCATTTGGTGTTAGCTGGAATAGTTATTGTTGGAGTTTTGGCGGTCGTATCGCTTACCAGCTCGACGGCTCAGGTTGGTGCTTCGGGTAAACCGACGAAGGTAGCTGTCTGCTCGTTGGTGGAAATTATGCCCAAGTTCAAGTTGTCGGAGGATCTGTCAGACAAATTCAAAAATCGTCAGGACGAATACATCGCT
This sequence comes from Planctomycetota bacterium, assembly GCA_030635145.1. GTDB lineage: Bacteria > Planctomycetota > Phycisphaerae > SM23-33 > SM23-33 > DAOVZK01. The sequence continues at coordinate 6,832 of DAOVZK010000066.1, read as the reverse complement.
GAAAAGAAAAAGCGTATGGAAGCCGCCAACACCGCCCAAAAGGCACTGGCTGGGCTGAAACCCGATTCGCCCGCATATAATGATGAACTCAAAAGGCTCCGCCGCGAAATCATAGAACTTAAGGTCTGGGGCGAACTGGAAGAGCAATCGATACAGGCAGATCACCTGCGACAGATGGAACTTGTTGTTAACAAGATCAAAGACGGTATCGCTACCGTCGCCAAGCAGCACGGTATCGATATCGTCATCCAGAAATCTGCACCCATCACGCAGAACAGGTCACTGCAGGAGTGGACGACAAATGTAATGATGGATAAGGTGCTATATAACGGCCCGCAAGAGGATATCACAGAAGCGGTCCTTCAGCACCTCAACGAAAATTATCGTATCGCCGAGTAGATGACGCAACGGTGCCGGTTGTAGCGGTTGGTTTTTGAAAAATTTATGATTCGAGGCTGTTTTGCCTTGTTGAAACATGGCTTTAGCTTGTCATTGCGAGCGAAGCGAAGCAATCTCGTTATTGGAACTTTAGATTGCCGCGTCGCTGCGCTCCTCGCAATGACATGTAATTCAAAGCGTTTTTGGTAATACGAGGTTTTGGAATGGCCTCTAGATTGGACGCAAGTTTTGTTTAAGGAAAAATTAACATTACGCACCATCGCCGACATTGTTGGTGGTGCAGTTGAGGGTGATGAAACCCTGCAGGTCGGCGCGATCGGTTCTCTGGACGAGACTGGGGCTGGTGACCTGACATACGCCATCAATGAGAACAAGGCAGCTTTGCTTACCACCAGCAACGCCACCGCCGCCATAATTCCGCACGGCGTTGAGGTCGATGCTGATATCGCAATCATACGCGTCGACAACGCCGAGGCTGCCTTCGCTGCATTACTGACGCATCTCGCCGGGCCAGAAGACCTGCCGCCAGTGGGAATTCACCCGTCAGCCGTCATTGCACCCGATGCCGAAATCGCGGACTCCGCCGCCATCGGCCCATGTGCTGTCGTCGGAGCCTGTGCCAAAATCGGGGCAGGAACAGTACTGTGCCCCGGTGTAAAAATCGGTGCAGATGCCGTCATTGGAGAAAATTGCGTCTTCGCCGAGGGCGTTGTTGTGCGACACGAATGCATTGTTGGCAACCGCGTAAGAATCGGGTGTAATAGCGTTATCGGCTACGATGGATTCGGATATTACTACGCCGACGGTGTACATCACAAAATTCCGCACCCCGGAAATGTCGTTATCGAAGACGATGTCGAGATCGGTGCCTGCAGCTGTGTGGATCGTTCCAAGTGGGGCTCCACACGCGTCGGGGCAGGGACGAAAATTGACAATCTCGTACAGATTGCCCACTACGTTCAGGTCGGTTCGGGATGCTTGCTTGCCTCGCAGGCGGGCGTGGCGGGCAGCTCGAAGCTCGGGAACTTTGTCGTTCTCGGTGGAAGCTCAGGTGTTCGCGATAATATTAGCATTGGCGACGGAACGAAGCTCGGGGCAGCGTCGAATCTTGCCCAAAGCGCCGGGCCCGGGGAAATGCTTCTGGGCACTCCCGCCAAGGATGCCAAAACCGCGCTGCGAGAAGTTATGGGCGTTGCCAAGCTCCCCGACATTATCAAGCGAGTCAAGAAACTGGAAAAACAGATCGCCAAGCTGGAATCCAATGGCGATGATAAATAAACGCATCCGCGGTGATCATAATTCCGCGGGTCAACCGGTGAGGTTAGAAAAGTGAACCCACAAAAAACCATCAGAAACAAAGCGGTCGTTAAAGGCAAGGGGTTGTTTAGCGGCGTTGATTGCCGCCTGCAATTTTGCCCCGCTCCCGAAGACACGGGCATTGTTTTCGTCCGCACCGATACGGTCGGGCAAATGGAAATACCTGCCCTCAACGAGTATCTCGTCAAAAAACCGCACCGCACGACGAGTCTGGCGAAAGACAACGTCGCCGTCGAAACCATCGAGCATGTGATGGCTGCCGTTTGGGGCATGGACATCGATAACCTGTTCATCGAAGTCGACGCCGAGGAAATTCCCTCGACCGACGGTTCGGTTCTTCCGTTTGTAAAGGCTTTGCAGAAGGCCCAGATCGAAGAGCAGGATATCGAGAAGGAAGTTTACGTTCTCGACGAACCGGTAGTCGTTTCGCATGGCGAGACAATGCTGACAGCCTTGCCGGGCCCGACGGAAAGTTTGGAGATTCTGTACGATCTCGAGTACGAATGTCCGAGTATCGGCCGACAGGTATTGGGGTTCGGTCTTGGAAAAGACGACTTCGTCACGCAGCTGGCGTCGAGCAGAACGTTTTTGCTGGAGTCCGAAGCGCAGCAGTTTCAGGCGATGGGCTTAGGGCAGCATTTAACCTCGCGCGACGTTCTGGTAATGGGCGACAAGGGCCCGGTCGACAATAAGCTGCGTTTTGCAGACGAGCATGTACGCCATAAAATCGTGGACCTCATCGGCGACTTGGCGTTGCTGGGCAGGCGTTTCAGCGGGCGGGTGATCGCGTATCGCAGCGGGCACGAAATGAACCACGAGCTTGTCCAGCGGCTGGGCGAAAGCATCGCCGCCAAAGAACAAGCCGACGCCGCCGGTGGCGAACCCGTCATGGACATCCGCCGCATTATGCGGCTGCTCCCGCACCGATATCCGTTTTTGATGATCGACCGCATCATTTCCATCGACGGTGACAACAAGGCCGTCGGGATTAAGAACGTGACCATTAACGAACCGTATTTTCAGGGGCACTACCCCAACTTACCGATTATGCCCGGTGTGATGATCGTCGAAGCGATGGCCCAGCTGTCAGGTATCCTGCTAAGCCGCCGCCTCGAACATACCGGAAAAGTTGCCGTCCTGCTGAGCATGGATCGCGTGAAAATGCGACGCCCCGTACGCCCGGGCGACCAGCTTATGATCGAGGCCGTCAAGCTTCACGCCCGCACGCGAACGGGGCACTGCAAATGTACGGCGACTGTTGGTGGTGAGATATCGGCCGAGGCGGAAATCAAATTTATGCTCGTCGATTCCGAGCCGGTTTAAGAAAGTTTTCAGCAGTTAGTTGTCAGCAGTCAGTAATAGATATAAGAGGTTTTGATGGCGAAGGTTTTTCAGTTTCAGTTTAGCGTAGTTGAAAAAGGTGCCAAGATCGCACCCAATGTCAAGATCGGTCCGTTTTGCTATATCGGCCCGGATGTTGAAATCGCAGCTGGCTGCGTGCTGGACAGCAATGTTACTATTGTCGGCCGAACCACGGTGGGCAAGAACAATCGGTTTTTCCCGATGTCGGTTATCGGTGCTGCCTTTGACGGTGAGGAAGACAAAGGACGCTGCATTATCGGCGAGGGAAATTCCATACGCGAGCATGTGGTGATCTATTCGGGAACGACCAGAAAGCCCACACGTATCGGCCAGGATAATCTCATCATGATCGCCTGCCAAGTCGGTTCCGGTGCCACCATCGGCGACCACGATATCATCGCCAACTGCACGCACATTTCTGACGACGCGGTTATCGAAGACTACGTTCGCACCAGTGCGTTTAGTTTCGTCGACAAAAAGATGCGGGTCGGAGCGTATGCGTTTACGGCTGGTTATGTGCAGGTAACTCGCGACGTGCCGCCGTATTCGATGGTGCAGGGTTCGCCGTTCCGCGTTCGCGGTGTCAACACGCACAATCTCAAGGCGTGCGGGTTTGGCGAGCAGGACATTCGGGCACTTAAGAAGGTGTTTCGTGAATTGTTCAACGGTAAGGGTTTCGCCGACGCCGAAGTTCTCGCAGCCCTGAGCAAAAATCGCAAGACACCGCAGGTTGTCAAGGTTCTGCTCAAGGCCCTGAAAAACCAAGGCACAAAGAAGGGCTAAACGCAGATGGTAGACGTTCAGACAATCCGCGAAATCCATTCTTCCGCGCGAATCGCTCCCGATGCCAAGATCGGCCCGTACAGTGTAATCGGCCCGGAGGTCATTATCGGGCCTGGAACTGTGCTTGGTCGGCGCGTGACGGTGATGGGCAACACAACGATCGGATCGGGAAACGTTATTGGCGACGGTTGCGTAATTGGGTGCACCCCGCAGGACATGAAATATCGCGGTGCCTCGACGATGCTGGTAATCGGGCACAAAAATCACATCGGCCCGATGGTAACGATTCATATCGGCACGGAGCTGGGCGGATACGTTACGCGAATCGGCGACGAAAACATTCTCATGGGCGGATGCCATATCGCCCACGACTGCTTTGTCGATAACCGCACGCACATCGGGCGATGCGTTCAGCTGGCGGGGCATATTTTGGTTCAGGACGGCGCGGTTCTCGAGGACATGTCCGGTGCGCACCACTTTGTGACTATCGGCCGTTATGCCAGGGTCGGGCAGAGAACTCCGGTGCGGCGCGACGTGCCGCCGTTTACGAATTTCTTCAGCGAAGATTACGGCTGGACGTCGCCGAGCGTTCGTGGAGTTCACACCGCCGGGATCAAGGCGGCGAATTTAACCCGCGAAGAACAGGCGGAACTCAAACGCGCACTGAGCGAACTTTTCGAAGACGAAACGGCCCTGCAAACGAAAATCGAAACGTTGGAAAATATGGGCGTTGAGGGCGAGGCCAAGGCGCTTTGCGAATTCTGCCAGCTGAGCCTTCAGGGTAAGTTTGGGCGAAATCGTGAATCGTATCGTGGGCAGGTGCCACCCGAGGCGGCGGCGGTTTTGCCGGCGGAAAAATTGGCCGAAATTCAAAGATCCATGCAATAGAGGTAAACGATATGAGCTTTAAGGTAGCGGTAGTCGGAGTTGGGCGAATGGGCAAGCATCATGCCCGGACGATACATCAGATGGACGGCGCGGAACTGGTATGCGTGGTCGATGCCAACGAATCTGCCGCCACCAGCGTTGCCAAACAACGCGACTGCCTTGCGCTTACAAACATCGCCGACGCCATCGATAAAGTCGATGCCGCGATTATCGCAACTCCCACGATTGCACATCTCGAAGCGGCACGGCCGTTCATCGAGGCCGGTAAACCTGTGCTTATCGAAAAACCGTACACCGACGATCCCGCCGCCGGGGAGGAGCTAATCGCACTGGCCGAGAAAACCGGCGCGAGCGTGCAGGTCGGGCACACCGAGCGGTTTAATCCCACGTCGCTGGCGATGCAGAAATACGAAATTCACCCCAAGTTCATCGAGGCCCACCGCATCAGCCCGTTTACGTTCCGCTCCGCTGACATCGGGGTTGTGCTGGATATGATGATCCACGACATCGACCTCGTGTTGATGCTGGCCGGGAGCGAAGTTGTAGACGTGCAGGCCGTGGGCGTAAATGTCATCGGCAACACCGAGGATATCTGCAACGCGCGATTGTTGTTTGCCAACGGATGCGTCGCCAACATCACGGCCTCGCGTTTGGCGATCAAGACCGAACGCAAAATGCGAATCTTTTCGGAGGAGGCGTACCTTTCGGTGGACTACGGCAAGAAAGTCGGCGTCGTGATCCAGAAGGAAGCGAACCTCGACCTCATCCAGATGGCCCGCGAAATGGACGTCGATGATATCGCCGAGCTTGCCCAGAGCGTAGACTACACCAAGCTGCTGAAAGTCGAAGAGCTCACGCCCGACGATTCGGTCGATCCGCTGACGCGGCAGGCTGAGGCGTTTCGGCGCACGGTCGAAGAAGGCTTGCCCCCGGCTTGCAGTGCCGCCGACGGATTAGCTGCCGTCCGCACGGCCCGTAAAATCGTCGATTGCCTCGAACAGCATAAATGGGATGGTAAAGAATCCGCTCGCACCGGCCTCGACATTATCAACAAAACCGTCTGACCAATGTTGGGTGGCGCAGCTATGCCGACAGGGTAGCCACGAATCATTCCTTCTTGTCATTGCGAGCATAGCGAAGCAATCTCGTTTTCGGAAGGTTGGATTGCCGCGTCGCTACGCTCCTCGCAATGACACCGCGGCTCGCGGCTAAAGTACTGTTGCTTCGGCGGCGGGGATATGGAAGTGCACGCCGCGCGGGTCGACTATTACCAGCCCGTCGAGTGGATCGATGTCCAGCACTCGGCCGGTATATTCCCGCCCGGCACTGAGCACCGATATCGACTGATTGATCATCCCGCAACGGGATCGCCACGCGTCGTGCAGCTGCTCTAGCTTGCCGGTGGCGATTATATCCACCCACTTGTCGAGGGTTCGCAGCACGGCGCGGATAATTTCGTGGCGGTCGAGATGCTGGGGCGTTTCGGCGCGGAGGCTTGTGGCGGGTTTTTCGACGAACGCATCCGGCGGGGCTTGGTCAACGTTGATGCCGATTCCGATGACCAGCAGATTTTCGGATTTGTCGCGGCGAAGTTCGACGATGATACCGGCGAGTTTTTTTCCGTCGATGAGAACGTCGTTCGGCCATTTCAGCGTGGTTCGCAGATGCAGCGTTTCGTCGATTGCCTCGGCTACGGCCAGCCCGGCCGCGATCGTGATGCTTTCGTGCGGGAGGAATTTTTGCCCATCGCGCAACAGCACGCTCATAAGAATGTTTTCGCTGTCTGGGGGTGTGATCCACCGTCGGCCCAGCCGTCCGCGGCCGCGACGTTGCGACTCGGCGAGGATCACCAGCCCGTCGGTGTCCGGCTGGCGGGCCGAATCCCACGCGATATCGTTCGTCGAGTTGACCTCACCGAAGCACAACACCCCTCGGCCGACGCGTTTGGTCTGCAGATCGCGCTCGATTTTCTTGGCGTCGAGCTTTTTCGGGTTTTCCTGCAAATGATCCATCATTTTTGGAGCGTCATGTCCAGGCCGATGTCGACTGACGGGGCAGAATGCGTCAAGGCCCCGACGGAAAT
>DAOVZK010000026.1 GCA_030635145.1 Planctomycetota bacterium | reverse complement strand
CCGTTTTTAATGAATGGGGACAGCCGAATATCGTATAATGGGACGACTGTTACGTTGATCCCGAATAGGTGGTTGGAACATTCCGCAAAATTCTCCGCAATACTCTCTTGACAGAAGATTGCTCATAGGTGGTCATTGGGGGCTTGGGAATTGGGAATTTGAACGCCGTGGGCGTTGGGGCTGCAAATACAGGAAAAAAACGTCAATTTCCGCACAAGATACATTGACAGTTCGCCACGTTTGCTAATATAATCCTGCGTTCTACACATTTTATTCGCTTATGGGTTACCGTTGTGCACGTAGCGACTGATTTGTGTGGTTCAGGTACTGCGACTGGGCATTGTTATTGACTGTGGAATCTTTACGGAATCCCGGAGACGTCTTCATGATCGAAACGCTAGACAGCATCGTTAAGAAGCTGATCGAAAAAGGTAAAGAACGAGGTTATCTGACCTACGAGGAGATGAACGAAACTCTCCCCGACGAGGCGGTGGCCCCGGACAAACTGGATTCGCTGCTGATGACACTCGACGAACTGAACATCGAGCTGGTCGACGAGTCTGAGGTTAAAGATAAGCTGCAGGAAAAATTTGCCGACGGCAGCGAAGATACCGCCAAGAAAAAGCCCAAGACCGCCCGAGCCAAAGCCGCCGAAGAAATCGGCATGGAGTCGCGGCGGATAGACGACCCCGTGCGAATGTACCTCACGCAGATGGGCGAAATTCCGCTCCTGAAACGATCCGAAGAAATCGCGCTGGCCAAGAAAATCGAAATGACCCGCATGCACTTCCGCAAGCGAGTGCTGGAATGCGATTATTGCATCCGCGAGGCAGTCGAAATTTTGTGGCAGGTGCATCGCGGCGATTTGCCGTTCGACCGCACAATGAAAATTTCAACGGCAGAAAATCTCTCCAAGGAAACGATCACCGAACGCATGCCGACGAATCTCGGGACCGTCGATAAAGTCATAACCATCAACGATAAGGATTGGGACAAATACATCACCGGCGACGACAAGGAAAAGCGTCGCGCCGATCTAAAACGTCTTTGGGGCCGGCGGCGGCGAGTTGCGAAACTGCTCGAAGAGCTTTCGTTGCGTACCTCCCGAATTCAGCCGATGATGAAGAAGCTGAAAAACATCTCCGACAAGATGCAGCACCTCATCCGCGAAATCGCCTCAGCCGGCACCAACAACATTCCCGAAGAAGACCTCGAAGTGATGAAGGAAGAGCTCGAAGGGCTTATCGACCTCGTCCACGAAGAACCCGATCTGCTGAAAAAACGCGTAAAGGCGATTCAGAAGGTCTTCAACGATTACGAACAAGGCAAGCGTGAACTTTCCGGTGGCAACCTCCGTCTGGTGGTTTCGATTGCGAAGAAATATCGTAACCGCGGGCTGAGTTTCCTGGACATTATCCAGGAAGGTAACACCGGGCTGATGCGGGCCGTCGATAAATACGAATATCGCCGCGGATACAAATTCTCCACCTACGCTACGTGGTGGATCCGCCAGGCCATCACCCGCGCCATCGCCGATCACGCACGAACGATTCGAATTCCCGTCCACATGATCGAAACGATGAGCAAGCTGCGGAATATTTCCAAGAAGCTCATCCAATCGCTCGGCCGCGAACCTACAATCGAGGAAATCGCCGACGAAGCCGGCATGACCGTGTCCGAAGCGCGGCGCGTGCTGAAAATTTCACGGCATCCCATCAGCCTCGACCGGCCCGTAGGAGAAAGCGAAGACAGCTACTTCGGCGACTTCATCGAAGACAGCTCGGCCGAAAGCCCCATCGAAACCGCCGGTACCGAGATGCTCAAAGATCGCATCGAAGACGTGCTGAAAACGCTGACGTATCGCGAACGCGAAATCATCAAGCTGCGTTACGGCATCGGCGACGGGTACACCTACACGCTGGAAGAAGTCGGGCGAATTTTCAAAGTTACCCGCGAACGCGTGCGACAGGTAGAGGCTAAGGCAATCCGCAAACTGCAACACCCCGTCCGTGCCCGAAAGCTCGAAGGTTTCCTCGACGGAAAAGTCACCATCACCGAATAACGGCGACGTGGCGGGGGCGAGCGAAAATCTCGGCGGGGGACCGAAGGCGATGGCAATACCCCCATGAGTAGGGTCGGCCATTGCCGACCACTGTGCCTTAACCTTACGACAAGCCTAACTTATTCCTCAGACTTTTCCGGTGACTCTTCGGGAAGATTCAACTCTCGTGGTGTGATATCGATTTGCTCAATGGTGGGGATTTCTTCGGTTCCGGTGGCTCCAAGTTCTTTGAACTTTCGAGCAGAGGGAAGTACCATTCGCTCCATAGATCCTACGGTTTTGTTGTATGCCTCATTTGTGGAGTGGAGCGAACGCCCCAGCTTGGTAAAATGTGCCGCCATCGTCCTTATACGCTCGTGAAGTTCCTTACCAAGGGCACTGATTTTACGGGCGTTTTGCGTAATCGACTCCTGCCGCCACCCAAATTCCACCGCTCTCAGCAAAGCCACAAGCGTAGACGGAGTAGAAATAACGATGTGATTTTCCATCGCGTCTTCGATCAGTTTCGGATCGATGTCCAAGGCTGCGGCCAGGAAAGATTCACCCGGAATAAACATAACGACAAAATCTGGGGACTGCTCAAATGCGTCCCAGTAACTTTTGGCTGAAAGTTTTTTCATGTGGTCACGAATTTGCCTCGCATGCGTGGCAAGATTCTCCGCACGCTGCTCTTCACTCTGCGACTCCAACGCCTGAAGGTAACCGTCGAGAGCAACTTTTGAATCGACAACAATTTCGCGTTCGCCCGGAAGGTGCACTACCATATCGGGGCGGTATTTTCCATCGTCAGTATCAACTGTAACCTGTTCGTAGAAGTCGCAGTGGTTGTTCATTCCGGCGAGTTCTGCTACCCGCCTAAGCGTAATTTCACCCCATCGGCCTCGAACTTGAGGGCGGCGCAACGCGGTAACGAGATTCCCTGTTTCGCGGCGCAGCTGCTCCTGAGCAGTACCCATGTTTTTAACCTGCTCAACAAGTGCGGCGTAGGCCTTGCCGCGATTGGTTTCGAGTTCGCGAATCTGCATTTCGTATTTGGATAAAGTTTCGCGGATGGGTTTTACCATCGCATCAATCGCCTGTTGCTTCTTCCCAAGATCGCCCTTAGCCTCGGTTACAACGGTTTGGAAAGTTTTCTTCGCCAATTCCAGAAAGGCCTGATTGTTGCTGTTAAGCGCGTCACCAGAAAGAGCCTTGAATGTATCCGTGAGTTTTGCTTGCGCATCTTTCAGCAAAGCCTTTTGTTCTTCGATATTGATACTGGCTTGAGCAAGTTGAGTTTCGGCTTTGACTCGCAATTCCTGCTCGGCGCCAAGTGCAGAGCGAAGCGACACTACATCTTTTTGATTAGCCTCCAACTGTGAGCTAAGTGAAGATATCGTTCCAGCTGTCGCCTTCCCGCGAGCGGCCGCAACAAACCATCCCACGATTCCGCCCAGCACAAACCCGCCTAGTAGTAATCCGACAATAATTCCGATTGTAATTTCCATGATGCTCCGATTGTATCTTCACGAAGGCCGATGCACAAGTCCGGGGTAAGAAACCTGACGCCTCTAGGAAGGATCGGAATTCCTGTGCGCATGGTAATGAAAAAGCTTAGGGTTTCGTAGCAGTTCGACGGCCTGTTGTAGCTGCGGGTCTGCCTTCAGCATTTTTTTACCCAGAACATCGGGAGCTGGTGGGCGATACTTGGCTTTTTTCGCGGCAGGCAAAACTTGCGGAACGACTTTTCCCTGGATTTGCAGGTCGGCGAGCTTTTGCTTTTGTGCGGGCGTCATGGCGACGCGGATATCCGGAGCGACGCCCCAGGTTTTGGCACCGGGTTTCCGCTGGATGGGGCGATCCGAGTCGACAAAAAACTCCGCCGTCGTCAAATTCACCTGCCCCAGAGAATCCGGCAGCGAAATCATCGTCTGCACGCAGCCTTTTCCGCGGGTGTTTGTTCCCACGAGGGCGGCTCGGCCGTTGTGGAGCATCGCCCCGGCCACTATCTCCGCCGACGACGCCGACGCACCATTGACCAGAACCACCACCGGCATTTTCGCGTATGGCGTACCGGCGTGGGCGTTGTGAACTTCCTCACCGTTTCGAGAAACCACCGTCACAATGCGCCCGTCGGTGAGAAACATGTCCGCAACGGCGACACCATCGGCAAGCAGCCCGCCGGGATTGTTACGCAGATCGATAATCAACCCGCCGCCAGACTCGGCTGCGATTTTCCGCAACACCGTCTGCAGCACCTGCTTTGTTTGCGGGGTAAATTCCGTGATGCGAATATAGAGCGGGGCAAATTCACCCGGAACTCGATACACCCACCGGCCCTCGGTGTCGCGGTAAAGCCCTTCAACGGTTTCGATCTCGAACGGTTTGCGATTCAGCGTGATTGTCGACTTGGCACCGGCGCAGTCGGCGACGTTCAGCTTGACGGATTTACCCACCGGGCCGGCCAGCAGATTTCGCACCTGCTGCTCCGTCAGCCCTTTTACCGATTCACCGTCCACACCCAAAATTCGCATCCCCGGACAAATCCCCGCCTTGTGCGCGGGCGAATCTTGCAGCGATCCGATAACCAAAACCCCATCACGCCCGACAGTATTCCCCGACTCAAACCGCAGCTCAAGACCAAGCGACCTCACCATACCGCGGATCCGCTGATTCATCGCATCGGCTGACTCTGGATGAAAATACGTGGTAAATCCGTCGAGCGAATTTACCATTCCGCGGACGGCGGCACGCTGAAGCTCGGCGGCGTCGAGCGTTTTGTAGTATTCATTGTTAATGATCTCGTAGGTTTTCTGCAGCCCGTGAGTTTTACCGCCGCCGTTACCTACGTGTTTATCGTCCAGCTGCCACACACCAAGCAACACCACTCCCAGCACCAGAAGTATCGCGATCCAGATAATATTTTGCTTCGGCATGTATCAACCTTTGCTATCAAACGGGCGTTGCCCCAACAATTTACATTCTACATATATAAACGATCGGCCGCATTTATCATAATTTTATTTTGGTCATAAGCACCGAAGAAGGGTGTCATGCGTGGGGGTTTGGCGGTAAAATTGCGGCCATGAAACAGCGATGGATCATAATTTGCATCACCGCCTTGGGATTTGTGGGTATCGCGTGCGACACACCCCAAAAACTCGAGCCCGTTGCCCTGAACGTAACCGATATCAAACCGGCGAGAGATTACTCGCAGCTCGCGAAAGTTTTAGAGCATGTCATCACCGAAGACGGCGAGGTTGATACGTTTCGCATGACCGACGAGTACGCACAGCTGTTAAAGCAGCAATTAAAAATTTTCGCCGTTACCGGCCCGACGGTTACCCCGGAGCTTTTTCCAACCCCCGCCGACCGTTTGGCATACTGGTACAACGCCCGCACCGCCTGGTCGATTGAACTCGGTATGCTGCAGGTAAAAGCCAACGCCGGAAAATCAGTCGCCGACAAAGACTACGCCCACCCCCAGCTGTCACGGGAATTCCCCCTCGACGGGCGCGTCATGACACTCGACGATATCGACAGCGTCCTCAGCGACGACAGCGGCAGGGGATTTTACAACGTCGTAGCTGCGCCGGGAATCCTGCTGGATCGTGCAAGGCTGCCCCACAAACCGTTCGACGCAAAAACCATCGGCAAGGAAATCCGCCCGCGGGTAAATGCCTTCGTCGACAGCTCGGTGCGATTCATAATCGATTACGAAGCCCAGCAGGTTTTGTTTCCGTCCATCTTGTGGAAGTATCGCGGTGTGGTCATCGGGTTTTATCGAACAACTTACGCCTTACCGGACGACGCGTTTATCTCGCTGACGACGGCGATGCTGGGGCACGTGACTGGCCCGGCGGTGCATCGGCTTCAGCTGGCAATCGGATATCGGTGCGTCGAAAATACCCGCCGAGTCAAAATGGCTGTCGTCGAATAGCAGGCGGAGGGTCTCACGCATTTCTCGGCCGATGCCTCCGCAAAACACGCACAGTAACTCATTTCGCCCCCTTAAAAGCAAAGTTTTGTGAAGAATCAGGCTCCCAGTGGCGATAATAACAGTAGTGTAATGCTTTTTTTGCATGCGCGCGGACTGCGTGCGTGCAAAATAACGGTACCAATTGTGCCGGTAATTTTTAATTAACTTGAAATTAGAGACTGTGAAAGGATGCTATGTCTGATCCAAATATGTCCATTGAGGGCTCATCAATAGCTTTTGTCGGAAACTTCCTCCCCCGCCGCTGCGGCATCGCCACTTTTACCCACGACATCTGCGAAGCCGTCGCCATAGAAACCGAAGGCATCAATGACGTTTTCACCGTCGCCATGAACGACAAACCCGAAGGATATCCGTATCCCGATCGCGTTAAGTTTGAGATTCGCCAGAACACGCAGGAAGATTATCGGCTGGCGGCGGAGTATTTGAATATCCAGCAGGTGTCGGCGGTATGTTTGCAGCACGAATACGGAATCTTCGGCGGGCCTTGCGGTTCGTATCTGCTGTCGATGCTGCGTCGTTTGCGTCGGCCGTTGGTTACAACGTTCCACACCGTGCTGAAAGACCCGACCGACCAGCAGAAACTCGTGCTGCAAGAAGTCACCCGCCTGTCCAACCGCGTAATCGTGATGGCCGACATGGCCGAAGGCTTCCTCCGCGACATTTACGACGTACCCAAAGAAAAAATCGCCGTCATCCCACACGGTATCCCCGACGTTCCGTTCGTCGACCCGCACTTCTACAAAGACAAGCTGGGAGTCGAGGGCAAAAAGGTCCTGCTGACGTTCGGTTTGCTGTCACCCGGTAAAGGCATCGAATACGTTATCGAATCGCTGCCGAAAATCGTCGCCAAGCACCCCGACCTTACGTACGTTCTGCTCGGTGCAACGCACCCGCACGTCAAGGCCGAGAGCGGCGAGGAATATCGAAACTCACTCGCCCGCCGCGTGCACGAACTCGGACTGCGAAACAACGTAATCTTCGTGAATCGATTCGTCGAGTTCAGCGAGCTGTGCGAATATCTCGGCGCTGCCGACCTGTACGTAACACCGTATCTCAACGAGGCACAAATTACGTCGGGTACGCTGGCGTATGCGATGGGAACCGGCAAAGCGGTTATTTCTACGCCGTACTGGCACGCGACGGAGTTGCTCGCCGACGGCCGTGGGAAACTTGTACCGTTCCACGACAGCGACGCCATCAGCAACGAAATCAACGCCTTGCTGGACAACGAAAACGAGCTTAACACCATTCGCAAACGCGCCTACAATCACGGCCGCGAAATGATCTGGAGCACCGTCGCGAATAGCTACATCAAGCTGTTCAAAGAAGCCTCGCACTCGTGGGCAGAAAATATTCGCGCCCAGCAGACCCCACAGTCGGCCCCGCGGCGCAAGGAGCAATTCGACCTTTCGGAAATCGACCTGCGGCATTTGTACATCATGACCGACGATACGGGAATGTTCCAGCACGCCCAGTACACCACCCCGGATCGCAGCCATGGATATTGCACCGACGACAACACCCGTGCACTTATCGCCACCGGAATGCTCTGGGATTTGGAACACGACGAAAGCATGATTCCGCTGATGCAAAAGTATCTCGGGTTCCTCTCATACGCATTTAACGAGGAAACCGGACGGTTCAAAAACTTCATGGACTACTCGCGTAATTGGCTGGAAGAAATGGGCAGCGAAGACTCTCACGGCCGCGCGCTGTGGGGCCTCGGATCCGCCGTTGCACTCTGCCCGCACGAATCTATGATCGTACTGGCGACGAAACTTTTCCAGGCCGGCCTGGCCGTGACGGAATCGTTTACATCACCGCGGGCATGGGCGTTTACGCTGTGCGGCATCCAGCAATATCTGCAACGCTTCGGCGGCGACTCGGAAGTTCGCCGGTATCGCGCGACGCTAAGCGAAAAGCTCTTCAACCTGTTCGAAAAGAATATGACAGACGATTGGCCGTGGTGCGAAAATATTCTCTCCTACGCCAACGCGAAACTTCCGCACGTGCTGCTGATGTGCGGAAAATGGATGCAACGAAACGACATGATCGACCTTGGCAAGCGTGCACTGAGCTGGTTGATCGCGATCCAGACCAGCGAGGGCGGATACTTCTCACCCGTCGGGTCGAATGGTTGGTATCCCAAGGGCGGCAAAAAGGCACAGTTCGACCAGCAACCAATCGAGGCCCACGCTATGGTCGAGGCCTGCATCGAAGCGTATCACGTGACCCGCGAAAAATACTGGCTGGACCACGCGCAAAAAGCGTTCTACTGGTTCCTCGGCGAAAACGATCTGCAGATTCCGCTGTACGACTTTACCACCGGTGGGTGCCGCGACGGATTACACCACGACTCCGTAAACGAAAACCAAGGGGCCGAAAGCATCCTGGCCTGCTTGATGAGCCGACTGCTTATGCAGGAACTCCAGACGGAATTGTCACTGGCCGAAATCCCCGCCGACAAACCCGCCGAGAAAAAACCCGTCGCTAAACCGATTGGTTCGTCCGGGAAAGTTGCACCCGCGAAGGCGACAGCAAAAGCATCAACATGAAATGTGTATAATTAAGTATATCGCGATGACGATATAAATTCGAAATGCGAAAACCGAAATCCTAAACAATACCGAATATTCAAAATCTTAATTTTAAAACAAAGACGTAAGCGTCAATTTAATATTTGTTATGGTTTCAGATTTTAATAATTCGAGTTTCGTGTTTGTTTAGAGTTTAGATATTAGTGCTTCGAGTTTTCAAGCACCAGATTGAATGTGTGATTTGCCCTAACCGTGATGCACGGGGCGAATAAATCATGTGGAGTGAAAATTATGCCCGATCCAATTGTAATGGTCAGCAGTTATCCCCCGAGGTTGTGCGGAATTGCAACGTTCTGCGAGGAGGCGAGGGAGTTTATCCAAAAGGCCAACCCCAATCGCGACGTGCTGGTGATTTCGCATCTCGACGGGGAGGGCGAGGGCGTTTTTCCGATTATCGACTTGTCGAAGCGTGACTGGTGGAAACCCGTCGCCGAAAAGATCCACCAACTCAAACCCTACGCCGTGCACATCGAGCACGAGTACGGGCTGTACAATTTTTTCGACGATCGAAAACACAGCGACAACAACGCCGGGCTGATCAAGCTGCTCGAGGCCATCAGCGACATTCCGACGATTATCGAACCGCACACCGTTCACGGGCGGTTAACGGATTTCGAAGCCGACTTCATCTACAAAGTTTGCGATCGCGTCGACGTTTGCCTCTTTAAGTGCCACTATCAGAAATGGCGGCTCGATTGGAACTTCGCACAACGCGATTGGCCGACCCCGCAAAACGTAATGGTTGTTCCGCACGGTGCCCGCGCCGACCGGCGATATTCACTCGCCGAAGTTGTCGAGCTGCGAAAAGACCTCGGGCTGGACAAAGTCGGTTTTTTGTCGAATCACCTCGTCGGGCTGATCGGTTGGATTCAGTCGAACAAGCGGTGGGACATTCTCACTGGCGTCTGGGAAGAGATCGCCGACGAAATTAAGGATCGCACCGGAGAAGACTGGGACCTGCTGGCGGCGGGGACATGGCGCGACCCCAATCACAAAGCCGACTACGACAAATATCGCAGCGAAGTCGAGCTGCTCGAGGATAAGAAACTCGCGCACTACTACGAGTTCGTCCCGCGCGGAGACATCTACTACAAGATGATGGCCGTCTGCGACTTCATCATCCTGCCAAGCACCGACGAAACTCAGTCCGGCACGCTCGCGCGAATCATCGCGCTGAACAAACCGTACATCACCACCGCCCCGATGGAAGGGCTGACAGCCCAAACGTTGGAGTCGGAAGGCGGGCTGCTGTTTACCACTCGCGATATGCTCAAGAAGCATGTCGTGGAACTGGCCTGCGATGAAAACAGGCGTATGCAGCTGGGCGAAAATCTCAAACATTACCTCGACAATGTTGTGGCCTGGGAGATCGTCGCCGCCCAGTACGGCGAGGCCTACAAACTCGCACGGTCAGCGAAGAAGTCGGGGGATCCAGTCAAGCTTCCCAAGGAATTTTAGATACGCCGCCACCAGCTTTCCCGCGCATGGCCCCAGCGAGAACGCCTCAGCCCTATCGGCCGATGATGGTGCTTACCGCACATTTCGCAGCCGCCGGGATTTTGGCGAATTCCTGCAACTTTGGGCGATTTATTCCGCAATATCTTGCTTATCTGGCTTGACGAAACGGTGATTACTTGGTACAATTCTCAATCCCAACGGGGCTGTGGCGCAGCTGGGAGCGCGTCTGCATGGCATGCAGAAGGTCCAGGGTTCGAATCCCTGCAGCTCCATTAGAAAAAGAATCCGGTTCAGCCGGATTCTTTTTTTATTGGTACTCGGGATGAGAACCATCCCACACGTCAGTCAATGCGTGAAATGGTATCCTCTGATTTCCCCGCTGGTGTTGGTCGGGAGGTTGATGTTGCCTGCCCTAGATTTTTCGTATCACCAGAAGGCTCTAATATCGCTTTTTTCTGAGGCGTGATTGTGGCTTGCGCATTTTCAGGGGGTTGAAGTTGAACTATCACTGGAGGGGTGGGTGGAGAAAAGAACTTCGTCCAGAACGGGCTGGCAACAGACACCATGAACGCCCCAATTGCGATGAATATAGCTATTATGCCGATCTTGAAAGCGTCCTTTGCAGCTTTTGTTGTCACAAAAGAGTCAAGGTCTGTGTAGAAACCAAGGAATGTTTCCTGTAACCGATGGGTAGAATTAAGATGTGTATTGGGTGGAGTGGGAACATTTAAAAATTTTGAACAAAATGATTTTCCGTAACGGCATTTGCCAATATAATTATTGATCATACCGAACGTCCTAATAATAGTATCGTGATTAGTCTTCCTGCTCCTGATGTAGGAAACCTGATCTGATGTCGCTCGTTTCCCGTGTATCCCAACAAGTCCACCAAAATAGCCCTCCCACATCACCCTGACCGCTTCTACTGGATCAGATGTGTAAACGGGGACAACAGCATAATCAGAATCATTATGTATATGCTTGTGAAAAAAGTCTCGTACCCACATGTGAACGCCTGAAACAGAGCGTTCTATTCCCTCTTGCCCAATGTGCGGAGGATTCGTATCTTCTAACTTGAAGGAATATAAACCATCTCTATTAAACTGCTCAATTGTTGCGAGAGTACTGATCAAGAAATCCTTACCACCACCGTGGTTGTGAGCAATAAAAGCATATTTGGGCTCATAAAAGTTATCCCGTATAGGCTTAAAAACAATTATCCGTATGGTTTCTGATTTATTCGTATCATCAATTCTTTCAGTATTGAAGCAAAATGAATAATTTGACGAAGTTTGCAACATTTGTGGCTTTAATCTATCAAAAATTTTCCCGTGAAATTTTTTGAACAGTAATTTACCAGCAGTAGATTTTTCTTTTTTCAGATGATCTTCGAGTGATTTAAAAGACGGATATATGTTCTTATCTGGCAAAGAATTAGGCCATAAAAGCCGCTCACCCAAAACAGGCACCCACGCAAACCACCGTTTATTTGGCATAATGATTACGTCCCTTTCCCCGCAAAATTAAATGAACGAAGAAAAAATAAGCTAGATAGCGGCCAAAGTAGCTTCCATGCTATTTGTCTTCTCTCTGACCTCATTTCGAAGATTCTTTTTGTTATACCGTTTCATTTTGGATAGCATAAAGGCCAGCACGACTTTCCCACCCTTGGTCAACTTGGCAGTTGGAATAGTAAATATTTCGTTTTGCCCTTGCTCCATAGTAGAACCAAAAGAAATCAGATCTTGGGAAGCCAATAAACGGAGATCCCGTAGCTCAGCCGGATCGGTTATTTGACGAGGCTTCTTGATGCTGGCAAGCAAAACTACATCACTGTAATCGATATAATCTGTGCTCATTTTTATTTCCCTTTCAGTATTGTTTTGGTTTTACCCAAAATTATTTCCACAAAAAAACTCCTCAATCCTTGGCAGACCATTGCCTCAGATTGAGGAGTTCTCTCAATTCTGCTTCCTGTATTTCGCAGTATGCGTCCATGCACCCCGTCCCTACTTATCAAGCCTGCAATCGATTATTTCATAATATACAGACAATAGAACTCTGACATTTCATGTATTCTACACTCTTCAGAAGCGATATCCAGCCCTCTTGGGCGTTTTCTGTCATTTTTTATATTGACCATTTTAGGGTTTTGTTCGCATTAAATAGTACAACACCTTCACCCAGCATACTACTTGTCACAACATTAACATTTATCGTACCAATCTTCTCGTCACCTGAATAGAAAATTGTTCGCTGCCGCCGGTCAATATCGTTTTCGTTTTGTTTCGTTTCGTGGGCGCATCTTGTTTATGAAGAAATATCGCAGGGCGTCGATTTGATGGTCGGGGCCGTCTTTGACCGGCCGGTCGGGTTCGGCGGAGCTTTCCGGGGGCGGATAGTGATACGAATTAAACGAGTCGATCAGCTGCCGGCATCGCGGGTGGATTTGGAGTTTCGTTTCGCCCACGGCCGGTGCCAGAGCAGCGCGAATCAATTCCAACCCGTCAGAAATACTGCTGCCACGCCACGTACATGGAATCCCCGCAGCCGACAGCAACTCCGTACACGCCTCACCGGAAGTCGACTCCTTCTGCTTCCCGGCCGGGTCGACATACGTCATCTGCACCGGCCCCGGATCGCGACTGAGAATCTCGGTGGCATGCTTGGTGATCGGCAATCGCGAGCGAACATACTCGTGAATCACATGCACCCCCCCACCCGGTGTCAGCTGAATCCACAAGCACGCCAGCGGGCTGGAATACCCAAAGTCAATCGCACGAAACAGCGGAAACTCCGAGCAATACTCCACGGGGCGAACGTGAATCGCGGGGTCGAACTCCTCGAACACCAACCACTGCCGTTGCGGGCCGCGACACAACATCTCCGCCTCCCACGCCGCACGCGACGACCGCGCCTTAATCGCAATGGCATCGTCGATACGGAAAAATCCGTTCGTCTTTTTCGCAATCCCGCGGCAGTCCTCGGCCAGTAAGCAGTCGGCACATTTTCGCCGATCCGGGCAACGCTCGATAACTTCCCACAAGCACCACGTCACCAGATGATACCCCGCGTTGTGCGAGTCTACCTTAGACGGGTCAGCCTCGACTATCTGCACGCCCAGATTTTCCCTCGCCTCCTGCACCAGCTGATGCATCAATCCGCTGGGACGATGCAGCGTCGAAAAAACCTCGATAGACCCGCGGGCCCGAGGAGTGGATCGCGTGGCAAACTGCACGGCCTGCCAAACGTCGCTGTCGAACAGGTCAACCTCGTCGCAGCGAATTTTCTGCACGTGCTGCCCGCGGACGGCACGCTGAGATTGGGCGAGCATACGAATTTCCGATCCGCCGGTAAGCAACACGCGGTCGCGACGCATCGGTGCGGCGAGCAGATCGGGACGAAGGTGAATGAACTCGCGAATGTACTCGGCTAATCGGTCAGACTGGTCGAAACTTCCGCCCAGCACGCGAATTTTTATCGGCCCGCGAAACAACACATCAAACAAAGTCGCGGCGGCGGCGAGCATCGTTTTACCCCCGCCACGATTGGCCCAGATCAGCAAATCCTTCTGCTGCAAAAAGCTTTGCTCAAGGTAATCCAGTGGAGAATTGTGATGCGGGCACACTCGCTTACCCGGAAACTCCACGCCCAAAAGCATCTTCGCCACACGATTGATGTCCTCACGAGTTTTGGGCTCCCAACTTTCGGGCTTGGGGAAAAAACCGGGTGCCCCGGGGGATTCGTCCACTGAACCGGGCTTTGACTTTGTGGTTTTCTTCACCGTTTTTTTGGCGGCGATTTTGGTTTTCTTTTTCGCAACTTTCCTGACCCGCTTGACGGGCGTTTTTTTCACGGCCTTTTTGGTCGCCTTTTTTGAGGTTCGTTTTGTGGTGGTCTTTTTGGTTTTTGCACGGGGGGTGCTTGGGGGGTTGGTTGCGTCGGTCATAGAGTACTCCATTGGGTTCGGGTTACAGATTTTTGGCGATGTAATAGTGATAGTAAACAGAACGGCCTTTGAAAATTCCGACTCGCCGCATCCCGGCTCGGTCGAAAAGAGGATGAATTTTTCCCATCGCCGCCAAGGCCTCGACGATTGGGAATTCGGACGTTTTAATCGCGTGCCGCACCAAGCGGTTGGCCAGGCCCCCACCGCGATACGCCGGATGCACAATCACGCGCGAAATGGTTTCGATCTCGTCGTTTAATTTTCGGAGTTTTGCGCGGCGATCCCCGCCAACGTATCGTTGGAACGTCGCGACGTTTCGGCCTCGAACTCCAATCACCGGCGGCGATATAACGAGGAGGGCAGCGATTGCAGGTGCGCCCGCGCGTTGCAGACGTTTCGGAGGCCGAACGACGTAGACGCGTTTATGACATGCCGGCGGCCCGGTGATGTAGTGATACTTCCCGAGATGTTCGTAGTCGCGTAACCGTCCACGAACTATCGGCCAGCGGCGCATGTCCGGTAACGGCGACTCGCGAAATTTTCGCGCACTGTCTGCATAGTACGCGCTTTCGCCCATAGGTTTTACAATCACGATGTCGGGTTTGAGTGCGTCGAGCAATTCGGTGTGCGGCGTGGCCAGAAGTAAGCCCACATTCGAGCGGCTGACTAATTTGCGAATCTGGCGGGCGAGAACGACAGCTGTGGGTTTGTCCAAGGCCGAGCAGAATTCGTCGGCGATGATGAGCTTTGGTTTTCCGCTGCGATTGGCTGCGTGCAGCACAACCCCCAACCCCAAACGATATCGCTGCCCCCCCGACAATCGCTTGACGGGTGTGATAAGGGTGCTTGCTTCGGCCAACCCGCAACGGGACATGGTTTCCAGCCGCTGCTTCAGCGTTCCCCCGTCCAGCAGTTCAATTCCCAAACGATCACCACGCGCCCGAGCCCGCGAAAAATCGCTCATCACCACTGCATCGTCCAGCTGTGCGGCGACGTTGTTCAGCAGTACACTTTTCCCGGCACCGCTGGGCCCGATGACAGCTGCGATCTGACCGGGAGCGATGTCGAAGCGGAAATTATCGTAGAGAATTTCGCTGCTATCACCCGTCAGCCCAAACATGTTGGCGACCTCGAATCCTGCCCCTTCGCTCGGAACGCTGCGGGACACCGAAGAATTAACGACGACAGACCAGATTTTTTGAGCTTGTTGCATAATTTATGGTTTGCTTTTGGTGCAAAAAAATAGAGAATTCACATCATTGTTCGGTGGGTTATTCCGATTTATAATTGGAAGCTATTTGAGAACCTGCGTTTACTAACCGATAGGGGGTTATAAAATGCTGATGATGAAAAAGATGTTCTTCGACGCGATTCGCCGGGGCGAAAAAACTACCACTCTGCGATACTGGCAGCGCCAGCACATAAATTCGGGCAGCGTTGAGTTTGTCCGCGGATTGGGGCGGCTGAGAATCGACGGGGTCCGAAGCGTCAACTTCAACGAGCTGACCGACGATGACGCCCAGCTGGACGGATTCAGCAGCCTCGATGAACTCGACAAAACACTCGACGAAATCTACACCCCGGAACAACGATATTCCCGAGAGCTGTTTCTCGTCCAATTTACATTTTTGAATGACGACGACATGACCTGGGTGAAAAAGACAGGGTAGACGGCGGAATAGTTACCGCAATGAGTTTGTGACATCCACTGCCCAATCCCCTAGGCAACTTCGCATTTACGCGCAGTCAGATCTGGGAATTTGTCCGCCCTGCCGCATCCGAGATATCGCGGTAATTTCGGCGCTGAGTTTGTCGAGTTTGCGGCGGAGTTGATGCGGAGACATTTCCAGCTGCGCGGCAAGTTTGCGTTGAGGTATTCCCTGGCAGTAGTATAACCTCGCCAGCTTGGCCTCGGGCTCCCCGAGATACGCAAGCGACCGGGCGGCGTCGAGAAACTTCTTGCTGATAATCCGCTTGCCCAGCCTGTGAACCCGCCTGCGAATCCGCCGCGGATCGACATTCATAATTCGCCCCAGCGAAACCGTCGGCTGAGATCGAATCAGAACCGCCTCGATCAAATCCCGATCACCCGGTGCCAGCAGCTCGGCTCGGCCCATGAGTACGGAGTCGGTTCGCGGTAACTTTTGAGTCTTGTGAATACTTTCCATTAACGGAATTGGCATAGTCAAACCTCCCAGAATCAAGTACTTATGACCAAATCTTGACGGAACTTTCATACGATAAGCTTCCGAGATCTAACGAAACGTCGAAATAGTGGGCGTAATGTTCCATTAAACTATATCCCCTATGATATATTTTATGTTGTAACTTACCCTGCAGTGTATGTTAGCTAGAAAACACACAAAATCAACCCCTATTTTGAAAAAAGTATGTTTTTTAGAAAACTTTTTCCGATTTATTGTTGCATAAACAAAAAACAAGCGTTTAGAATGCCTCACAATTCAAAGACTTATGCGCAAGTTACCGCGGAAAGGATACAAGATGGAACTGGGCGAAATTCTTCGTGAGCGGAGAGAGAATTTGGGATTGACTCAGGACAAAGTCGCCGAATTGGCGGGGATTTCCAAGCCGTACCTGTCCAACATAGAGACAGGCCGAGCAAAGAATCCCCCCACCGACGGTGTGCTGGAGAATCTTGAGCGTGCGCTTCAGCTCGAACCGCTGCAGCTGATGCATCTGGCCGACTTCGCGCGAACACCACCATTCGTAATGAACGAATACGAAACGCGCGGGGTTGAACTCACACGGCTGCGAAAGGTCGTCAAAGAATTCATCACGCGAGGTGTTGCTGTCGACGGGCAAGAAATCGACATCGACCAGCTCGCCGATTCAATCCGACCAACCGACGCCGTTCAGGATGAAACTTACGGAACTGTGATACCGATCATCAACAAAATCGCAGCTGGTTACCCGACAGAGTTCACCGATCTGGATTACCCACCCGGAATCGCCGACGAATACTTGCGCATCCCCACAATAAACGATCCGCAGGCGTTTGCGACATACGTGTCCGGTGACTCGATGGCCCCACGCTACAACGACGGAGACATCGTGGTCTTCTCGCCCAACACATCACCTGTCAGCGGGGATGATTGTTTCGTGCGGCTGGCCGAGGATCGGGGCACGACGTTCAAGCGGTTCTATCAGGACGACAACGACACCGTCCGCCTTCAGCCGATAAATAACGCCTACCCCGCGCAGTTATATCCGCAAAACGATATCACGGGAATCTGGCCCGCCGTCTATCGAGTCGAAAAACTCCGCAGCTAGCGGGCGGCAACAAGACGCTGTCATTGCGAGCGAAGCGAAGCAATCTCGATTCTCATGAATTTATTTTGCCGCCCCTGCTAGAGGTTGCCGCGTCGCTGCGCTCCTCGCAATGACAGCGGCCCGGCCGCAACGATAGTTATAGCCTCCACCGCTGGTGGGCTTTTTAATAATGCCACCCCCGCTAGGAGCCTGTCGTACTACGACTACCACCCCTGCTACGACTTACTTGCTCTTCTTGTCTTTTTTCAATTTGCGTTTTTCTTTTAGACTAAGTTTAGCCTTTGTCTGTTTTTCTTTTTTGCCCTTATCTTTTTTTCCGCCATCGCCCATATCTATTTCTCCTTCTTCAAAACTATATAATTATATAAAAATCTGCGTCGTTTTTTCACCGCCAGCCTGAGGCCGACCTGATCCTTTTAAATCTGTTTAATCTTTTAAATCTTTTTAACAAGACCTATCAATGTTTCTGCAGAGTAACCCGCGACGGTGGGGAAAGCAATAGATTTCATGGCCCCCAGCAGTGGATGAGATTTTCTTTAAACTTGACTACCCCGCCCCGCATCTTGAGAATGGGGAGGAGAAATTGCATAATGTGAGTTGCGTTTATGAAGGGAATAATCGTGAACCAAGATAATCTTAATCAGGAATGGGTGGACTTGGCTCCGGCCTGGATCAAAGAAGCCCGGCAGGGTGAAAATCCAAACCGCGAGGGTCTGCTCGACAACCCTATGCTTGAGGCATGCGGGAACGTGGAGGGGCTTCGAGTACTCGATTGCGGATGTGGTGAAGGCCGATTCTGCCGACTACTTACCAATCAGGGAGCGGAATATGTCCTGGGGGTTGACCTTTGCAAACCCATGATCGACGCAGCCGAAGAAATGCAGTCCGGGGGTGATGAATACCGCATCGCCGACGTGCAGAATATGAACTACCTTGAGTCTCAGACATTTGACCTCGCCGTGTCGTATCTGAACCAGTGCGATCTGCCGGACTTTAACGCCAACAACAAAGAGGTGTTTCGCGTCCTCAAACCAGGTGGCAAATTCATTATTGCCAATCTGCATCCTATGAGATCTGCTACTGGGGGATGGCATAGATCAGACGAAGGGGAGAAACTCCACGCCATGCTGGATCGCTATTTTGAAGAAAACGAACGCCGTTGGATGATGATGGGAGTAGAGTTCACAAATTTCCACCGATCTTTGGCAACGTACGTACGAGGGTTCCTCAAGGCGGGGTTCTGTCTCGACGACATAATTGAGCCAACAGCTACGCAAGAACAATTGAAAAGATACCCACAACTTGAGGATGAATTGAGAGTGCCAAACTTTATCGTCTATGTACTCAAGAAACCGTGAGTTTTAGGAATCAAAACACAACAAGCCAGGAGCTTGCAAAGATGGAAATCGTAGGCCGAATTTCAACCCCCGGCCTGATTCTTCATGAGGAAAAAATATGTTAGCCGTAATTGGATTACTTATCGTTTTGCTGATGGCGTTGTGCGTTACGCGGATTGCCTCCGAGGCCCTCGTACTGACGGGGTTGACTCGCAGTGTTGCGAGGTTCCAGGCACGCTCGGCGTACACGGGTGCGGGGTTTACAACGTCGGAGGCAGAGGTTATCACCAGCGACCCGATGCGTCGCAAGATCATCATGTGGTTGATGCTGCTGGGGCATATCGGATTCGTAACGGTTATCGGCTCGGCGATGTTGTCGCTGACGAGCAAGCACGGAATCGACGGCTGGAAGCACTGGGTCGTGCTCTGCTGCGGGATCGTGTTTTTGCTTTGGCTGACGTTCAGCAAATGGGTGCAGAAAACGATGGGCCGTATGATTTCGTGGGCGTTGAAAAAGTTCGCGAAAATTCAGGTGCAGGACTACAAACATCTGCTGCACATCGGGCAGGAGTATGGGATCTCGGCCGTGCACATACCGTCGGGAAGCTGGCTGGGCGGAATGAAAGTTAACGGCGTGTTTAAATACGAACGCCAGGTCGTGCTGCTCGGAATCGAAACGCCCGACGGACAATACAACGGTGCTCCGAAATCAACCACCACCTTTACCACCAGCGACGTTCTGATGCTTTACGGCCCGACGTCCAAAATCGCCGAATTCCGCAACTCTATTGACCTTCCGGAAAAACCCGAACGTCCCGATAGCAAGGCCAACGCACATCAGTAAATATCCTACGGGACACTCGCAATTCGGATGATTCTTGTGTACAATCTCCCAAATTCAAATCGGGTCTATCCCGAGTCGGCCGGGCCTGTAACGCAAGGTCAGGCAGTGGCCAGAAAATGATTAGAAAATTTGGAGCTTCGATCATTATGACAAAAATGAACAATAACACCGCGGGCGAATCTGTAAAATCGCGACATATGCTGTTGCGGGTCACACTGTACCTTCCGCTGCTGCTAGGCCCTGTTGCGGTCTGCGCGATGATCATCTTCTACAACGTCCTGTGCGGAAAGTTCCCGGACGACGCGTCGGCACGGTTGGTTCAGCTGGACAAGTGGATCAACTTCTGCGAACTTATCGCGCCATGGATGCTGGCGGCGACGCTCGCGGTTTACTGGTGCAAGGCGATCTACACACGCAATCTGACGTACGTCGTCATCTCGGCCATCACCGCCTGTCTGCTGCTGCGAGAACTGCACTGGGACCACACAATCAAAATCGTCATCTTCCCGCTGCTGGGATTCTGCTTCGTTTGGATGCTGATCTGGCGCGACCTTGTCGATGCCCCGACTGCAAACTGGTGGCACACGATATTTTTCATCGCAGCCCTGGCGACATACGGGTTCGGCCAACTCATCGAAAAGCGCGTCTTCAAATCGCTGCCGTTCGAGGGTGACCTCCACACGCAAATGGAAGAAACAGTCGAATGCACCGCCCACTTGCTATTGTTCATGGCGGCGGTCTTCGGCAGCTGGCAGCGAAAAGTCATCAGCGTAACGAAAAAGAAAAAATAGCCCGGCCTTGGCCCACTAGTGCCTACTACCTTGTAAAACATGAAAAAAATCGCCCACATAATCGATCAACACACTCCGCTCGACATGCTCGAGCAGCTTTTCGCATTGCGCAATGACGGCGAGGAAATTTTTTCCATAGGCCCTGCCCCCGACTTATCCCCAATCACCGGCGGCGAGGTGAAAATCAGCAAACTCACCAACCATCAATTCCCCGGCCGAGAGAAAGCATCCTTACCCACCGGGGCAGGCTTGCACATCTGGGGGGCGGATACATTTCGCAATGCCGTCAAATGCAAAAATTTCGATTCGGGGTCAGCGGTATTGTCGCTGGCGTGCTTACCGCAAGCTGCTGCATCGCTGGAGCTGATCGGCAGTTGGCAAGTGATTGTTACAGTTCCAACCAACTCTGCCAAAAGCAAACTTTCGCAATGTGGGATAGCCGAAAGCAAAATCGAGATATTACCCCCAGCTGCCAAACCGTTCGACGTTGCCGCCGCCAAAATCGCTCGCCAGAAAATTCGTGAGTCGCTTGGAATCACAGATCGCGACAAGCTGGTTGTGGTTCCTGCTGAAATGCAGCGATACGCGGGGCATAAGCTCGCGTCATGGGCACACGCCATCGCCGAACAGCTGGTGGATAATTGCAAGATCGTTTTCCCCGGGGGCGGGCCTTATTATCAGTCGGTAAAATTTTTCGCCGACACCACCGGCTATCCAGACGATGTTTTCTTTACCGGCGGACGGTTCACAACGCAGGATATCCTCCACGCCGCCGACATCGCGACGTTTTTCTACGAGCGCAACTGCGGTGTAACGATGTTGGCCAAAACCATGCTGGCGGGGCTGCCGATTTTGGCTGCCAAGACCGGCGACATCGCCTCGATTTGTCGGTGCAACGAAACGGCCCTGCTGATAAAACCCAAAGACCCTCGCCAAGCCTCAGCCGTATTGATGCAAGTGATCGAGGACGACAAACTCGCACAAACACTCGGACAAAATGCCGCCGCCTTTGCCGCCGCCAATTTCGCCCCAGGGCAAATCCGCAAAAAGCTCGACGAAATTTACACAAAACTCATCACCCGCGAGAACAACTGAAGTCATGAACGACGTTAACAGCAAAAAAAGTTCAAACGTAAACCTTCAAGGCAAGGTTATCTTCGCCGACGGTGCCGCCGAGACGCTCTTGTCCGGCGAAATTGCAAAGCTAAACGACCCATCTATTGGCGAGTGGGAGTTGGTAAAACGCAACGCCAGCAGAAGCGTTTATCGCGGGACAATCGGCGAGCGAGAAGTTTACCTCAAGCATTATCATTCACGTTCATGGATTCATCGGCTGCGCCGCGTGATCGGAATTTCCGACGCCATGCGCGAGCTGCGATTTTCGCGATACCTCAATACGTCGGGCGTTCGCACGCTTCGTGTGCTCGCTGGGCGATGCGACAGCGGCGTCGAGTGGATGGTTTCGCTCGCTGCCACCAACACAATCGCGTTGAACAAGTGGCATATGCAGCAACTCCAAGCCGGGCCGACGGGTATGAAGAAAATTCGCCAATGCACCGTCACACTCGGAAAGCTGCTCGGTAAGATGCACAAAGTCGGCGTAGCTCACTGGGATCTGCACGCGGGTAATCTGCTGGTTCGCACCAACTCGGAAAAACCGCAGCTGATTCTCACCGACCTGCACCGCGCAAGGCAACGCCGCAAACTTTCGCGAACATCGATGGCCGGAAACCTCGCACAATTTCTGCACGACCGCCTCGACACAACCACCAACACCGACCGCATGAGATTTCTTCGCAGCTATATCGCAGCAGTGGACATCGGTGGGACGCTTCGCGGGTGGATGTATCTTATCGAACTTCGGGCGAGGCTGCACCGTAAGAGGCAATTCGCAAAACTCGACCGCCGCATCGTCGGAAAAAATAAGTATTTCACCCCGCTGAAACTCAAAGGCGGATGGCGTGGGCATGTGGTGCTGGCCTCGAAAAGAAAACCCGCCGGTTCCAAAGTCACCGACATGATTTTTGCAAAAGCCGACTGGGAAAAAATCCTCGCCGACCCTGAATCGCTCTTTAAGGGCGACGGCGTGCAGGTCGTCAAAGATTCCGGATCGTCGCTCGTTGTCAAACGTACGCTGAACGTCGGGGCCAACGCCGTCGACGTTTACATCAAGCGGGCACGCCGCAAACGGGCATGGAAAATTTTCGTCGACATGTTCCGCAACTCGCGAGCTCTTCAGGCGTTTCGGCTGGGGCATGCGCTTTTGTGCCGCCGAATATCAACGGCCACGCCGTTGGCTGCGTTGGAGCTTCGCCGCGGGCCGCTACTGGTGGACAACATTCTCATCACCGAAGCCGTCGAAGCCCCACAGCTGCACGATTTTATGCAGGCGTGGTTGGGCGACACACCACCGGCCGGTAATGTCGCGCTTTCGACATCGCAGCAGAAACAGCTGGCGTTGGAGGTTTTGTGGCAGCTCGGTAAAATGCTTCAGCAACTCCACGACAACCATTTCGCGCATCGCGACTTAAAGGCAACGAACATTTGCGTGCATTGGGAACCCGGCAAGCGGCCGGAAATCGTACTAATCGACCTCGACGGAGTCGCACGCGTGCGGTTCATGACGACGAAACGCAAATGCGCCGGGCTGATGCGATTAAACGTTTCGCTGCTGCAATGCCAGGTCGTCACCCATGCAGGTCGGCTGCGAATGCTGATGGGTTACCTCCGCCGCCCGGGTTGCGGACGGATAAATTTCAAACCGTATTGGCGGATGCTGGAAACATGGTCCGCCCGAAAACTCAACCAGCAAATCCGTTCCCGCCGCCGCCGTCAAAAAGCAAAGCGGAGACCTGCATGACACCCGCCCCCACAATCCCGCAACTCAACGCCCCGAATCGTGTGCTGATCATCAAGCCCAGTTCACTCGGAGATGTTGTAACCGCCCTGCCGATTCTGCGAGCACTGCGACGAAAATTTCCGCAGGTGCATATCGCGTGGATGTTGTCAACGGCGTGTGCGGATTTGTTGCATGACGACAAAGACGTCGACGAGATTATTCTTTTCGATCGCAAAAAACTCGGGAAGTGTTGGTGCAATTTTTCGGCGGCTGCGTCGCTTTGGAAATTTCGACGGCATCTACGCACAGGGAACTACGACTGGGTTATCGACCTACAGGGCTTGCTGCGAAGCGCGATTTTTACACGATGGACAAAAGCAAAACTTCGCGTAGGTTTCGCTCACGCCCGCGAAGGCGCACCGTGGTTTTATAATCTCAAGGTGGCGACGGCGGAATCTCACACAATCGAGCAGAACATCGCTTTCGGCCGAGAGTTGGGGCTTGATGCTGACGCGAGCGACATGACGCTTAACGTGTCGGCGGAAAACCAAGCCTACGCCGATGAGTTTTTTTGCAGCAAAACGCACAACCTCACTCGCGGTGAATTTCTCGTATGCGTTCCTCCAACGCGATGGGAAACGAAAAAATATCCCGTGCGGTTATGGCGAAAAGTCATCTCCGCCGTCAGCGAAAAAATCCCCGTCGTGCTGCTTGGGTCACCAGCCGACAGCGAACGCCAAATGTGCGCCGACATCGCCCGCGACATGAACCCCGCGAAAGTCATCGACATGGCGGGGCAAACTCGTATTCCGCAGATGGTCGCCATCATCGCCGCATCGCGTGGTGTGGTATGCAGCGACTCTGCCGCCAAGTTTATCGCCCCAGCCGTCGGTGTAGACTGCGTAACATTGCTGGGCCCGACGCGAATGGAACTTACAGGGCCGTATCCTAAAGGGCGTGGCCTCGTCGCCGACGTTCCCTGCCAAGGCTGCCTCAAAAAACGATGCGGGCACATCACCTGCATGCAGTCGATCAAACCGCAAACCGTCATTGACGCAGCAATGAACATGATTGAAAGTCGTAACGAACAATTACCGTAGTTTGCCAACGTATATAGGTGCTGAATGGAACTTGTACTCGGAATAGATTTGGGAACCAGCTACTTTAAGCTGGGTTTGTTTAATCGCGGCGGCGACCTTGTCGGGCTGGGGCGGATCGAGGTTCCGATGATCACGGGCCTTGACGAAACCTTCGAGCTTCCAGCCGACAGGTTTTGGGACACTCTCCGCAAGGGGCTGTCGAGTGCGTTGCAGCAGGCCAAGGCTACACCGGCCGACATCAAGGGCATCGGTTACTCGTCGCAGGCAAACACCGTTATGCTGCTCGACTGCAGCGACAATCCGCTGACTCCGCTTATCAGCTGGAAGGATCAGCGTGGCGCGTCGGAGGTTGCTGCGTTGCAGCAGCTGTGGAACCGCGACGATTTTCTGCACACCACCGGATTAGGGATTGCCCCGGGCGGGGGATTCGCCGCCGCCAAACTTTTGTGGATTCGCCGCAACCAACCAGCCGTTTGGTCGCGGGCGGTGCGGGCGATGACGATTTCCGATTATCTACTGTTCAACCTTACAGGCAGCTACGTCGGCGACGCCGGGAGCGCTTCGCTGCTGGGGCTGCTGGACCAAACTTCGCGCAGCTGGTGGGGCGAGGCGATGACAACGCTCGAATTGCAAGAGTCGCTTTTCTCACAGCCGCTAACTCCAGGCACACCCGCAGGCAAAACCCCGACCGGAAATCCGCTGGGGTTACCCCCCGACATTCCGGTGGCCGCGGGAAGTCTCGACCATCACTTCGCCGCCGTCGGAGCCGGGGCTGGAGCCGAAAACACCGCATCCGTCGCCGAGTCGACCGGAACCGTGCTGGCGGCACTTTTGTGCACCGACAAGTACGACCCGAAACCTAACAGCTGCACCGGGGCGGGCACCCAGGATGGATACTACCAACTGGCCTTCGACTCAAACGGCGCGAGCGTGCTGGAATGGTATCAGAGAACCTTCGCTCCGAAACTCAGCGTGGGCGATCTGGTCAAGCGTGCCGGTGGGGTATCACCCGGTTGCGACGGACTAATCGCCCTGCCATACTGCAACACGTATCCGCACCTCGACGGTTTTACCAACCGCAACGACCGGCATACACAGGGGCACTTCGCGCGGGCGATTATGGAGTCGGTGGCGTTGTCGCTCAAGGGGCTGCTGGGAAATCTGATACCAGCAGGTGAGCTGAGTCGCGTTGTGTCCACGGGCGGTGGTGCAAAAAGCGACCTTTGGCTGCAAATCAAGGCCAACATGCTCAACGCCGAATTCGTACGTACCAACTGCCTCGAACCCGCTGCCCGCGGAGCCGCCAAATCCGCCGCCGTCACCGCCGGTTGGTTCCCCAGCCTGCAACAAGCCTCAGAAACATGGACAAAAATCGTAAAAGTCTTCGAACCACAACACTAAAAAAAAGGAGCAATTATGTCGACCAAAAAAAAATCGTATAAAAAAATCATCCTTTCAGTAATTTTATTCGCAATAGGTATTTGTTGCGGGGTGCTGAGTAGCATAGACAATGGGACGTGGATAATGCTAAAGGCCAATGTGGAGTTCCGCGGCGAATCGCTGCTGGCGCTTTGCGTATTACTGTTCTCTATGGTAGGACAGGCCACTAATTATCTAGGTCAGTTAGCAATGGGGGGTGAGCACTTTAATCCTTGGTTTTTCTGGCCTGGGCAGTTGGTTTTCTACAGCTTTATAAGTATCTCGATTCTCAAATTGGGAAAGAGGGAGAAGAAAATAACTACCGAACCAGTAACTGAGCAAGGGGAGTAAAAAAACTTGCATCTGTTGGCAGAAACGAATCAAATGGTTCGCTTGGTGCAAACACGACGAAGATTATTGCAGACGCGTAATGCGTTTTAGGAGTTCGTAGATGGAATCGGATGTAAGTACTATCAGCATTAAAACTTTTGCGCTCGGGCCGCTGGAAACCAACAGCTACGCCGTCTGGATCTCCGATGATTGCTGGGTAATCGATGTTGGCATGCTCCCGGCGAACCTCGAGGAGTTCCTTGAGGCGGAAAACCTCTCGCCGTCGAAGATTCTGCTAACGCACGGGCACGGCGATCATATTGGTGGTGTCGAGTTTCTGGTGAAAAATTTCCCTGACGCCAAAATCCACTGCCCCACCGCCGACGAAGAAATGCTCTCCAGCCCAACCAAGAATCTTTCCGGGGCACTGCTGATGAGCATTGTCTCGCCACCAGCCGACGTGCTTATCAATCCCGGTGACACATTCGAAATGGGTGGGAGCGAGTGGAAGGTGCTGGACACGGCGGGGCATACACCGGGCGGGGTGAGTTTCTATTGCCCGCAGGCCGGGGTGGTTTTTACCGGCGACGCACTTTTCTGCGGTAGCATCGGGCGATCGGACATCCCAAATGGAAACTCCACGCTGCTGCTGGAAAATATCCGCAACAATCTCATGACGCTCCCGGACGATACTCGCGTGCTACCTGGGCATGGGCCGGAAACGACAATCGGCGAAGAACGGCGTAGTAATCCGTTCATCAACTGATAGCGGATTTACAAAACGCCTCGGCCGGGGACACACCTCAACAGTCGTAGCGTTTTTCTGCGACTGTAGTGCCGCTGTGAATAACCGATGCGACAGGGCCGCTTCGTCGGGCGTTACGCAACCCGAAAACGCCGTCGCCGGTTCGCCGTGCACCATTTCGTAAAGGTAACCGGCCCACATCTGCTGAACGGCATCGGCGAATCCAGACTCGAAAATTCCGCCCGTGATGCTCTTAAACGCCATATCCATACCCATATCGATCTGGCCCCACGTTTGCTCACCGCCGTCGTAGGTCATCACTTCCAGCAGCTTGGGATTCTTCGTCGACCAGCGAACGGAAGTTTTCATCCCGAGAATTTTCACGTACCACGTGTTTTTTTCACCGGGTGCAATGCGGAAACTTTTGAACGTCCACGGGAACACCTCGCCGGTCTGGGGATTTTCCATTTCGCACAACAGCGTACCGTTGTCCCATGTTTCGCACGGAACCATCTCACCTTTACCGTTGGGGCGTTGCTTTACGATGTTGCTCAAAACAGCACGAACGTTTTTTGGGTTCCAACCGGCGCGGAACGGAACGTGGCAGGCGTGCATTCCAAGATCGCCAAGCACACCATATTCGCCATTGACTTCAATCATGCGTTTCCAGTTGATGGGCTTGGTGACGTTCATGTCGCTGGAATGCAGAAATCCGGTTTCGACTTCGATGATCTCCCCGAGCTGTCCAGACTCGATAAGCTCACCGATTTTCTGGACGGCGGGATAAAACGGCATCTGGGAGCAGCAGCGAACGAAAACGTTTGGATGTTTTGCTATGCATTCGCCGATGGCGTCGTTGGCGGGCTTGTCGATGCCGAATGGTTTTTCGCCCATGAGATGCTTCCCAGCCTCGATGATGGCACAGTAGATTTCCTGATGCAGCGAATGCGGCACGGCACAGTAGACGGCCTCGATTTCGGGGTTCGCCAGCAGCTCTTTGTAATCGCCGGTGACTTTGCGTAACCGAGTCAAAGTTCGACTGGTACCAATCGAACAGCGCGGGATTCGTGTCGCAAACGGCAACGATCTGCGGTTTGACGTCCATGTCGGACAGCTGGCACCAGCGGGCAGCGGCGGGGGCAAATGGCAACGCCGGGGGTGTTGCAGTAGGGTCGGCCATTGCCGACCACTTTTCGCCCTGTCATCCTCGTGACAAGAGGGGGAAAACGTGGTTGCAAAAACCGCAACCACGGCACCCGGCTAATAGCCATTCTTTCCTGTTAATGATCATGGCTGGAATTTGGTTTAGCTACAATTGCTCTTTTTTTTGGAAATTCAGTTTAGAGCATTTCAAACTTGAGATGCTATAAGATTTTTTGGCGGTTGGCTCGACAGCGGCAAACTGACATCAGAAAACTTCCAAAAAAATGCTTATGTCCTCCAAACTACCATGCCGATAGAATTTCCATGTACATTTTAACCCGTTTATGGTGAGTTCGTCCAGTTGTACTGGTCGGCCCTGCGGGTTTATGGAGTTCCGCTATGCGCAATAAAATACTGGTAGTCCTTATTTGTTTAGTATCGGCTGTATTAGCTGTACTGGCTGGGTGTCTTGCGAAAGACGAAAACGCCGACTGGTCCCCCGCGTCGTCATTCCCGTCGTGGACGTACGATGCCCCGTACTATCACGAACCAGCCACTCCGTTGAAACCCGAATCGACCGTGGGGAACGATATTCCGGTCTACTATACCCGCGATGCCGACTTTTTCATTGCCCATCCTAACGGGTGGCAGCAGAACATCGCCCCGCAGGTATCTATCTGGTACTCCAACACTTGTGGCGAGTCGTGGAACCTCGACGGATACTTCGGACTAGAGCAACGATACTTTATCTTCCACGCCGAGCACGACGGGCATTATTGGATTCGTTTTGTAGGGCCAAACCCCAGCAACGAAAAGGGCCAGGGCGTGGCGACCGTTCCCCCCGGCCAGCCGCACGAAATATACGTAGTCGACACCCATGCACCGACGATCAACATAACCGTAACCCCATCACCGTGGGAAGACGACGATCGCACCATTCCCCACATCTATCGTGTTGGGGATACAATCGAGCTGCAATGGTCGGTTGCTGATATGTCGCTGATGGAAAATTCCGTCACATTGGGAACAGCATACGCGAAGTTCCCGGATAATGTCGTTTGGTCGAACTATGACGGCAAGCTCGGGCCGGTCGGTAAGATGAGCGTTACGATTCCCGAAAAGGCCACCAAAAAGGACGGCATTCGATTCCGCATGCTCGCCGAGGACAGAGCGAAAAATGTCGGTATCGGCATGACGGATATCCTTCACGTTGCATTGGCAAATCGGCCTGACGGCCCGGCAACCAAAACGACGAAACCCGCCGCCACGACTAAAGCGGTTTCAGAATCACAGCAAGCCCCGGAAGCATTTGAGTTCCCGCTGCCGGTAATGGTTTCGGCGGAAGGTGATGAAACAGCATCCCCCGTATCTGCCAAAGCCCAGCCAAAGCCTCAACTTCAGCCCGACGCAGAACTTATGGAGCCAGTGAGCGTCGTGCAGCCCAGCGATCCCCGCAGCAGAGAGGCAGACGAAACCGTTCGTCCGCGAAGCGAATACACACGCAAGTGGGCTCAGCGAATCAAACCCGCCAAGAGCGGCAAGACTCTGGAGTCCAGCGAGGTTGCCACCAGCAGTAAACCGCTCGAATCCAGCGAAATCAACTCCATGCTCCCCGAGAGCTTCGGTGATGAGACTGCTGCCAAAACACCCGCCCCAAAAGCCCAGCCGAAAACTTCCGACGATCTGCTCGAAGAAGTCACCGTGGAAAAGTCGCCCGAAGATGAAACGATGGCGCTGATCGAAGTTCCCATCAACGAATTAGCCGAGATGGAAACGGCAATCGCACCGGCGGCAGAACCGAAAATAGAATCTGAGGTGGCACCGATAGCCGCCGCACCAATAGCAGCTGTGCCGGTTTCGCAGCCTAAGATCGAAAAGGCTCCGGTTGTTGTACCTGCTGCACCCAAAGCTGTTCCAACGCCGGTGGCTGTTGCACCAAAATCCGAAGCAACGCCCGCAGCAATAGCAGCTGTGCCGGTTTCGCAGCCTAAGGTCGAAAAAGCTCCGGTTGTTGTACCCGCTGCACCCAAAGCTGTTCCAACGCCGGTAGCGGCGGCACCTGCACCCAAGCCCGCAGCAACCCCCGACGCCAGCAGTGGCTGGAATCTCGCGGGTAAAAAGCTGTCAACCGGCAGTAAGCGGTTGTTTACGGTTCAGAATCAATCCCATCTTGAGGGTAAAAAATTGCGGCTGCAGTTTTCCAGCGACGGCGGAAACCAGTGGACACTGCTGAAAGACAATATGGAGCCCGGCCGAACGGTTATGTGGGCAGTTCCGGCGACGAATTCCCAAAACTGCCGGCTGCGAATTGTCAGCGTAGAACCCGACAAACTCGCCCCCCTCGCCATCAGCCCAAGATTCGCGGTTATCAACAACCAAGAAGACGATTCGGTGGCACAAACCGAAGAATAGATTGCACAAATTGGGCAATCCCAAAACGCATACGAAAAAAGCCTCGGTAATTACCGGGGCTTTTTTTATTGGGGCGATTTTCAAGTTCCTGCTGGGTTACCGCCCATCAGTGGAGCTTTTTGCCCGTCGATCCGGTGGCGAGCTTGGCGTGCAGAACGCCCTTTTCTCGCTTGAGGGCGTCGGTGAGTTTTTTGATGTCGGTGGGCTTGCCTTTGACCATGATCATTTCGGCACAGAGGTTTTTGTCGAGGTGGATATGCGTGGTAGCCATCACCGTACCGGGAAAATGATGCTGCTGGTGCGTCAGCTTCGCCGCTAACCCGCGGGCATGATGATCGAACACCAGCGAAATCGTCCCGATAGCCTCGCCACCGCTTTCCCATTGCTCGTCAACCATGCGACCGCGGATCATATCGCGGATGAACTCCGAGCGGTTGCTGTAGTTACCGTCGGTGACCATTTTTTCCAGCTGCTTGAACAGCGGTTTTTCGATGGAGAGGCTTAGACGTACAAGGTCGGACATGGAAGTTCCTTTAACAATTCTTTGACAATTTGTAACTCACGGGGGTTACACCCAGAATTCAATCCCAAGACTAACCATTATCTCGAATTTGTCAAGCGAAACGACACGCCCCGCCGACACCAAATACTCATTGCTATCAATTCCACGCCAGCATAGAATCATGCAAATCGGGTAATATCTTACGGTTTACTGCACGGCGGGGATTCCTCGCCGCATTTAAGCGTTAGTTCGGTCATGCAACTTGTTGCATGACACAAGGGTGTTACGTTACGGGTAAACCGGTGATTCTCGGTGGAATTCCAGGCCGGCGCGAGGCGACGGGTAATGGCGTGGCGATTACGGTTCTCAAGGCGTTGGAAAAAATGGGCATCGACCCCAAGGGTAAAATCGCCGTCGTGCAGGGTTTTGGCAACGTTGGTTCGGTAGCTGCCTTCGCGCTACACAAGGCGGGGATGAAAATTATCGCGACATCCGACATCAAGGGCGGAATTGTAAATCAGGGCGGACTGGATATCGATGAGCTGATCACGCATCAAGGCGACTGCGACCGAGTTGTCGAATTTGACGGTGGTGACAAGATCGGCGGCAAAGAGATGCTGGAGCTTCCGTGCGATGTTCTGGTGCTGGCGGCGTCGGCAAATCAGATCACCGCCGACAACGCCTCGCGAATTACCGCAAAAATCATTGCCGAAGGTGCTAACTCTCCCACCTCACCTGAAGCCGACAAAATTCTCGCAGATAACGGCATCCTCGTAATCCCCGACATTCTCTGCAACGCCGGTGGTGTATTCGTTTCGTATCTGGAATACATGCAGGAAACGCAGCAGGAGCAGATGACTGAAGAGGAAGTCAACGAGCGGCTATTAAAACGCATGAGCAAGAAATTCGCTCAGGTAAGCGAGCTAGCCGACGAGCGAAAAATCGACATGCGGGAGGCAGCGATGTATCTGGCGATCAAAAACGTCTGCACTGCGATGGTCGCGCGTGGGAAATTACCGTAGGCGGCGAGAGAGGCTATTCCAGATCGAAAAGGTCGTAATTGTCTGCCCCGAAAAAGCCTATATCTAAATCCGCTGGTGTTGCTCCGGGATAGGCGAATCCTGCGTTGTTGTTGG
>DAOVZK010000050.1 GCA_030635145.1 Planctomycetota bacterium | reverse complement strand
CGCGTGGTGCCGCTTATGTGCCGCCATTCGCTTAGCCTTGATAATATTTTCCAATTTGGAACGTTCTTCGGTTGTCAATTCTACGATATACTTTTTCATTTTGGCCTCCATGCCGGTTAAAGGTTCTATCAACCTTATCGGCAAAAAGGCTCGCTACACTTTATTTATGTTACAGAGTACTAGGCGCACAAAGCTTTTGCATATTCACAAGTTTTCTGCCCACCCGCCGTAGCGGGCGGATAACCTACGCAAATGCACTTATTTAATGCGCGTCGTGTTAGATAAAAATTCGCTTCAGGTGCCGGTCGTAGATATTCTCGGTGACGTTCTGTGCGATGATCGGCGCGAATTCTTTCAGGGCATCGAGATATCGCGGGCCCATTTCGGCGGCGACTTTGTAACCGACGTGCAGCAGCTGGCGGAAGTCGGGATTGTACAGCTCGCACGACTGGTCGTGACGCAGGGCGGCGGCGTATTGTTCGCCTGTCCAGCTGTCGACTTCGTCGGCCGTGGGAAGTTTGGCTGGGTCGATGTCGATTACCGTCGCGTAGGGCGTGCAGAGTTCGTCGAATCGCCCGAGCGAACTTTTGTAAACGTCGCGTGCTACGGTGAGTCCGTCGCCACCGGCCATCGCCAGGCCGATAAGTTCTTCCAACCATGTGGTACCGGCCGTCTTAAGATGCAGCCCTGCGCCAGTGGCCTTGAGTGCCTTGCGGATCGGTTCGTAGATCGAGAATTTATCGCTGCCGGAGTGAACCGAAAGCTTGAGATTTTCCGGTAGTCCGAATTCTTTGACGGCGTATGCGATGACGGCGAGGTCTTCGTTGAATTCTCGCTCGAATTGTGCCACATCACCGACGTAGTCGACGCCTTTGTTGAAGCGGCCGGTAAATTTCGGGGCGATGGTTTGTGCGGGGATGTTTTCGTCGGCGACGGCGGCGAGGATGAAAAGCATTTCGACGGGAGTTTGCGGGTCGTCAGTTTCGTCCATGCTGACTTCCGTGACAAAATTGCCTTCGCCCTTGGCGGCTTCGATTGTGCGATAAATTTCACCGGCCTGCTTGACGGCGAGCAGATATTTCTTCGCGATGTTCTCGATCAGCTGCTTCGTGATATCCAGCGGTGCGTCGATGCCGGGGATTTCGAGCTTACCGACGTATTTGGAGTATTTGTCGACGAATTTTTTGATGTCGGCTTCGGGGGCAGCTTCGCCGGTGAAGTCTGCAACGTCGAGCGTGAAGAAATCGCTGGAGGCCATGAACAGATCGACGTTTTTCAGCCCGATATGGTCGGCATCTACATAGTATGATCCATCCCAGTTCAGGGCCTTGACGGCGGCGGCGGCTTCGGCGCGAACGCTGTCGGGAGCGGTGTGAATAATCGAGTGTTCGCGGTGCGACTTGTTCCACACGGGAACAACCGTCACACCGTCCGCTTTGGCCTGAACCATCGCCTGCAACTGAGCGGCGCCCTGATGTGCGAACCTGTCACCAACACCCATCGAGAATTTTTCAATAATCATTCCAAACTACCTTTCAACATGAGATTTACTATGAGAAAAAGATACGCAAGAGCTTGCCATATATGCGCCGATCGGTTGGAATTTGCAAGGTTTTTTCGCGCAAGACAGCAGATAACCGGAAAATGCTCTATCCGCGGATTCGGTGCTATGTTAAACCCACTCGGTTAGTTGTTCGGCGAAGTAGGTGATGATGAGGTTTGCCCCGGCGCGCTTGATGGCGGTGGTGGTTTCGAGGACGGCCGCTTTTTCGTCTAGCCAACCGGCAGCGGCGGCGGCCTTGATCTGCGAGTACTCTCCGCTGACGTGATAGGCAGCTAAGGGGGCGTCGAACTTCGCCCGCAGCTTCGCGATTATGTCGAGATATGCCACGGCCGGTTTTACCATGATGATGTCGGCCCCTTCGTCGAGATCGCATTGGGCTTCGAGGACGGCCTGCCGCGAATCGCGGTAGTCCATCTGGTAAGTTTTGCGGTCGCCGGATTTTGGCGGGCTTTCGGCGGCGTCGCGGAAGGGGGCGTAGAGCGATGACGCGTATTTTGCCGAGTACGCGAGGATTCCCGTATCGATAAAACCGGCCTCGTCGAGGGCGGCGCGAATGGCGGCGACTTGCCCGTCCATCATGCCCGACGGTGCGACGAACTTGGCACCGGCGTCGGCCTGCGAGACGGCGACCTTGGCGTACAGCTTTAAGGCAGCGTCGTTATCGACGGTAACTTCTCCGCACGGGGTTTGACTTAGCGGGCCGCAATGCCCGTGGTCGGTATATTCGCAGAGGCAGGTGTCGGTTATGACGAGCATGTCGGGTAGCTGCGAGCGCAACAGCTGGGAAAGCTGCTGCACCGGAGCGGTGGGGTCCCAGGCGGCGCTGCCGGTGGGGTCCTTTGCGGCCTCGTCGACAACACCGAACAACAGAACCGCGCGGATGCCTTTGTCGGCGTATCGTTTGGCGGTGGCGAGTGCGGTATCTGGTGAAAATTGAAAAACGCCAGGCATCGAGGGGATTTCGTTTTGCACATCCCGGCCCGGCCGAACGAAAATCGGCGAGATCAGATCGCAGACGTTGACTCTGGTTTCAGCGAGCATGTCTCGCAAGGCTTCGCTGCCTCTTAGCCTGCGCAGCCGCCGCTGCGGAAATGTATTTCGCGAAAAATCATTCATGCAAACATTATACGCGCTGCCCCGGTAAATCGAAACCCCTAACAGGGGGTGCTAATTATTTACATGCGGCTTTGCCGGTCGTGGCCGAGCATGACAAAAAGAAAAGTTCTTTACGACCGCAGGGGGATAATCCATAATACTCCTTATCAAACATGGGAAGTTTTTTATAAAAGCTATGAAGTCTATGAAAAAATCGCTATCATACTTACCGCAGGAAAAGCAGGACGATTTAAATATGCTCGTCGAGCGGATACTCGCGTTTATCGATCCGCTGATGATTATCCTGTTCGGTTCCTATGCCCGCGGGGATTGGAAAGAAGAAAGCGATCTCGAACCCGACCGCAAATCCGGGCATGCCTCCGATTACGATATCCTCGTTATTACGGATCGCAAATCGATTGCGACGAATACGAATCTTGGGGCCAACATAAACGACAGCTGCCAGAAGCTTGAATTAACGGCCCATCCGAAAATCATTTCGCATTATTTAAAATACGTCAACGAACGGCTGGCCAAGGGCCAGTATTTCTTCACGGACATTGTTAAGGAAGGAATTCTGCTCTACGATTCGGGCAATGCTTCCCAGCAGCTTGCCGAAGCAAAAGAACTCTCCTCCGCCGAACAAAAACAAATCGCCTCCGAGCATTTTGAAAAATGTTTTCATGACGCAGAAGTTTTCTATGATCACTATGAATATGCTCTAACAAAGCAGGAATATAATCATGCGGCATTTAATCTGAATCAGTCCGCAGAAGCATGTTTTAAATGTTCGTTGCTGGTTTGCACTTCTTATATTCCCAACGAGCATCATTTAAATGTGTTAGGGGAACACTGCGCCAAATATGACATTGATTTATTAAAAATCTTTCCGATGGAA
Source organism: Planctomycetota bacterium (assembly GCA_030635145.1). Lineage (GTDB taxonomy): Bacteria > Planctomycetota > Phycisphaerae > SM23-33 > SM23-33 > DAOVZK01. The sequence continues at coordinate 14,371 of DAOVZK010000050.1, read as the reverse complement.
ACCCCGCAACAGCGGGAATTGTTCGAATTGCTAGATTACGCCTACATCGGTGCCCGCTACGACAGGGATTACAAGATAACCAAAGACCAGTTAAAACAACTCGCCACCTGCGTCCAGAAATTGCATGAAGTAACGGAAAAGGTTTGCGAGGAAAAGATTGGAAGTTTCGTGTAACGAATAATCCCGTATGGTCGGCCGGGTGCCGTGGTTGCGGTTTTTGCAACCACGTTTTTCCCCCCGTATCATTCCAGTGAAAACTGGGATGACAAACAAGAAAAAAACTGGATCCCCGTCGCCACGAGGATGACAGAAGCCATAGATTGCTACGCTATGCTCGCAATGACACTGACGTTGCCGGCCAATTCCCCAGTGCCTGGTCCCTATTGCCTAATCCCGATTCCCTAATGCCCGTCGTGCTACGACTTTTTCCCATTGACACCCCCAATCGGCGGTGGTAGACTTCAGCACAATGCCCTACATGTAGGCTCTGGTTCGCCGGAGATGCGAAGTTTATCGTAACGTGCGGTAGGTTCGCTGTTTCGGTTGGGGCATGGAGAACCTGCGTATGCAATGTCCGTTTTGCGGACAGGATAAAGACAAGGTTATCGACTCCCGCAGCAGCGAGGGCGGGCGAGTGGTGCGCCGCCGCCGCGAATGCCTGCCATGCACGCGGAGATTTACGACATACGAACGTGTCGAGGCCAGCATTCGAATTCAGGTTGTCAAGAAGGACGGTTCCCGCGAGCCGTACCAGCGAGAGAAGATGATCGAAGGGCTGGAAAAGTCCTGCTACAAGCGTGCGATTAGCGGTGATCAGCTGAGAGAAATTGTCGAGACAGCCGAGGAGCAAATCTTCAAAAAGTTCGACAAAGAAGTACCCAGCATTTTCATCGGCGATGCCCTGAGCATGAAGCTTCGGGAAATCGACAAAATCGCATACATAAGATTTGCAAGTGTATATCGAGATTTTACCGACGTCGGCGAACTAATCGACGAAGCGCAGGATGCCAAACGCGATACCGTCGTCGGGCCTGAACAAAGGGAATTGTTCAGCGAGTAGTTGGCAGTTATCAGTTTTCAGTAGTCAGCAAGAGAAGAAATTTTACCGCGAGAGATCGCAAAGACCGCAAAAGGATGTCTGTAAAAGTTTTTTTTGCATTCTAACGAGTTCTTTTGTGGTGAATTCAATTTCGCTCTTTTTCTTGTCTAACTGAAAGCTGTTTACTGACAACTGACAACTTAATAAAAAACAGAATAAGGAGATTCTGGACATGAACCTCACAAGGATGATCGAGGTGCAAAAATGCGACGGAAGCATGGAAGCTTTTGATGTCGCCAAACTCACGGGCATGTTGCGAAAGGGAATGTACCGCATGGGAATTCCCTCGCATGATGCCGAGGATTTGGGGATGGCGGTGGAGATTTATCTTCGCCGTACACAGCAGTATGTTGTAACAAGCTCAGCTGTTTTCGAAATGGGATTGAAAACCCTTCGCCACGTTGCTATGGATGATGTTGCTGAGGTGCTCGAGCTTACTCGTGCGTTGCGGGCTGCGCGGCGGCGGGTGTTGAGGGTGCGGCAAGATGACGGCCGACTGATCGCATGGGATAAAAGCTGGCTGGCCGAGCTTGGCGGGCGAATGTGGTGCCTGTCGCCCAACTGCGCGAGAATCATGGCTGCCGACGTCGAGCAGCGACTCTTGGAAGTCGAAACCGTCGAAATTTCCCGCTACGAAGTTTTGGAAATGTTTAACAGGTGCGTTTTCGAGTTCGGCCTCGCAGACGCGGTACCAGTATAGAAGAAGGGACTAGGCAATAGGGATTAGGCACTAGGTATTACACTATTGCCTACGTGCCTAATTTGTAGGCCGGGTCTTGACCCGGCAGGTTATAGTTTGCGGAATATTTTCGCCGGGTCAAGACCCGGCCTACCGGTCCCTAGTTTAGGAACAAAATTGGTTAAGAAGAGTATAGACATTATTGGGCGGATTGTGGACGAGGCGGATGATATTCACAAGAAGATCCGCAAGAAATCCAAACCGCAGATGAAGCTTCCGATTCGCTCGCTTAGTAATGTTAAGTATCGTCCGAGCGCGGGATACTTTCAGCTGCTGGGTAAGAACAAAATCCGCACGCTTGCCGTTAGCACGGTAAAAACTTTCGCCCAGACACTCAAGATGCTGGCGATGAGCAAAGAGCTTGTCGAGACAGGCCGGCACTCGACGAAGCGAGAGGCGTATTATCAGGCGTACAACTGGGGCGAGGCTGCCTTCGCCGAGCAGACCGAATCTGACACGGTGATGGACGACGTCGAGGCCATGCTGCGCGTAAATCGCGAACAGATGAACTTTCGTGCCGACGAGCACGGTGGTGAAGTCGCCGGTGAGCTTACCGTTATCGACCGCGACCGCCGCACGAAAAAACTCATCGAGATCGACTGCACGGCCTTCGGGTCCGGGGCGTATTCTATTCCGACTGTTGTGGAAGAGCTGAAGTTCAAGACCAAGGCCAAGTTCATCCTCGCCGTCGAAACCAAAGGTATGTTCGAGCGACTTGTCGAGGAAGATTTTTACGACAAGTACCACTGCATCTTAGTGTCGATGGGTGGGGTTCCCTCGCGGGCCTGCCGCCGCTTTATTCGCCGCCTCGCCGACGACAAAAAACTTCCCGTCTACGTGTTTACCGACGGTGACCCGTACGGATATTTTAATATTTATCGTACGCTGAAAGTCGGCAGTGGTAACGCGGCGCATCTCAACGAATTTTTCTGCGTTCCGCAGGCGAGCTTTTTAGGCGTGACTCCCGACGACATCAAAACGTACGATCTTCCGACGCACCCGCTGAAAGAAGTCGACATCAAACGCGCCAAAGATGCGATGCGGAACGATCCGTTTATTAGGCATTACAAGGCGTGGCAGAAGTCGGTGGAGAAAATGCTCAAGATGGGCGTGCGTGTCGAGCAGCAGGCACTTGCCAAGCACGGGCTTGAATTCGTTGCCCAAACGTACCTCCCCGAAAAACTCAAAAACATCAAATCATTTTTGCCGTAATAGGCACTAAGGCGGCAACGCCGCTTGTAAATAATATAGCCTGCGATGCTATCGCCCGCGTCGCTGTGCTCCTCGCAATGACAGGCAACGCCGGGAGTAATAATACTGCCCCTTAAGGGCCTGTCGTGTCACGATCCGGCGCCGTCGGCGCAAAAAAACAGCCTCCACCATTGTGCCGGAAAGGCCGATTGGAAAGAACCCATTAATCAAGGTGGGTAGCCGCCGGAAACGGAACATGCCGCCTCACGGTCAAGCTTCCCTCATAATGGAGTATCGGTTCTTTTCAAAAAGACCTTGGTATCGAACACTGCAGAGGCCATAAATATATTGTAGCTCTTACACCTCGGATCGACAAGCCATAAAATTGATGAGTTTTTTTGCCGCATAACATCGCGACAGCTTAAAAAGCCCTGTTTGCAGGGGTTTTATACACACGAGGTGCCTGTTGGAAATTTTCCGCCCGGTTCTGAACCACACAAAATCCCACATGCGGATTTACCACGCTAACCCACTCTAAAATCACAAGTTTTTCCGGCGGCGAAGGGCAAAACACATCAAACTCTCGCTGGTCATTCCCCGTATCGGCTGTGAGCTTCTTGGAGCATCATTCTCGCGGTACGCATCATTTTTGCCCGCTGGACAGCTGTCGTGGTTTTGAGCACTAAGTCACGGTCGCGCACCATTTCTTTCATCAGCCGCTCGTGATTATGAGCTGTCCCATCGGAATGAAAGCGTCTGTCGTACTCGGCTTGTGCGTTATCTCTTCCCCCGCGCATCATCTCAGCAGCTTTAATCATATTTTGAACATGCGCCCGCTGCTGATCCTCAGACATACCATCCATCTGCTCCGACATACCAGCAGCAATACCAAGCATGACCGTAGTGTGCCCCTTGCGGTCTTTTTGACGGAGATCGTCAAGATACTGCTTCATTTCCGCCCGTTTGTCATGGTCGAGAGAATCGAAATTTTGGGTCATATCTTTCAGATATTTCGAGCGATCCTTTGAATTCATTTCGAGGAAGGCATCGGTTTTCGTAAAATCCACAAGCGTTTTGATGTCCGCGGTTTTAGGATCGGGGGCATCCGGTTTAATCATCGAATAAATAATCACACCGATGGCGATGATAAGTGCAACGGAGGCCAGCACCACCATGCCCCATTTGAGATAGGTTTTGTCGCCGCTGACGTTCTCCCGAAACATACTGTCCGGTAAAGGTTTCATATTTTTTCCGCTCATTCGTATTTCTCCTCGAATTCGTCGTACCCCTCCACTCGCCAATCGACATGACCGTCATGATAAACCGCCATCCGTCTATTCGGATCGTTCCTACTCGGATGAAAATCCCCTCCATCAGCAAAAATTACGACTTTCTCGGTGTTTTTTTCAAACAGATCATTCAGTTGCGAGATTTGTTGAGCTTTTTCTGCGGGGGTAGTGGCATTGGTAAATTCAAATACCAAAGTCACCAACGCACCCGGGTAATATTCATAACTCGTCCCACGATCTTTGTAGTAGTCAATGTCGTCACCTGGACATCTCCACCCCTCGCGGGGAACATACTCTCTCTCGCCGGAAAGAACATCTACAATCGAAATCTCACCCGGGTTCGGAGGTTGTAGCGGAAGACTGACCGCCTCGGGAATACATCCCGGATTTTCTTCACGGTACATAATCCATCCGATTCCGACAGCACCACGAAGGGTCGCGCGGCAGGCGACTTCTTTGGCAAGCATTTTGGCCTTGCCCAACGACGGTAAAAGAATACTCACCAGCAATGCAATAATACTTATAACCACGAGCAACTCGATCAGCGTAAAGGCCTTCTGCTGAGACTTTCCTTTACATGCTGGAGCCTCTCGACCTGTAACAGCTGCGAATAACCCAGCCTTTGGATTTTGATATATTGACCTCATATAACCTGCCTACAATTGTGTTAAAATTCAACTTCAATTATCTGATTACTGCCCCATCATCTGCGTCATTACACCCATCAACAACTGCTTCCTGGTCAACACCCGCACCGCAGGTGCGTTGTCGAAACGACTGGAACTAAACAGCGAATCATCAAAAGTTTTCCCGTAAAAATGTATACTTAACACCCCCCGGGAAGGCCCGATATTCGTCAGCATAATGCTGCGGAGAAGCTTGTTTTCCGGTTCGTACGAAACTGTCAGTTTGGCTCCTGCCAACTGCTCGATAAACTTTCGACGCAGCTGGCGTTGACGCTGCTTAATCATCAGCTTCCCTAAAGAATTACGGGTACCCTTTAGCGGCTGCATAATCATATCGACGGCATAATCGAGAATTTTAGAGGTCATCGGCGCATCGGTGCTGGTGGCCTGGTCGGAGTTAAAATCATCAGCTGCAGGAATCATCCTTTGATGCACACGCGAAGAAACGTCGATCGATTCTTGCAAATAACCGACGTTGAGCTTTTTCGGTGAGGAGATAATACCCTGCAGCTGAGTCAATGATTGATTCCGACGCACCGTTTTAAGGTCAGGACTGGCAGCCTGCAGCGAGGTGACCAATCCGCGAATATCTGAAATACGCACGAGTTGCGGAAAGACACTTTCGACGGTTAATTTCGATTCGGGCGAAATCGGCAAAGGTACGAGCAGTGATTTACCGTCGGCCATCATGGTGGCAAACGGGGCAACACCGTTGCACTCAAATTTGCGGATCAGCAGCCATCCGGCGTCGCCGTTGCGGGCGAAAACCATGTCGGCTGATATTTTATCACCGGTATTGCTCTCCAGCGGAGAGGTTTGAATCTCGGCGTAGATTCGCTTGCCCTCGTCGCTGCCGCAAAAACGCACGTTTACGATATGACCGTCAAACTCAATATTCTTTCCTTCGATATTGATAATCGGGCATGCGTCGAGTGTTCGATCCAGCTGCGAGAAAACCTCAGCTGCCGAAATTTCCTGCGACGATGCGTTGAATGTGATAATCACGGCGAGAACAATCACGGCGGCGGCGATGCCAGTCGAAAGCATGCTACCTACCGGATGATGACGCAGGAACGCACCGAAACGAAGCAATACGGGAGCTTTGGACTTCGCAGCGATGTCGACCCAGCGGGCGACTTGTTCGGGTTTCGCAGCAGCGCCACCGCAGTGGCGATCCACGAGATTCCGCAAATTCTCATCGAAGAATTTGTCGCGTTGTTCTTCCGGAATGGTCATTTACTCAATTATCCTCTATAAAATAGTCATCGGCCAGATGTGCCAGTTTTTCACGCATAATCTGCCGCGATCGATATAATTTTCCGCCAACAGCCCGCACCGTAACGCCCATCGTCTCTGCGATGTCCTGCTGCGATTCGCCCAAAAAATAGAAGCGATGGATTATCTCGCGATGTTCACCGCCGAGCGTTTCCACAGCAGCTACGAGCAAGTCCAGCGTTTCGCGGTGCTGCATAAGTTCTTCTGGTAGCGGCTGTGCGTCAAAAACATTCGCCAGCTGAACCGCCTGATCCCGCTGCAAACCCGGGATGTTTTTTCGCCGCCGCGACAACGTCCGCCAATGCCGGCGAATCACGTTTCTCGCCACCCCGAACATCCACGCGTCGGCGCGGGCATCCTCGCCATCGGGTATTTTCGAGCGAGCTGTCTGCAGGCAAATTTCCTGCATCAATTCTTCCGCCATGTGTTCGTCACCGGACACCTGGGTAAGTACATATCTCCACAACCGTTGCGCATTTCTTTCGACAAGCGCAGCCAGATCGACTTTCTTGCGACCTGAGTCCACATTTTTCGGCACAGCTGAGATAGGTTCAAAATCATTTTCCAAATCCGGGCGATCCCTGGTATTGGCATCCATCGGTAAAACCGACTTATGTTTCAATTTCCGCTTCATACAGTAAGTGCCCTGTGGAACAACAACCCCACAAAAACATCACAATTTTTCCCAAAATCGCAATGCATGTAATCTATCGACAACCGCCCCAAAGGGCAGGATTCGCAATCGTCTTGGGGTAATACACCCAAAATCAATCTAAAACCACAGTCTCCAACCAGGGGCAGATAAGTCATTTGTGAGTATCTTACCAGAAAATCAGCCCGAACAACCCAAAAAACCTTCCACGAATAGAGGGTGACAAATTTGCGATATTCTCGTATAATGGTGACGTTGTATAATTTTTGAGGAACGAACGGTGCGGAGGGAGCTTGATGTCTTATTATGGATAGGGCAGACGACAATATGTGCAGGAAGACGAGGGCCTTCGACTTAGGAACAGACCCTTTTCGTATACTTTTCGAGGCTGGACGGGATCCGATTTTCATCGTCGATTCTCAGACGGGCGCGATTTTAGACGCAAACCCCGCAGCTGTCGAAAAATACGGTTATACCCTCGAGGAACTCCTGAAACTAACCGAGGCCGATCTGTCGGCTGGCGGTGGGGATACCACCGACTCGCAGCTACCTGCAATATCGTATCACCGCAAGAAAAACGGCCATATTTTCCCCGTCGAAATCGTCTGCGGAGAATCCACGCAAAACGACTTAACGCTGCGATCCTGTCTCGTGCGTGATGTTTCGGCCAACCCGGGCACGTTCGAGATTCTGCAGAACCGCGAGCAGCATTATCAGCAGATAATCGCCCAGCTGCAAAACTCCATCGACACAATGAAGGCGCCCACCAAAAACAGCACCATCACGATGTTCACGTGGCGAAACGAGGAAGGCTGGCCGATTGAGTTCGTCTCCGAAAATATCTGCATATACGGATATTCGCGCGAAGATTTCGAGTCCGGCACCGTTGCGTTTTCCGATATCGTACATCCCGAAGACCTCGACAGGGTAGCTGCGGAAGTTTACCAGTTCACCAGAGATAAGCTCAAATGCTTCTCTCAGGAGTATCGCATCTGCACCAAAGGCGGAGAGATTCGCTGGGTCAGGGATCACACTTTTATTCGCTCAGGAACCGACGGTAGCACCCAAAGCTATCACGGAATTCTTCTGGACATTACCGATAGCAAAAACACCTCAGCGAATCTTGGTGCGTCAAAACCGCAGCTGCAAAATCCAGGGCACACAGCTACAACGCTCGACAATCTGGCACACGACTTAAACAACATGTTCACGAGCATTCTCGGTAACACCGAGCTGATTTTGCGTGACGTCGGCCAGTTCGATAATAATTTTGAATCGCTGCAGGACATCAAGGACACCACCATACATGCTGCCGAGCTTTGCAACGGCGTGCTGTGCGGGGGGCATATTGCAGGTAGCGGCACCGAATCGCCCGCGACGGTAAAACCCGCAGCACCAACCGAACCAACCGCCCCCGCGGCGCCGGCGGAAGAATCCGCCCCCCCCGCCGCTGCCACAGAAACACCCGACTCGCGGATTTCCGAAATTCAGCGAGAGGACTACGAGTCAGTGCACCTGCCCTTAGAGGATGACGATGACTATAAAAAAATCCCCGCCGAGTTCATCGACGATCAACAAAACCTCACCGGCGAGGCCCCGCTGAGCTACGATCATCAACTTCTCGATGAGGCGCTGCTGGACGATTCGATTCGGATCGACCCCAAGTTCCTCGCCGACGCGCTTCCGGTGGGCATTAATCCACCAACACCGAAAACGCTGCAGGTTCCATCGGCGAAACCAAAACCGCTTACCGTCGCGCCACCCGAAACCGCTGTCAACCGAACCGCCACCACAAAACCTGCCCCGACCCAATCTCTGGGCACAATTCTCGTCGCCGAGGACGAAGATTCCGTTCGCGAGCTGGCGTGCAAGCTGCTGGGGCGATTGGGATTTTCGGTGCTGACGGCGAATAACGGGCCAAAGGCGATCGACGTTTTCCGGCAGAACGCTGCTGAGATTTCAGCTGTCCTGCTTGACGTATCCATGCCGTACCTCGACGGTGACAAAGTGCTGGCTGAGATGAAACGCATCCGCAACGACGTTAAGGCGATTATCTGCAGCGGTTATTCGCAGGATATGGTGTTGGAGCAATTCACCGACGCACAGCCGGCCGGTTTCCTGCAGAAACCCTACCAGATAAAAGAGCTCGCCGACAAACTACATGCCGTGCTCGAAAAAAATTAAAGCGATTCTAAAGCCAGTAGGGTCGGCCATCCCCGACCGTCTTTCGCAGTGTCATTGCGAGGAGCGTAGCGACGCGGCAATCTAAAACTGCCGAAAATGAGATTGCTTCGCTTCGCTCGCAATGACAATGATAATATTACCTCCGGCGTTGCCATTGGTCGGCAATGGCCGACCCTACAACTACACTAAAGACGACTCGTCCAGTGCTTGTTCCAACGCATCGTTGGTTGTTTTGACAAGTACGATGATTCTCTCGGCAACTTCCCACGCTTGTTCTTCGTATTTATTTTCGGGAGGATGTGTGACCATATATTGTTCTGCACCTGCCAACTCCCGAGACAGGTTCTGAAAATCGGTTCCACGCCTGACGTATGCCCGCGTGTATCTGTGAACACGATGAACAATGTCGAATAGAGCTTTCTGTTTCGAGCTATAATCCCACGAGAACATGGAAGTTGCAGATCGCTCTAATAATCCCTGGCACTCAGGAGATAACACCGGATCACCTTGTTGCCGATGCTCGTCCATAATCTTGCGCCAATCGGCATACTCGTAAAAACTGATGTCAAGTTTGTGAAACGGAGAATGGTCTCTAAACCAGTACCGCCCATTGGGAAACTTCATCGCCGAAAACGGACGATAGCATATTATTGGAACGCGAGCGTTGATTTCAGCAATGATGGCTTCGCCAGTTTGGGCGGGTTGCTCACATGCAACATGAATATCAATGTCCGACCATTCGTCAGACCGATTTGCCGCAACTGATCCGAAGACACCAACTTCGTCCACACACCCCAAGCTTGTCAGAATTCCAAGGATGGAATCTTTTACGAAAATGAAAAGATCCTTCGTATGTACCGCTAAGACATCCATGTTCAGATAGCTTTTGACAAAACGAACTCGTTTCTATGTTTCGATTTTCGGTGCGTCATCTGATTTTTCACCAGCTGCGCCACCGGCGGGGGCTTCGGCCTGTTGTTTTTTAACCATCTCGGCGACCTGCTTGGAAATATTCACAAACGCCATCTGCAGTTCGTAGAGAATCTTGTCGAGCGTCTTTTGCTCTTCGTCGCTTAGGTTGCCCTCGGTTTTTTCTTTTATCAACGCAAGCGCGTCGATGTTGAACTTCGACAACCCAAGATTCACAACCCGCTTTTTGGTTTCGGGGTCTTCCATTCCGCCCATGCCCATCATCGCCTGCATTCCCAGCGTATTGATCAGTCCCATGAAATCCAGCGGTGGCATATCTTCGGGCATACCGCCGGTGGCGGATTGATCCGCGGGTTTGGGTTTGTCGGCAGCCTTGAGTTCTTGTTCGAGGCGTTCCTTTTCGGCCTGGGCTTCTGCCTTCCAGTCGTCGTCGACGATGATCTTCGGTTTTCCCTGCGATTTATCGGCCATGATAATTTCTCCAAGTTGATGTTGCTATTAACCCTTTAGTTTCTGATGTTCCAACCCCGCCGCCACTAATCCGACGAACATCGGTTGCGGGCGCAATGGTCGAGACGTTAATTCCGGATGAAACTGCCCCGCGAGAAAATACGGATGCACGCTTCGGGGCAGCTCGAGTATCTGCATAATCGGGTGCTTACTGTGCCGCCCCGAAAAGACCAACCCAGCGTCCTCGAGCGTCTTGATAAACTCGGGATCGACCTCATAGCGGTGCCGGAATCGTTCGCGAATAAGCTCCGCCCCGCCAAACAACTCAGCTGCCAGCGTGTCGGGCGAAATCAAAACATCCTGCCCGCCTAACCGCATGTTCCCGCCAAGCCCTTCGATCTGCTTCTGCTCCGGCAGTACGCTGATAACGGGCGACTTGCAGTCGGGGTCGAGTTCGGTACTGTCTGCACCGGGAAGTTTGCAAACGTTGCGGGCGTATTCGATGACAGCCATCTGGAATCCGAGGCAGATACCAAGGAACGGCAAATTGTTTTCGCGGGCGTATTTGATGCACGCGATTTTACCATCCGTCCCGCGAACTCCGAATCCGCCCGGAACGATAATCCCGTCGACATCGGCGAGTGCTTTGGCGGCGTTCGATTCGTTAACGTCGGTGGTTTCGATCCACTGCAGTTTCACGTCTACGTCGTTGGCGACACCGGCGTGCTCAATGGCCTTGATGATGCTGGCGTAGCTGTCGCGAAGAGCAACGTACTTACCGGTAACACCAATTTTTAATTCGCCCTTGGCGTTGCAGATTTTTTTTGCGAACGTCGCCCACTGCGCCGTATTTTTCTTATCGGCGGCATGGTCAACACGCGACTCCAGCCCAAGATGCTTGATGGCTTCTTTATCGATCCCAGCCTTGCGCATACCTTCCGGCAACAGATAAATGCTCGGTAAATCGTGCATGCTGAAAACCCGCTGGATGGGAACATTCGTAAACAGCGAAATTTTCTGCATGACCTTTTCGTCAACTTTGTTTTCGGCGCGGCAGGCGATCATGTGCGGATGGATCCCGTATTCCATTAGCCCTTTGATGCCCAGCTGGGCAGCCTTGGATTTTTGCTCGCCAAGGGCCGGGGGTTCCAGCACGTACGTCAGGGTGGCGAACATTACGTTCTCCTCGCCTTCCTCGTAGGAAAGCTCACGCAGCGCCTCTATGTAGAATGCATTTTCGATGTCGCCCACGGTTCCCCCAACCTCAATCGATACGACATCGGCGTTGGTTTGCATCGCCAGCTCTCGCAGACGCATTTTAACCTCGCCGGTGACATGCGGAATCATCTGAACGTCGCGGCCGAGATATTCCCCAGCCCGCTCGCGATCTAAAATCGTCCGATAAATCTGCCCGCTGGTGGCAAAGTTGGCTCGCGAGAGATTCTGATCCAGCATCCGCTCGTAAGTTCCGAGGTCCATGTCGGTTTCCATTCCGTCATCGAGGACGAAAACCTCACCATGCCGAAACGGGTTAAGCGTGCCAGAGTCTATATTAAGGTAACCTTCGAGCTTGATAGGGCTGACGGTAAGTCCTTTGTCCTTCAGGAGCTTCGCGAGTGATGACGAAAATATACCCTTACCTAAACCGCTCATAACAGTACCGAAAACCGCTATATATTTGGTCTTACCGGGTTTATATCCGTCGGGAGTTGGAGTGTAGAATTCCGTTTCGCTCGTTGTGTCCCTGACCGATTTTAGCAAATCCGTTGAATCGTTCATGGGTGCGCAGTCTAACCGCTAACGGGGGCTTTATGCAAGCGCCCTGCTGACATTATTCCACGATTCCGCACCTTTTTTAAGAAATTGCGAAGTTTCCGCGAAATCTTCGTCACACTTGCAAAAGTCACGTGCAGAATCCTTGACAGATCAAGCATCTGCGGTGACACTTATGGATCGGAAAATCGTATTCCGTGTGAGCTAACCGTATGAGGACGTAAACTTGAGCGACAAACCGATAGGTGTATTTGATTCCGGGCTGGGCGGGTTAACCGTGGTGCGGGAGCTTTTCGGCACAATGCCCGGTGAAAACATCGTCTACCTTGGCGACAGTGCGCGGGTGCCGTACGGAATCAAGTCGCTGGAGACGGTGCGAAAGTTCGCGATGGAAGATGCAAAATTCCTGCTGCAGTTCGACCCGAAGGTTCTGGTCGTAGCCTGCAACACCGCCAGCGCCGCCGCCATCGATACCCTGACAAAAATCTCGCCCGTGCCGGTAGTAGACGTTATTCGCCCCAGCAGCCAAGCCGCCATCGACGCCACCGACCGCCCCATAGGTGTTATCGCCACCGAAGCAACTGTCCGTAGCGGGGCCTACCAAACAGCCGTCGCGAAACTCGACCCCAGCCGCGAAATCCTCGCAGTTGCGTGTCCCCTGCTGGTGCCCATCGTCGAAGAAGGCAGACCCACCGACGACCCTATCGTAACACATGTGCTATGCGATTATCTTCGCGACCTGCAACGTATGAGGCCGGGCGCACTTATCCTCGGATGCACACATTACCCGCTGCTGGAAAAGGCTATCGGAAAACTGATGGGCCCCGAAACGCAACTGATATCCAGCGGAGCGGCGGCGGCTGTCGAGGTCAAGAAAATCGTCGCCCAGAGCGGCACAGCAAATGGCGACACCAAAACCGGCACGCTGTGTTGCTACACAACTGACAACCCCGAACGCTTCGCCGAGCTAGGGCAGCGATTCGGCGGGCGAAAAATTTCCAGCGTCAAACACGTCGGCACCGACGAACTGGAAAATCTGCAGCAAAACACTTAATTCTCCATCGAACCTCTAGTACTCTGTCCCTTGAATAAAGATGTGTGAGTCTTTTTGCCGATAGGGTTGATAGAACCCTTAACCCGGCAGGGAGGCCGACATGAAAAAGTACATCGTAGAATTGACAACTGAAGAACGTTCCAAATTGGAAAATATTATCAAGGCTAAGCGGATGGCGGCACATAAGCGGCATCACGCACAAATGCTTTTGAAGCTTGACCAGGGCTCACACGGCCCGGGGTGGACGGATGCAAAAGTGGCTGAGGTTTTCGATTGTACACTTCGCAGTGCCGAGCGGCTTCGTTGGCGATTGGTGGAGCGCGGTCTTGACGCGGCATTGGATCATGGTAATCGCGGGAGTTATCGCGCGAAGGCTTTGGACGGAGTTGCTGAAGCTCACACGATTGCCTTGGCATGTGGCGATGCTCCGGAAGGCCATAATCGCTGGACGGTTCGTTTGCTGGCTGATCAAATGGTTAAGCTGGACTATGTCGAACAATGCAGTCACATGGCGGTACATCGTGTTCTCAAAAAAATGAACTTAAACCTCACCTGAGCAAATACTGGTGCATTCCTCCAGAGAAAAATGCGGAGTTCGTCGCAGCCATGGAAGACGTTTTGGCCGTTTATTTAAGACCTAAAAGCGACCTTTACCCACTCGTGTGCCTTGATGAAGCCTCCAAGCAATTGATCAGTGAAACCAGGATGGCGATTCCGTGCAAGCCCGGCAGTGTTAAAAAAGTTGACGCGGAATATTCTCGCAATGGAACAGCCAGCGTGTTCATGGTCAACGCGCCGCTGGAAGGCAAACGATATGTTCGAGTTCGCAAGCAGCGTAAGCGCGAAGATTTTGCTGAGGTAATTCGAGAGCTGTGCGATGAGACTTATCCGCACGCCATGAAAATAATTTTGGTTTTGGATAATCTCAACACGCACAATATTGCGAGCCTCTATCAGGCCTTCAAGCCCGATGAGGCAAAACGATTAGCCGACAAACTTGAGATTCATTATACGCCGAAACACGGCAGCTGGCTGAATATGGCCGAGAT
>DAOVZK010000022.1 GCA_030635145.1 Planctomycetota bacterium | reverse complement strand
TCATATCGCATCCTTGCAAAAATTGCTATTTGTCGGTGATCCATCACCAACTCTTTACAAAAATCATATCGGCTAATCATACACAATTACATATGAGCAAAACAATTACGATAGCAAAAAAGTGTGCGTAGGCCCTGGATATGTCTCTTATCTTCAACGCCATCAAGTTTCTGGAGAATCTTTTCAAGCATGGCCTTAGCACCATCGTCATCGGGTAGTTTCGGCACATTTTTAGATTGCCCAAACTCTACCACATCAGTCATCTGCTCTGGTATCAAGGCTGCGTAGTGCTTGCGGCAGATTTCAGGGCTGTTGCCCATCAGTGTGCTAATTTTGTAAAGGCTTTCGCCTTTCTGAGCCAGATGGCTACCGAAGGTATGTCGGTAAACCAAGCTGCTCCATGTCAGGTTGTGCTTGCGATTGATATCCCTAAGATCGTGTGAAAAGTTATCAGGGTCCCAGCGGTTACCTTTGGGAGATGCGAAAAACCAAATACTTTCGGAAAGAGGTCTATGGAATTTTGAAAGTATTGCAAATAAAGCGTTGCTGATAGGGATAACGCGATTGCGTTTGGTTTTCGGCTGCCAGAATTCGCCATCAATAGTCTTGGCCTGAACGCGGATAAGGCGGCTTTCTAAATCGACATCCCGGGTGGTCAGCCAGGTTGTTTCTTCCCGACGCAGGCCAGCGTAAATAAGCGTCGCGACTATGGCGTGAATTGTTGGATAATTTTTCAATGTTTCCAATTGTTCATCGATCTGATCAATTGTCAGAAAACGAATTTCCAAAGCTGGTTCTTTTCTTCGCTCGACACCACCTGCTGGGTTTGGATATCGTCGATCTCGGCTGATGTAATTATGCCGTTTAATCGCATAACTGAATAGGCGGTGAAGTGTCTGGCGATAGTTATTGACTGTCTTTGGTGCCCAGTTTTCCTCCTGGGCTCGGGCATCCAGCCAGCAATTAAGAGCGGCTGGGGTGACGTCTTCGAGAAGCTTGGCTGGTAGATGCCTGCCTGCAAACTTGTCATATTCTGTAACGCGAAATGTTTTTGATTCCTGCGAGCCAGGCGGGCAATGTTTCAGCGATGGGGATACCGGCCCAAAGACTGAGCGAAGGCGATTGAAGACATTTTTGGCCGATTTTGGGGTACGGGTTGTTCGCAAAAAATTGCAAAAATTTTCGAGAATCTTTGGCAAGGGGGTACGGCTAACATTTTGAAGCTCGCCACGCGAAAGTTCGTATTCGAGTTGCCGAATCTTTTCACGAGCGATACGACGATCATCCGTTTTCAATGACCGTTGGAACAGTTTGCCGTTGATGCGAAAACTGATCCAAAACTTTTTCCCACGTTTGAACAGACAGGCCATGGTTAGCAATCCTTTCCGACTCATACGAGTCTACCAAGGGTTGCTCCCACGGCGATAACGACTGAATGATATGACAATTACGCATCAAATGATGACAATTTGATGACATTTTCGCCTATTTCAGTCCATATATGCAAAAAGGCAGGGGCAGCTAAAATGCTACTCCTACCTTACTTACAACAACTAGCGGGGACAGGATTCGAACCTGCGACCTCCGGGTTATGAGCCCGACGAGCTACCAGACTGCTCTACCCCGCGATCAATGTTAATTCGCGAGGAGGGAAGGTATCACCTCTGAGGGTAGCTGTCAAGGTATTCTCGCCAAAAACCAACGCATTTGCCGATAAATCTTTACAGAAACAAAAACTTAGCGTTACATGGCAATCCATGCTGTCGGGCGTGCATAAATTATGTCTGGTTTTCAGACCCCAAATAACGGTTCTGAAAATTTTGGGTAACTGATGCGAACTTTTTAGCTGTAAGGCTTGGGTTATTACGGTTATTCTGAAGGCGTGGCGTTGGGATTGTGATCTCATATTTTGTGGGAGTCTTGTTTGTTTAACTGGTTCCAAAAAAAGTCCGGGCTGTACCGACTCGAAACGCTCGGGGATTTTTCTAATGCCGTTTCGTGGTTAGAGGCTCGCAGATCTAAGGGTAAAACCGACCAAGGGCTGAAAAAGTATCTCCGTAGCATAACTGCTAAAATCCGAAGCAGCATTGACCGTTACGAAAAACTCACCACGGAAGTCGACGAGCTTTGCGGTGGGGTTCTCAGCAGTACGAAGTGCATATTCCCGCGTGGGGCCGGTAAGATTGAGAATTTGACCATGCTTCAGAATCTTCGGGAAGTGGGGGGGGAGCTGAAATTGCTGCTGGACGAGATAATGAAAATGGATGATTCGCGGTTCATGGCCCGGTGGCGGAGGATACTCGAGTCGCGTCAAGAATATTGTGGCCTGTTGCAAAAAATTGTCGGACAGTTTGGGAATTTCGAGATGATGCTTCCGGCATTACCGGCGACGGGAAAGATGATAACGAATCCCGAAACACAGCGGCGCATTAGTGAAATGTATCGCATCAACACGAGCAACCTTCGCATGCTGTACATCGCCAACACCACCTATCAGTCATGGAGTGGGGTTATTCCGCAGCGGAACATCGCGTTTTTCTGCCCCACGACGAAAATCAGCAGCGTTATTCGGGACATGTTACTTGAGTATATGGTGCGGGCCGACCCCGAGCGGGTAAAGTTGTGTCGCGAATCTGCCAATAAGGCTGGGCGGGAATATATGCAGTATCGTTTTTGGCGGGCAGCGGAAAATCTGCGGCTGATGGCGGCGGTGGAATATATCGACCAGCAACGCCAGCCCGTCGTTCACCGCAGATACGTCAGTGCCAAACTTTCTCACGTGCCGGAAATTTGTACGGACATCCGGCGTGTGGAATGGTCGATCAAGGAGATACTCAACAACGCCTTAAGTGCCAGCTCAAAAATGTACGCACCCTCGCATGGTGTCTGGGTCGCCCAGCCGCTACCGAAACACGATGTCGATAATCCGGATCCGGCGATTAGTTTGAAATTGACCTGCCCAATGATTGAAGGGCGTGAGTGGATATGCCTCACCATAAGCGACGAGGGGATCGGGATTCCGCGCGAGCACTTACCGTACGCGACGTTTTGGGGTTATTCTCCGCGGCGTGAACATTTTCGCAAAGTGCTACCACACAGCAGTAATGTTTACGGGCGTGAGGTTCAAATTGGGGGCAAAGGTATCGGCCTGGCCTACGCGCGAGAAGTCTTCCGCGAGCACGGGGGTAATATCGGTATCACCAGCAAATCGGGTGAAGGGACACGCGTGTCGATAAAAATTCCTGTTCCCACACCGTTTGCGTTCTAAATCACCCTTACCTGTTTAAGTGGTTTATTGGTCGTGCCTTATCGGCATTAAGCCGCTGCATATCCTCAAAGATTTTGGTTCCCAGTGTAGATTTTGACAATAATTCTCCGCCCCCAGCGTTAGTACTGTTAGAACAACCGCGGTTCTAAAGAATGAATGAAGTAGAGAGTTTTATAAAAAGGGTATTTCTAATTATTTGACAATCTGCTAAACCGCCTCCCACAACGAACAGTAAACACTGGACTTTAAGGCGGCATGCGTAGTAAAAAATCGAATTTTTAGAGGTTACCAAAAATATTACCGTGAAAGGAACAGTAAAATGAAACGCACAACACTACAATACGGAATAATGTTTTTGGTTTTGATTGCGGGTTTTCTTTTCATCACCGAACAACGAGCAGAGGCGTCGACAAAGTGGGTGAAAAAGGTCGTTTCCGTTCCGTACACCTACTACGACTACGAAACGCAAATACGTTACAGGACTGTCCGAAAAGCTTTTACCGTGATCGAGTATCGTTATGAGCGCCGGGCTGTGACGACGTATCGCTACGAACGCCAGCGCGTCGCAATTGAACGTCCGGGCCGTCGCCGCGGCGTCACGAAAATCAGGTACGTGTGGAAGGACGTCGAGGTACCGGTCACCACCTACGAAAGGGTTCGTGTGCCATACGAAAGGACCGTCTATCGGACTGTTCGCGAGGCATACAAAGTTCGCGTGCGAGTAAAGCGAACAGGATACCGAAACGAAGTGCAGTGGGTGAAGGTTCACGTACCGGATCGGAAATACCAGCGGCACTACGAGCGTGGTAATAGGTGGAATAACGACAGCAATTCGTCTTTCGAATATTCGAGAGGTGGGTTTACGGTTAGCATAGGAACAGGCCGTGACTATAGTAGTGAACGCTACGACAGATATAATACCGTAAAACGTTACAAGGGCCACAAGAACCGGAAAGACCGGAAGGATCGCAAGGATCGAAAGAACCGCAAGGACAGGCGCTCCGGGCGTCGATCGAGACGATAGACTCGAAATTTATGCTTCTATCCCTTGTAATGCGTTTCAACTTTCCGAACTGACCGATTGACTCGAATCGGTCAGTTTTTGTACAAATTGGGGCTACGATAATTTAATTGTATAGGAATTTGTATTTGTTGCCCCCGCGTTGAAGCTGGGTCGACAAAGTTCGTCCGAAGGACGTTAATTAAAAAATCCTGGGGAAATCCGTTGATTTTCTTTGTTCAATTGATACGATGCTTCTTCACCATTACCCGCGACATTGCGGGTGGGTGCCGAGTGGCGGCGACGCAGTTGCACAGGCAAATTTGCGACGCCTTCATGGCCCCATCGTCTAGTGGCCTAGGACACCGGGTTCTCATCCCGGCAACCGGAGTTCGAGTCTCCGTGGGGTCAGTGTTAAGGACGCGATTCAAAACGAGTTGCGTCCTTTTTTTACGTTTTTTACGTAACGCCCTGAATTTAACCTGGAATGAATTTGGAGGCGGTGGTTTGTCGTGGAGCATCTGTTTGGAATATCCTTGACAGCAGCAAGGGGCGTGTGTAATCTACCCGGACGATTGTCGATCCGAATGCGGATTGATGGTGAAAAGTGGACATTTTTATACGCGGTTTGGGTGTTGGTGTAATAATTTGCGGCAGCCCGAGACAGTCGCGTAAGTGCTTTTCAAAAAGAACGTGGCGGCGTAGCCAAGTGGACTAAGGCGACGGATTGCAAATCCGTTATTCGTGGGTTCGAATCCCACCGCCGCCTGTTTTTTTCATCTCATACTTTTGCTTTTTACCGGGGTAATGCTCTAAAAATCGCCCTTATTTTCGGTTTTTGTGCGTTTATGCGCAGTTTTGGCGTGTCGGGCGAGAAAACCGCATTAACGGTAACAGCATATTTTATAAGAACTTTTAGCGTAACTCTTAACATTTCTCCCCCTATTATGCCGAAATAAAGGGACAAAGGTTTTTTAGAGCATTGAAAAGTTGCCAGTTCATATTTTTGCGATGCGGGTTTGTTCGTGGCAAGGAAGAAACATGAGGCATATCATCCATATTCCGAAATGTTTCTGACGCCGCCACGGGCAAAGCAAGCCAGCAAAAAGCGAACTGTCAACTTTGAGATGCTCTAGTTCATCCGAATAATGGGATAGGTAAAAGGCGGTACAAAAAAAGCCTATCCATAAGTTCCGGAGTGTGTCTTTACATATACGCACACGGAGTTTATGATCTTGCTTGGGTGATGTTTTTGCAGATTTAAGATTTAAGAACAGATATGACGGAATGAGGTTTGACATGACAAAAAAAGTTACTATCACTGCGGGAATGTGTGTGCTGCTGATCTCGTCGCTGGTTGCAGTGCTGATGTTGGGCAATGCTTTTGGAGATGATGCAAAAACCGCGGGGCAGAAGGTGGTTCTCCTCAAAGACGGTAAAACGTTTACCGGCACGGTTACTGGGGACAAAGAAACCATCACGATTAAAACCAAATTCGGCAAACATCAATTCTCCCGCGAGCAGGTCAGGTCCATCAAGCCCTATGTCACCCCAATGGACGAGTACCTCACAAAGCGAACGAAAATAGACACCGCCAACCCCGAGGATTACTACAAGCTGGCCAATTGGGTTTGGGAAAAGCATTCCGACGATTCGAAGTTGTTGCGGCTGGCGGAGAAGGATTTGGGCAAGGCGCTCGAGTTGCAAAAAAATTATCCTCGGGCTACGCTGCTGAAAAGACAGATCGCGGCAACGTTAAAAATTCTCGATGCCAAGAAAAAAAAACTAACAGGTACCGCGGTTTCCGGAGCCAGGCCACCGAAGGTAAAGATTCTGGACAAATATCTTCTCAGCGATCAGGATATTTACTGGATACGGCTGATGGAGCTGCGGAAAAATGACAAGGGAATCGGCATCCAGTTTAAGAATGATGCACAAAATCGATTTATCGAAGCGATGGAAGGCAGCGGGCTGCCGGGCTGGGACAGCCTCAAAGCCAAGAAAAAGTTCCGCTCGCAATCACGTTTCAAACAGGCGCGGGAGATGCTTCTGGAAATGCCCAACGAGTATGGGTTGCTCAAGGACATTCACGTTACGAAGAATCCGAAATTTTTCATCAAGTTTCGCAGAACCGCCTGGGTGAAGGTTCGTCAGTTCTGTGCCACCCCCCAATGTCATGGTGGACCTAAAGTCAACGGCGGCCTGAAATTCTTCGTCCTTCCCGGCAAGGCTAACGACAGGGTTAATTACACCAATTTCATCATTCTCGTGGGGTCGTCGTCCAGGGGTCGGCCGTTGATCGACCGCGACAAGGCAGCCGACTCACTGCTGCTGCAATATGGATTGACACCTAAGGTTGCGAAATTTAAACATCCCAAGATAAACGGGCAATCAATAAAACCGGCATTTTCTTCGGTTAACGACCCGACATACAAGTCGACCCTGAAATGGATAAAATCTCTCAAGGGCCCAGTGGCACCGGATTATCACCTTGAGTATGTCGCACCGTTTGGGATGAAGTTAAACACTGCTGGAATGCCGGAACTACCGGTCGTTCCTAAAGATCGAGAAGCTACCGATACTGTTCCGAGCGAACCTTTGGAATAGCTTTTAGTTAACCATAGAAATCCACGTTTTTTGGGCGTGGGTTTTTAACGTAGCGGCTCGGTTTGCAACTGCCTTTGAATTTGGTGAATAATTTTGCTGATAATAGTGTTCGTGATCATTCTGGTCGTTGCTTTGTTGGCGGCGATGGTGTCTTTTGTGGTGATGGGTATTTTTCACGAAAAACGCACTCGAATGATCTCGGCTGATGCGTTTGGGCGTAGCTTTCGCTTCTCCCGCGAAGATCCCTTCGACATTCCACAGCGTTACCGCGATTTTGCCCTGATTTCGTGCGGGCATTCCCCGCGGGCATTTAATGTTTCGTACGGGCAGGTCGATTCATGGACTTTGCGCTCGTTCGATTTTCGTTACGAAGTCGGACACGGGACGCGAAGAATGTCGCGTTTGTACAATGTGACGGTCGTCGACACGCAGCTGGAACTACCAGACGTGATGATGTGGAACGACAGCGACGGCGACAATGCCCCGCTGGAGATAAGGCAGGTCGATGGACATGTCGGGGGCTGGTCATTTACCGGTGACGCGCAGCTTGCCGATTGGTTGTGCGATTTTGCACAGAAGGAAGGATGCCGAAATCTCAGCCTGCAGACTGTTAACAATTCGCTTTTGCTTTCCCGTTCGGGCGGTGACAAATCGGGGAAAGTCAACATGATCGACCCCGATATTGCTGCCGATCTGCTAAGAGAGCTGAAAACGCTTTAGAGTAAGGCAGTCCCCCGGTTCTGACGTAATCCCAAAGTCCGCAACGCATTGTCAACAATCGTCTTGAAAACGAATTCTGGACATGATAAAACTAACTGTCGTATTGTACACATAATAGATTAATCGAGAATTGCCTTGGTTGATTCGAGGCTTCTTTATTTGGAGAAAGTCCGTGCAGAAAAAAAAACAGTATTTATCGATGTTGAGTTTGATTATTTGCCTTTCGGTCCTAGCTGCGATGTTGGGTTGCGGAGATACCCCAAAACGGTCTTCCGGTAAAGAGCTTCGCAAGGCGACGAAACAGGCGGAAAGCTACTACTACAAGGCACAAACCCTCTTGGCTAACGCCCCCGACGGGTACGACAATCTGGAAGTAGCCAAGTCACTTGGTACTGCGGCGAAAATTCTAACAAAGGCCCTTGCCGAGCACGGTAAAAGCATCGACCCCGACGATACTCCCGAAGGAGAAATCGTAAATGCCCGCACCATGCTTGCAATGGTCTATCAGTTGCGGGGTGACTGCAGCCTTTGGAAAATTCACGCCATCACCCGCGAGGTTGGCATACAGGAAACCAAAACCGATGCCCTGCTGGGGAAGGTTCAGAGTTTATACGCTGGTGCGGTAGTCTACAAGCAGACAATGCTTGAAAGTGGGAATATCGCCCAAATGCTGAGCGATGCCCGTAAAACCCATAAAGCGGTTACGAAAGATATTACAGTCTTGAACTCCAAAATCGCTCAACAGGTAAAGAATATTCAGGGGCTTGAGAAAACAATTCTGGAATTAAGCACCAAAGCCGCCGCTCTGCGTAAAGAGAGCATGGGTAATATCTCCCGCGAGCAGGGTTTTAAAAAGTTGCAAGAGGCGGTAGGGATTGAGAACGAAATCTACAAAAACGAAGATATTCTTGCAGGGCGTCAACGTGAATTGAAGGTAGATAAGAAGAATGTTCTGCTTCTGCAAATCAAGCTTGAAGAGGCCAACGGAAAAATTGCCGCCGGGGAAACCCGAAAGCAGTCTGCTGAAAAGCAGGACCAGGATCGAAAAGTAGCTTTGGCTGCACGCGAAAAAGAAATCAAAACTTGCTGGGCTGATGTCCTTGCATCGCAGCAGGAGCCTTTGAAGGATTACCCCGGGGTTTCTAAAAATTCGATGGTTCAAAATTGCCAGCTGGCACAAAAACTTGCGAAACAGGGCGAAAATGATTTCAACAAGGCCAGGAAAGAATTTGCCGCCGCCGCACGTATGGATGATGACCCAACCACACTTTTGATTGACGATCAGGCCGAGTCGCTGATTGGAAATGCCACGCTTATGACGCGGGTTGGGGAACTGCAAACCAAAGTCAAAACCCTGTCCGAACGTATTGTGATGGTACGAAAAAGCATGGGCGACATGCAGCTTGCCGCCGAGCCTGTTGCTCCGGGAATTACCAAATTTATTACAGAGACCGGGAACTTGGCATCGAAAATCGTAGATAGCTATCGTCAGGCCGTCAAGCTGCGGACAACCATGGTCAGGAAAATTCGTGACCCCAAGGCGCGGATTAGATACCAGCGATCGTTGGTAAATCTGTACGAAGCATACGCCAAAAGCCTCAAGGCTGTCGGAAATATCGATCAAGCCGCCGTCGAAATAAAAAAGGCAGACGAAATAAGAGCCAAACTTTCAAAATCCAAATAATCTCCGCCAGATAGCTGCCTCAAAGGGTTGGTTTTTGCGGGCTTGCGGATAGGGTGTCAGAGAATGGTTTAACTAGAAAATAGGGGCGATGCGTAAATACAGTAACAAGATCATTATGGAGCTGGGGAGCGAGTTGTGTTCCGCACTGGGACGACTTCGCAAGGGGTACGTGGACGCCGCCGAGGACTTGATACTGCTTATCGATGACAGCAAGCCCTATCCATACGAGTTTGTGGTGTACCGCCTGACGGGTTATTCACCTTCGAGTTCCGTTACGGATCAGGGGCATTTGATGCAGGGTGGGGAGTTGAAGAAGGATTTGCTGACTCTCATTCTCGACATCTGCGACAGTTTCGAGCTGCGGACATCTGATTACGACGAAAAAACTCTCGACAACGAAACGCTCGCCAAGAACAGCAACGTTTCGACCAAAACCGTTCAGCGGTGGCGAGACAGGGGATTAGTTGCCCGCCGCATGATTTTTCCCGACGGTAAGCGGCGGCTGGCGTTTTTGGAAAGTTCGGTCAATCGCTTTTTCCGCGCTCACAAGGCCGAGATCAAACGATCCGCGAAATTTTCCAAACTCACCAAAGTCGACCGAAAAAGAATCATCGCCCGATCCCGCAGGATGGTTTCGTTTACCAACTGTACGCTTAGCGATGTTGCAAAGCGTTTGGCCAAGCATACGGGGCGGGCTGTCGAAACGATGCGTTACACGATACGCAAGCACGATGCCGAGAACCCTGACAAGGCGGTCTTTCCGCATCTTCTCGTGTCGCTCGATAAGGTGAAAAAGCGGCGGATATATCAGGACTTCCTCAAGGGTATCGCAGTTCAGCAGCTAGCCGCCCAGCACCGCCGCACACGCGGAAGCATTTATCGAATTATCAACGAGGTTCGGGCGTTACAGCTGCTCGAGTCGCCGATTTCCTACGTCTACAACGAAGAATTCGACGCCGCCAATGCCGACCAAGTTATTCTCACGGTTGTTGCTGAACCCGAAGAGCAAGCCCCCGCCAAGCCCGTTAAAGCCCCCGCCGACTTACCACCGTATCTCAAAAGCCTCTACGAAGTACCGCTGCTGACGAAGGCAAAAGAGCAAAGCCTTTTCCGTCGCTACAATTTCCTCAAATACACCGCCGACAAATTCCGCAAACGCATCGATCTTAATCGAATCCAGGCCAATCATGTTAAGCGGATCGAGACGCTTTTGTTGCAGGCCAATGTCTTGAAGAATCAGATCGTGCGTGCGAATCTTCGCCTCGTGGTTTCGATTGCCAAGCGTCACATCAGCGGGCCGTTGAATCTTTTCGAGCTTGTCAGCGATGGTAACATTTCTCTGATGCGGGCCGTGGAGAAATTTGATTACGCTCGCGGTTTTCGTTTCAGCACCTACGCATCTTGGGCCATCATGCGGAATTTTGCCCGCAGTGTCCCGAAGGAGCGTTATCACCTCGACCGTTTTTCGACCGGCCACGACGAGTTGCTGGACATCGCCGCTGGGCTGCGGACGTACGAACCGCAGGAGGGCGGAATTGCCGAACTTCGCGACGACATTGAACAGCTGCTGTCGCATCTTTCGCTACGGGAACAGACGGTATTGATGAGCCATTTCGGGCTGAACGAAAAAGGCGAGTCTAAAACTTTCGAGCAGGTCGGCAAGGATCTTGGCATCAGCAAGGAACGCGTCCGGCAGATCGAGCTTAAGGCTTTGGAGAAACTCCGCGACATTTCGAGTGATTGAAGTAGTCAGCTGTCAGTAATCAGTTTTCAGGAAGATAAGGGGAAAATCTGATTCCGTTTTTTCCTGCTGATGACTGATAACTGACGACGGACCACTTTTTTTGGGTTTACATTTTTCCAAATAGTCGCTACTATATTTCCCCCGTGAGGATGGGAATTACGGTAAGTTACGCAGTGGAGATATCAGACATATGAGCATTGTGGTTATGAAATTCGGCGGTACGTCGGTGGCAGACGCGGAGAAGATCCGCCAAGCCGCCAAGCGTGCCATTCGTGCCCAGAAGGGCGGTAATCAGGTGGTGATGGTCGTTTCGGCTATGGGCAAAACGACGGACCAGCTTGAAGATTTGGCTCGCGAGGTGATGAAGGGCAAACCCGCCCCCAAACGCGAGTGGGATCAGCTGCTTTCCACGGGCGAACAGGTTACCATCAGTTTGATGGCGATGGCGATTGAGGCGATGGGTGCGTCGGCGATTAGTTTCACGGCTGGGCAGATCGGCATGGTGACTGACGACCGGCACACCAAGGCGCGGATCAAGTCAATCGCCGCCGATAAGATTCACCGCGAACTTGACGCCGGTAAAATCGTCATCATCGCCGGTTTCCAGGGCGTAACCGAATCCGGCGCCATTACGACGCTCGGGCGCGGAGGCAGCAACGTAACGCTCGTTGCCATCGCCGCCGCCATCAAAGCCGACATGTGCGAAAACTATACCGACGTCGACGGAATTTTCACAACCGATCCGCGAAAGGTTCCCACCGCGAAAAAAATCGACAAGATCAGCTACGACGAAATGCTCGAGCTGGCATCACTTGGTGCGAACGTGCTGCACAATAGGGCAGTGGAGTTCGCGAAAAAGTATAACGTCCCAATTCACGTCCGCAGCAGTTTGAATACCAAAAAAGGAACATTGATCGTGGCAGAAACAGAATCTATGGAACAGATCCTCGTCAGCGGCGCAGCCCTCAAAGATAAACTCGCACGCGTAAGCCTTGTCAACGTACCCGACACCCCGGGCGTTGCAGCCCGCGTGTTTCACACCATGGCGACGCATGATATCGTCGTCGATGATATCATTCAGACGGTCGACAAGTGCAAAAAGACCGCGTCGATATCATTTACGATTGAGCTTTCGGAGCTTTCCGACACCAAAGCTGTTTGCGACAAGCTCGCCAAGACCCTCAAGTGCGGAGTCGTTTACGACAAGGGCCTCGCCAAGGTTAGCGTAGTTGGCGTCGGGATGCGGGTTCACACCGGCGTAGCTGAGCGCATGTTCTCCGCCATGGCCAAAGCGAAGGTCAACATCCAGAACATCACCACCAGCGAGATCAAAATCTCCTGCCTTATCGCAGAATCCCAGGGCGTAAAGGCCCTGCGCCTGGTGCACGATGCTTTCGAGCTAGGCGGAAAGCCCAAGGCTAAAAAGAAGACTGCCAAGAAAGCAGCCAAGAAGAAGACGGCGAAGAAGACCAAAAAGTAGGCTGCATTGGTGGCGACATGGTAGAAGTAGGGTCGGCCATTGCCGACCAAATTCGCTATTCATGGGTGGCATGGTCAACGGTACTCCGCTGGCCATGAAAGAATTGAATATCCAATATCCAACACGGAATTTTTAATTCCAACCGATGAGGGCAAGAGCTTCGCTCTTTTATTACCTCCGGCGTTGCCGGTGTCATCCTCCCCCGTACGGGAGGATGACAGAAAAGAAGCCCCGAAGCCGATTATTATTGCCTCCGCGGCTCGCGGTTATTACCACTGGCGTTGCCATTATCGCCTCCAGTGCCACTGGTGAGGATTCTGCAGATGTCGTCTTGAACCCCTCTTGCCCGTGAAACTCCGCGAACCTTGTTCAGGATAATCGAAAACGCGTAGACCGGTTCGCCCTGCGGGTCGACGACGTATCCGCTTAAAGCGACGACGCCGTTTAGGTATCCGGTTTTCGCCGACACTCTGCCTTTAGTTTCGTGCGATTTCATCCGCCGTCGCATCGTTCCGTCAAGTCCGCTGCGTGCAAGCGACGTCAAAAACAGCTGGCCCCCGTCATGTTTAAGCATTTTATCCAGCAGCTTCGTAATGTTAGCCGGTGAGATACGATTTTGGCGAGACAATCCCGCTCCGTCACGAACGGTTATACCCTTTGGATCCAAACCAAACTTTTTCAGCAGCGTGTCGGTCATTATCTTGCCGCTGTTTTTCCACGTACCATCCCCAGCCCGCAGAAACAGGCACTCGGCGGCGAGATTCAGCGAGCGTTTGTTGGCCCGATTAACGGCGGTGGCGATTGGGGTTTGCGTTTCGCAGATGTCTGTCGCTTTTTCCATGCCCGTCGGGGCGGTGGAAACAACACGCAGCTTTCCGCCCAGAGCGACATCTTTTTTCGCGAGCCGATCCAAAAACGTCCAACCCAGCAGCATCGGAGGATTCGACGCCGGTGTACTTAGCGGAAATTTCGACGCCGAACGTACCTTACCGCTGACTGTAACTTCCGAGTCATCATCATTCGATCTCAACTTCCATATCTGCTTCTTGCCAGGTTGGGTTTTGTTGACGACCTTGATAAACCGCGACGCCGGTGCAACGCAGGGCGTGATTTTTCCTTTGATGTTCGCGAACGTAACGTCGAAACAGTTGTCGTGAAAATTCAGAGCAGCGACGGGTGCACCATACCAGACGAATCTGTGCCGCTTGGGCCAGTCGGGGTGGTAGGGGTTTTTTGATTCTGCCCCGCGGCCGCGATTGTAAAGAATCATGTCGCCGCAAATTTTGCTCCCGACTGTTTTTTTTACGGCAGCGGCCCAAAGGTCAAGCTCGCTATAGATGCTCTTTTTTTCGTGGCGTGAAATTATCGGATCGCCCAACGTCGGATCGAAATCCCCGACGATTATAACGCCCCCAGCCGATTGCAACACCTTCGTGCGGAATTTGAATTTCGTTCCAAGCTGCTCCAGAGCAAACGCGGTAGTTAACAGTTTTTGGTTGCTGGCTGGGATCAGTGGAGTTTCGGCATTGTATGAGTAGACCGTCTTGCCGGTTTTTACGTTTACGACCGCTACGCCGATTTGCGTGCGGGGGTTTTTCTTCTGATAGGCGTCAACGGTAACGGCGATTTTATCGGCGAGGCTTGGTTTGGCAGGAGCTTTGCGCTGCTGACCGCAAGTAACTGCACCGCTGCAACACAGCAGTAGTAAAGCAACTAAAACATTTGAAGATTTTGCTAACGACATTTTTTCAAATTGTTCATGACCATCCCTGCGGGCTGACCATGCCACCGGCACTTTGGATTTATCAATCACCGAAGCTTGTTCCTACGCAGCGGGCTGCCAGCATCGACGCGTTGTCGGGGGGCACGGTGCGAACTTTGTTGGCGACGTCTTTTATCGGCACGGAACCGAGCTTGTTGTCCTTCATGACGACGAGATGGTTCATCACGCCTTCTTTCAGCAGTTCAAACGCATAATATCCAAACTGAGTCGCCAAAATGCGGTCGTACGGTGTCGGGGTGCCGCCGCGTTGGATATGCCCAAGCACCATCGATCGCGATTCAAGCCCGGTGTTTTGCGAGACCTGATCGGCGACGAATTTCGCGACCCCGCCGAGGCGTATCGGGTCGGGCGACGATTCGTCGATGTGATCGACAAACTGCTTACCGCCGGATAGTGTCGCGCCCTCCCCAGCTGCGATTATAGTGAATCGTTTTCCGTGTTTGCTACGTGTTATGCAGTGGTCGCAAATTTTTTCGATGCTGAATGGAATTTCGGGAATCAGTATAACGTCGGCACCGGAAGCTAAGCCCGACCGCAGCGCCAGCCAACCGGCGTAGCGGCCCATAACTTCCACGACCATCACGCGGTGATGCGAAGACGCCGTCGTGTGAACTTTGTCCAATGCTTCCGTCGCCGTAGTCACAGCTGTGTCGTGCCCGAACGTAATGTCCGTCGCCCACAGGTCGTTGTCGATGGTTTTCGGCACGCCGATGACGTTAACTCCGCGGTCGATTAAGTCGGCAGCTCCGCTCATGGTTCCGTCGCCGCCGATAACGAACACGGTGTCGAGTTCAAAGTCGGCGATGCTCTTGATGACGCGGTCGCGAACGTCGTGAACCACCCATTTGCCGTTTTCCTGCACGGAATACGCCGAGGGATTGGCCTTGTTGCACGATCCGAGAATCGTCCCCCCAGTCGTCAGAATTCCGCTGACGTCGTTATTCCTCAGCCGACGCAATCGCTCCTCGATTAACCCGAGGTAACCATCTTCGATTCCCATCACTTCGATGCCGTTGGCGATGGCGGGTTTGGCGACGGCACGGATAACAGCGTTGAGTCCGGGGCAGTCACCACCGCCGGTAAGAATCCCGATTCGTTTAAGCGATTTAGTCACGAAAGTTCTCCCAAAATTTGCGTCTTGCAAAACCGTCGCGGTAAATTTACGGCGATCAGTCAAAATCCTTTTTTATCCCACAGGACAGATGTTGATGATATTCGCTGGGGAATTCGTTAGCAAGATTACATTTTTTTTCCTTCAG
This sequence comes from Planctomycetota bacterium, assembly GCA_030635145.1. Lineage (GTDB taxonomy): Bacteria > Planctomycetota > Phycisphaerae > SM23-33 > SM23-33 > DAOVZK01. The sequence goes on along the minus strand of DAOVZK010000022.1, from coordinate 18,416 downwards.
GCATATGCCGGTTATGCAGCATGATTCGGCGGGATTATGCGGCCATAAGGTCTTGTGTGGCAAGTGCTTGCATCGTCGGCTTTGCGGTTATAAAAGCGACCTGTCACCATTTATTTTACTGCTGCGTAATCAGGAGCGATGGTGATGTTGTCTCATAAATTCTTACTGCTACAATAACAACGTAGAGAGGTAGTGGGTGGGTATTCTCAGGACTTGGAGCAATTGAGAATTTGAAAAAACACGGATTGAAGTATGAAGGGAGTTTGTCATGACTAGCTACTACGAATCGGATAGAAGGGGGGCAGAGCGAAAGATCAAACCGGGTTTTCTGCGGTTTCGGTGCGTGGGGTCGGAGTGCGAATTTCCCGGGCGCTGCGTGAACGTTTCATCTGGGGGGGCGTATTTATATGCACCCGGCAGCTCAGCCTTGCAGGTGGGGCATTCGGTTTGGGTTCAGTTCAAGTACGACGGGAAAAAGACGATATCCGTCGGTAACGGAATCCAGGCGATTGTTACCCGGGTCGGAGATGAACTTCTCGAAAGCGACGGGAAACTTTGCGTGGGGCTCCAGTTCCTGCAGGAACAAAACGATAGTCCGACGGCGTAGCCACCTGCGGTGGGGGCAATATAAGGCGGGGCGGGGTAGCAGTTTTCCAAATTCGCTTCAGATTTTGAATTTTCAAAAAAGCGTACGTGGCTCGCGGTGTTTTTGTCTATAATGTTGGGTGATTCAGACAAAAGGATTCGTTAGCAAAAATGCCGGAAAATCGAAAAGTCATTCTCGAACGCGTTCGCGAGGAAGTTGCAAAATTTCCAGCTGCCCCCGGTGTGTACCTTTTTATGGACGCCGCCGGTGTTGTGTTGTACGTGGGCAAGGCGAAGAATCTTCGCTCGCGTGTGAGTAGCTATTTTCAACCCGGTGCGAATCTGTTGCAGGTGCGCGGGGGCGAAATTGCGAAGCTGATCGCCAAATACGTCGACCATGTTGAGCATATCGAGTGCGACAGCGAGGTCGACGCACTGCTGCGGGAAAATCGTCTGATAAAAGACATTCAGCCGCGATTCAACGAACGCCTCAAAGACGACAAAAGCTTCCCGTACCTCCAAATTACAACCAACGAAGATTTTCCACGCATTTCGATTACGCACAAACCCGAATCTCGCGGGGTGAAACTTTACGGCCCCTTCGTGCGAGCAAAAGACCTGCGAAAAGCACTACCCATGCTGCAACGAGTTTTTAAATTTAGAACTTGTAAGCTGGATATCGTTGCCGGTGATGAGGGGGTGGGAAAATTTCGGCCTTGCATATTGTTCAACATCAAGCAGTGCACTGCTCCGTGCGGCGGGCGGGTTTCGCGGGAAGATTACGCGGCGCAGATATCGCGATTTCGCAAGTATCTCGACTCGAAGGGCAAACAGCTGCGAGATGAACTCAATGCCCGGATGCTGACGGCGTCGGAAAATCAGAATTACGAGCAGGCAGCCGAGCTTCGTGACGAGCTAAAGGCCCTGCAAAGTCTCCAGCAACGCGGTTTTGCCGACGAACAAGTCCAGCCTGAGGTTTTTTACATCGACCCGACCGAGGGGCTTGAGAAACTCGGTAAATTGTTGCAGCTGTCCGAAACTCCGCGAACAATTGAGGGTATCGATATCGCGCATCTTGGGGGCAAGGAAACTTGCGGGGCGGTGGTGTGTTTTATTGACGGGAAACCGTTTAAGAGCAGCTATCGGCGTTACAAGATAAAGACGGTTGACGGGAATGACGATTACGCGAGCATTTTTGAGGTGGTCACGCGGCGGTATCGCAAGGCTGGGGCGCACGAGGAAATTTTCCCGGACGTCGTGCTGATTGATGGTGGTAAGGGTCAGCTGGGGGCGGCGGCGGCGGGGTTTGAGAAGCTCGGGGCTGTGCCGCCGGTTTTGATGTCGCTGGCGAAGAAAGAGGAAATCGTTTACGTGCATGGCTGCGACGTACCGCTGAAAATCGCGCGGCGGAACCCGGCGCTTCGCATTTTGCAGAGCGTTCGCGACGAATCGCATCGCTTCGTGCAGCACTACCACCACATACTCCGCCGAAAAGCCACACTCGAAAGCTAGAGCGTTTTAAAATGCTCTAATCTCGCATCGACAACAGGAAAAAGTAAAAACTGTAATTGAATTTGCATGTGTTTTACGTGAGAATTCATTTTCGCACCGCGGGGTTAGCCCCTACAATAGTCGATGATTAGAGGCTGTTTCAAAGCCTGCTTTCGTCGTGAGGCCGAGGTTTTTTAATAAAAGATTTCGGCCTGACGAGGAAGCAAAAAGGTTGCATATTTGAGGATATTCCGCCTTTTTGATGACAAAGTCAGGACGAAAAAGAACCGGCCGCAACAGAAATGAGGTTTTGAAACAGCCTCTGATTGCAATGGAGAGCATTATGATCACGACGAATAAAATTCGCAAAACGCAACGGATGTATGACACAGGGATGAGGCCTTTGATTTTTGGGCTGTTTTTGTGCATGGTTTTTACGCTGCCGATAATTGGGCAGGAAAAATCCGACAAAACCGTCAAGCCCTACGTCGATACGCTTAACGGGTTTTCGATTTTACCCCCGAAAGATGGTGTGCTTAATCCGGAAAAAAATCCCAAAATTATCGCCGAGTGGTTTTTCTACACGCCCAAGACGAAACGGATTGAGTGGTCGTTTCGTGTTACGCGCGTGCTTGGAACCGGCAGTCATACGGACATCCAATCTTTTGCCGACGAGTTCGCCAGGCAGCTGACGAAGCAAAAAAAGACGAAAATTCTGAACGAAAAGGTGTCGAAAATCTCAGGACGGGATGCCATCGAAGTTTCTGGTATAACCGAGGGGAAAATTGACGGTGAATTGCGGAAGGTATATTTTCGACGGGTTTGGGTTCGCACTACGTTTGAAAAAATCGAAATCGACATGAGCACCCCTCAGGAGACCCCCAAAGAGAAAAAAAAAGACAAGGTGACGCTGGTAAACGCGGAGTTTCTGTCGTTTGAGCTGGTTGCTCCGCTCGATAATCGAGATATTATTGATGCGATCTGGGAAAAGTCAGTTGGGTCGCTGAAGATTATGGATGTCGAAAAAACGCTGACGCAGCTGAAGGAGAATTCCGAGCGGGCCAAGGGTTTTCTGCAGGACCTTTGGAAAAACAAAGGCCTCGCCCAAATTTCCGACAAGCCTATGTGGTATCTGGTTTCGGTAAAAGACAAACCTGTCGGTTGGGTGATGATGCAAATTAAACCGGTGCGACGAAATTATATCGACGGTTTTGAGCTGCGTCTGTGTTCGATGCGGAATGAGTCGAAAGATCGGGTTTCGATGGGCCGGCAGCAGTTGTTTGTCGATCCGAAACTTGAGGGTGGATTTTGGAAAATCTACACGCAGGTCGGCTCGGGGAAAGATTCTGGCTTGTCGTCGCAGGAGGGATTGGTTCAGTGGAACAAGATCGTCTGCAGCATCAACAAAAACGGCAGGATAGAGGCACGCGAAAAAGAGGTTCCCGAGGAGGTCAGGATCATCCTTTTGCCCAAGGCTGTCGGATTGTTGTTTCCGCAGCTGGTCGACCTTACCAAACACAATACCGGTTATACCTTTGCCGAGTATTCCAGCGATAAAAACACGTTCAATATGCGAACCTTTACCGTTGTTGGCCCCGAGTGGATCAACGTCCGCGGCAAGCGAACGCTCGCCATAAAAATGACCGATCAGCCTTATCTCGCCGCCGAGCCTGCGGTGCTATGGCTGGGTAAGGACGGGATGATTCTGCGGTGCAACACGGGCAGCAGCACTATAGAATCGGCTATGAAAAAGCAGGTGCTTGCTTACTTCCCGCAGGCCGACGCGTACGTAAAGGCGATTAACCAACTTGGAAAAACGAAGAAGAAAGTAAGATAGTCGATTTTTGTATCGACGTTGCGATGAGGAAATTTGATGTCTGAAAACCAAATGTATGATGTAGTTATTGTTGGTGCCGGCCCGGCGGGTCTTTCTGCGGGTCTTTACGCGTCGCGAGATGGATACAAAACGCTGCTGCTTGAGAAAAACGGACTTCCCGGCGGACAGATTATGCTGACGGAGCATATCGAGAACTATCCCGGATATGAAAAGATCGGCGGATTCGAGCTGGTCGAGAATTTCAAGACGCAGGCGACTAAGTTCGGTTCGGAGATCGTAACCAATCAGGGCGTTACTGCCATCACCCCCCAGAGCGACGGAACTTTCTCGGTCGAAACGAACAACGGTGAGAAGAAGTTTTCCGCCCGCAGTATTATCCTGACGCCCGGCAGCGATTATCGGCAGCTCGGGTTGCCCGGTGAAGACCAGATGCGTCAGGCTGGTCGTGTGAGTTACTGCGCCACCTGCGATGGTGCGTTCTATCGCGACAAGGAAGTGCTGACAATCGGCGGAGGCAATACGGCCGTCGAGGATACAATTTATCTCGCGTCCCGCTTCACGAAAAAAACTACGCTCATCCATCGCCGCCGCGAATTCCGCGCACAAAAAGTGCTCGTCGACGAATTAAACGCCGCCGCCGCGGAGCATAACATCGACATCAAACTTCCCTACGTGCCCGTGGAAATCGTCGCCGCCGAAAACGGCGCGGATATCGATTACGTAAAAATTCGCAATGTCGAAACCGACGCCGTCGAGCAGCTGAAAGTCGATGGCGTTTTCGTCTTCGCCGGAATGATCCCCAATACGAAATGGCTGACGGGTTTTATCGAATGCGATGAGGGTGGATACATCCCCGCCGACCCCGGAAGCATGAAGACGGTCGTTCCGGGCGTTTTCGTTGCCGGTGATTGCCGCAAAAACGCGGCAATGCAACTTGCCACCGCCTGCAGCGACGGCGTTGTTGCCGCCATGGGCCTGCGAGAATTTTTCCGCGACCTCACCAGCTGGAATGTCAGCACCTGCGAAAACGGCGGGGTAAAAGGCTACTAACCGGCGCGATGAATTATTTGTGATCGCAGTTTGTAGGTCGGGTCTTGACCCGGCGGCGTATTGCGAATCCCAAATTGCCGCCCCTACGGGCTGGAGTCCATTTAAAAAATCTCAAAAGAATCCCCGACGACCTCATCGACCGCCGGGGATTCTTCAAATTCTTTTCGAATATAAATATAGCCGCTACTGCTTATGCAGCACGTTTATTGTTTATTAAAAGACTACTCGCCATACGGAGCGTTGGCCATTTGCTGGTACATTTTCCAGCGGGCCTTGACGTCTTCGGTGGCCTGGACGAGCAACTCCTTGGCGTGCTCGGGACTGGAGTTTACCAATGTCTTCCAGCGATTTTCCTTGTAGGCGTATTCCTCGAAGGAAATCGACGGATCCTTGGAATCCAGTTGCAGCGGGTTTTTGCCCTCGTCAGCCAGTCGTGGATCGAAACGATACAGCGGCCAGAATCCAGAGGCCACGGCGGCTTTTTGCTGGTCGGTGCCGGTAGTCATGTTGATACCGTGCGCGATACAGTGCGAGTAGCAAATCACCAGCGAGCAACCCGGGTACGAATCGGCCTCGACGAAGGCCTTGACGGCTTGGTTGTCGTTTGCACCGTAGGCGATCTGGGCAACGTAGATGTTACCGTATGTCATCGCGATCATGCCGAGGTCTTTCTTCGGTGAGGGTTTGCCACTGGCGGCGAACTTGGCGACGGCACCACGCGGGGTGGCCTTGGAGCACTGCCCGCCGGTATTCGAGTAGACCATCGTGTCCATGACGATTACGTTCATGTTTCGCGTACTGGCCAGCACGTGATCCAATCCGCCGTAACCGATATCATACGCCCAACCGTCACCGCCCATCGCCCAAACGCTCTTGTGAACGAGCGAGTCGATAACGCTGAGAAGCTGGACGGCCTTGGAGTCGGTGTTTTTCGCGAGTTTGCCCTTGGCGGTGGCGACTCGGTCTCGCTGTTGTGCGATACCGGATTCGTCGACGGCGTCGACACCGGCGATGATGGCCTCGGCCAGCTCGGTGCCGATAACGTCTTTTTGTACTATCACCAATTCGCGGGCGTATTCCATTCGCTTATCGAGGGTCAGACGGAAACCGAGTGAGAATTCGGCGTTGTCTTCGAACAGCGAGTTATTCCACGCCGGGCCTCGGCCGTTGGCGTCTTTGGTATACGGCGTCGTCGGAAGGTTACCACCATAAATGCTCGAGCAGCCGGTGGCGTTGCCAACGATGAGGCGGTCGCCGAACAGCTGTGTCAAAAGTTTGACGTATGGGGTCTCACCGCACCCGGCACAAGCACCGGAATATTCAAACAACGGTTCTGCCAGCTGCGAACCCTTCACCGACTTCATGTTCAGTTCGGTACGGTCGTATTCCGGTATGTTCAGGAAGAACTCGTAATTTTCCCGTTCGCTTTCACGCAGCGGAGCCTGTTCGGCCATGTTAATCGCACGCAGAGTTTCGTCGGTTTTGTTCTTGCCGGGGCAAACGTGAACGCATGCGCCGCAGCCGGTGCAGTCTTCCGGTGCGATCTGGATTGTCGCTTTTTTGCCCTCGAACGCTTTGGTCTTGGCGTCGGCCGACTTGAAAGTGGCGGGGGCGTCCTTCAAAACCGCCGGATCGTAAATCTTCAGGCGGATAGCTGCGTGCGGGCAGACCATCGAGCACTTGGCACACTGAATGCAGGTTTCGGGATCCCACGCGGGGATTTCAAGAGCGATGTTTCGCTTTTCCCACTGCGTCGTGCCGGTCGGCCAGGTGCCGTCGATGGGCATTTTGCTGACGGGGAGGCAGTCACCATCGCCCGCCATAATCATTGCCGTAACGTCTTTGACGAATTCCGGTGCCTTTTCCGAAACAACCGGGGGTTTTACAATACTGCTGGTTGCTTCTGCAGGGACGTCGATTTCGACAAGCCCGGCCAGCGAACCGTCAACGGCCTTGTAGTTCTTCTGGACGATTTCCTCGCCCTTTTTGCTGTAGGTTTTTTTGATGGCTTCCTTGATTTTGGCGATGGCTTCGTCTTTCGGCAGCACGCCGGAAAGTGCGAAGAAGCACGTCTGCATAATCGTGTTGATGCGTGCACCCATGCCGGTTTCTTTACCGACTTTGTAAGCGTTGATTGCGTAGAACTTCAGCTTCTTGTCGATAATTTGCTGCTGCACCTTCTTGGGAATGTGCGCCCAGACTTCGCTGGGATCCATGGGGCAGTTCAGCAGGAAAGTTGCACCCTCGGCGGCGTGCTGGAGCATGTCGTACTTTTCGAGGAAGCTGAACTGATGGCAGGCAACGAAGTTGGCCTTGCCGACAAGATACGTCGAGCGGATCGGGTCGGGCCCGAAACGCAGGTGCGAAATCGTAACGGCACCGGCCTTCTTCGAGTCGTAAACGAAATAACCCTGAGCGTAGTTGTCTGTTCCTTCACCGATGATCTTAATCGAGTTTTTGTTGGCACCGACGGTTCCGTCAGATCCCAGCCCGTAGAACATCGCCTGAACGACTTTGGGATGATCGACGTGGAAATCGAAGTCGAAATCGATGTTGGTGTTGGTGACGTCGTCGATGATGCCGACGGTGAAATGATTTTTCGGTGCGTCGCTCGAAAGATTGTCGAATACGCCTTTGACCATCGCGGGGGTGAACTCTTTGCTGGACAGCCCATAGCGCCCGCCGACGATTTTGACGTCGGTCTTACCGGCTTCGTTATGTGCGTTGACGACGTCGAGGTACAGCGGTTCACCGGAGGATCCCGGTTCTTTCTGGCGGTCGAGGACGGCGATTTTTTTGCAGCTGGCGGGGATCGCCGCGAGCAAATCGGCATTGCTGAACGGACGATAGAGGCGAACCTTCACGACGCCGACTTTTTCACCGGCGGCGATCATTGCTTCGACGGCTTCGTCGGCAGCTTCGGCACCGGAGCCCATCATAACGATGACTTTTTCGGCATCGGCGGCTCCGACGTAGTCGAACAGATTATACTGACGCCCGACGAGTTTGGCGAACCTGTCCATGACGGCCTGCACTTTGGCGGGGGCGTCGAGGTAGAACTGATTTACAGATTCACGACCCTGGAAATAAACGTCAGGGTTCTGCGATGTTCCGCGAAGGACGGGTGCGTCTGGGGTCAGCCCGCGGGATCGATGTGCCAGGACGAATTCGTCGTCGATCATGGCGCGCATGTCGTCGAGGGACAGCTCTTCGATCTTCTGGATTTCGTGCGAGGTGCGGAACCCGTCGAAAAAGTGGATGAACGGTAAGCGGGTTTCGAGAGTTGCCGCCGAGCCGATTAAGGCAAGGTCCATGGCTTCTTGAACGCTGTTGCTGGAAAGCAGGGCGACGCCGGTTTGGCGGGTAGCCATGACATCGGAGTGGTCGCCGAAGATCGAAAGCGCCTGAGCTGCCAGCGATCGGGCTGAAACGTGGAAGCATGTGCTGGTAAGTTCACCGGCGAGCTTGTAGAGCGTCGGGATCATCAGCAGCAGACCCTGCGAGGCGGTGAATGTGGTCGTCAGCGACCCGGTTTGCAATGCACCGTGGACAGCGGCGACGGCTCCGCCTTCGGACTGCATTTCTACGACCGACGGGACTGTTCCCAAGATATTTTTTTCGCCTGTTGCGCTCCATGCGTCGGCGTGTTCGCCCATAGCGCTCGACGGAGTAATCGGATAAATCGCGATTACTTCGTTGACCTTATGCGCCACGTAGGCCACTGCCTGATTTCCATCCATCATTGTTTTCTTGCGTGCCATGTCCTTGGTTTTCCTTGGTAAAAGTGTAACTTTTCACTGAATTTTGTGTCGGTATGCGATTGTGTCGCACCACCTACTCTCACCGGTGGTTATCGCTGAGAGTCACGGATCGCTTATTGTGCAAATTTGGCGAGGAGATGCAACCGGTTTTTGGATTTACGTGAATTTTGGATTTTCATTAAATTTAGAAAGCCACATGTCCTCTGGGCGTGGATTTTTATGTTTAGAGGGCGTTCTTAATTAAAGCCCCGGTAGGGGCGATCCGTTCTTATTTCGTAGGTCATGCAACTTGTTGCATGGCACAGATTCGTTGGAATATTTTAATTAACGTCCTTCGGACGAACATTGTCGACTCTACTTCAATGCGAGGACAATAAATACAAATTTCTATACAATTAAATTGCCATGCAACAAGTTGCATGACCTACCATACTATAAAAGCTGCTGGAGGATTTTTGCAGGCAGGTCGGGTAATGGATTGGGAGATTTTACCGACGCGTGGGCGAATCGCATATTTGCCCCGTCGCCCTCGGCGGTCATGGCCTGGGCACTCCAGCAGTCGGATTCGGGATAGGCATACACGGCGAGGCATGAGTGGCAGGTGGCGTTGAGCCCGCGCAGTACCGCCTGCTCCGTTTGCATCGCCATCAGCGACGGAGCGTGGTTTATGGTTTGCAGCTGCTCGATGAGATTGGAATTATCGGCTGAGATCTGCACGGCGAGGATTCCCTGGGCAGCGGCGGGTAGAATGTCGTCGGGTTCCAGCGGGTGGATATTTTTCGCATGAGATTCCGTATTAAAAAGCCCGAGTCGTTTCAGCCCCGCCAATGCGAGAATGACGGCATCGAATTCCGGTTTGCCGCTGTCGTCGCCCAGCACCTTTTTCACACGCGTATCGACGTTGCCGCGGATTGGGACAATGTTCAGGTCGTCGCGAATTCGTCGCAGCAGGGCGGAGCGACGAAGACTTCCGGTACCGACGGTGGCGTTTGCCGGGAGTTTTTTGATATCGGTTATGCCTTCGCGGGTGACCAAGGCATCTCTGGGATCTTCTCGCGGTAGGGCAGCGGCGATTAGTAGTCCGTCGGGCTGCGCCGCCGGGAGGTCTTTCCCCGAATGCACTGCGATGTCAAGATCGCCAGCCAAAAGTCTCGCCTCAAGCTCCCCCGTGAAAAGCCCCTTACCACCAACATCGTTCAGCGGGCCTTTTTGCCGGTCGCCTTGCGTTTGCATCGGGATCAGCTGGATTTGCCATTCGGGGTAGTGCTGCGAAATTGCATCGGCCACAAGCTGCGTTTGCGTTGTCGCGAGCTTACTGCTCCGCGTGCCGATACGAAGCAGCTTTTCGCTATCGGCTGGGGGGGTCATTTCATTCCCCGCGACATCATTTCGTCGAGGGATATCATGCCGGCCTTGTTTTTCTGTGCGATGCGGAAACGTGTTCGCCCGGCCGCGATAGCTTCGTCGCGAAGCTCGCGTTGTTCACTGGTATCGCTGGGAAGTTTGTAGGCTCGCTGGAGAATATCCCACGCTCGTTCGGGGTCAAGCTCGCCCAGCGGGAGGCATTCTTCGGTGAGGATTCGGCAGAGGTTTTGGGTGACTTGGCAGAACCCGCGCGAGACGAAAAGTTCGCGATCTTCTCCCGACTGCATCTGCAGCGTCAAAACTCCGGTGCTTAAGGCAGCGACGACCGGGGCACGGTTCGCCATGATGCCCATGTATCCGTCGAGGGCGGGTAGCTGCACGGAGACTACATCCTCGACGGTGATGTTACCATCGGGGGTGTTGATCTCGCAGCTTAATTTTTTAACATCGGTGTCGGTCATGAGTTTGCTTATTCAAAGAATTAAAACTTGTCGTATGAAACGAGTTCGTCGAACGATTTGCGTTTTTTCGTTGCCGCCGACGGCTGGGCTGGGTATCCAATAGTCAGCATCTCGACGATTTTTGCATCTGCTGATATGCCGAGGATTTTTTTGCATTCGTCCTGCTTGAAATGTCCGATCCAGCAGGTTCCCAGGCCTTGGGCTACGGCGGCGAGCGACATGTGATCGATGGCGATGGCACAGTCGACGGGATCGGATGGGACATCGCAGAACATCACACGCTCGGGCGATAGCCCGACGACGGCGATGATGACAGGCACCGCTGTGATCCATTCCTGCTCGGTGGCCTCTACGAGCTTCGCCCGGACAGCATTATCCTTGACGACGACGAATTTGAAATCCTGGCGATTGCGAGCTGTCGGAGCAGCAATCCCCGCCGCCAGCACGCGACGGAGTTTGGCATCCTCGACATCCCTCGATTCATATTTGCGTACGCTACAACGCTTTTCGATTGCTTCAAACAAGTCCATTTTTTGAAAACTCCCGTTGTAGTGTTTGTAACAGTGTGTGTATATTTAGCCGACGGCCTTATGTGGAGGGTTAAGCCGTTCCTTTGCAGACTCCAGCCCATATTTCAGTGCTTCCATTGCAGAGGGTTCTAAGTGCGAGAAAACAATTTTCCCTATAGACTCGAATCCCACGTTTGTGCCTATGTATAACCAGAAGGCACATGCTGCGGAACCGCTCATGCTATAAATGCCATCAAAATCAAGGTGGATGTCCAAATCTGATGATTTCAGAGCATCAACGGTAAGTATTCCCAAAGCGGTTCCACTTGGAGTACCGGAAATTGTAATTATTTCCTCTACCCTCATTTTCTGCTGCAAAGTCTCTCGGACATTAATTGTTTGTGATTCGGTCAAAATCGCACCTCATCTTCTTTTCTTCCTGCTCTTAGGGCATCCAGATATCCTTGAATTCCACTTTTGTGTAGTTTAACAATTACTACCGTCCCTTGCCAAGGATATTTACTTGCCCTATATTCAACCTTCTTTCCACAACGAATCCTCTCGGCGTTGCCGGATATTAATCGGAAGTACCCATTTGTTGACTCAACGATTCTGTCAATGCTCGTTAACCCCTCACCCATGTTCCTGGGATACCCATCATTTATTATTCCGGGGCTACCCGAAACACTCTTTTGACATGCCAGATCAAGTGCGTGGGTTTCATTATCAATTGTTAGGTCAGAATTCTCACGGAGTGAATTCAAAATACCACGCCCGGCATCTGCGGTTGTAAATACATATTCCTTATAGGTGGGGTCATTTTTACGACTAAAATTTTGAGCTAAAGAATACCCAGCTATTGGTCCTAGTTGAGCATGATCTTTGATGTTATTCATACTCTCATAAAGGCAGTTTTGTAATTCAGATCTTATGTAGTCAAAGGCCGGTTCGTTGCCCGTCAATGTCTTAGCCAGTTTTGGAGCAATTTCATCCGTATTGCTTTCGTAAGTGATTTCCTGTAGGGGTAAAAAATTTCCCTGCGAATCATGGCGAAGAAAGTTTTCTTCCTTAAATACGTCGAAGGCCCTGAAAAAATCTATGCGTTGCAAATAGGCAAATGAATTTGTGTGTTCAGAGGATCGCTTAAAAGCTAGCTTGAATCCATGATTTAACCATTTGTTAATTATTGCCGCCAAAGGAGCAATTCCGGAGGGTTTAACAAAATTTACTGTGGAAAAATCAATTACATTCTCTTTGCCCAATAATGGAGAATTATTCGAAAGGCAATCAAGCAGGGAGTCGTATTCGAGTTGTCTAGGCAACTTAATGATGCACATGCTTTTGGTTGCTCCATCCCAAACTTAGGCGGGATTTAACGATGTTCGCTTACTTTTCCATTTCTTCTGCCTGGGCGGCGGCGTCCTCGACAGTGCCGACGTACATAAACGCCTGCTCGGGGAGGTGGTCCCATTTTCCGTCGCAAATTTCACGAAAACTGCGAATCGTTTCGCTCAGCGGGGTGAAGTTGCCCTTCTTGCCGGTGAAAACCTCGGCGACGATGAACGGCTGCGACAGGAACCGCTCGATTCGCCGCGCCCGGGCGACGGTTTTTTTGTCGTCGTCGCTGAGTTCGTCCACACCGAGAATCGCGATGATGTCCTGCAGGTCGCGGTAGCGTTGCAGAATCTGCTGTACGCGGCGGGCGACGGTGTAATGTTCTTGGCCGACATGCTGCGGGTCTAAAATTCGCGACGAACTTGCCAGCGGATCGATGGCTGGGTAAATTCCCTTTTCCACGATCGATCGTTCGAGCACGACGAAGGCATCGAGGTGTGTAACCGCGGCTGCGGGTGCGGGGTCGGTCATGTCGTCGGCAGGGACGTAAACCGCCTGCACGCTGGTGATCGCGCCGCTTTTCGTGGAGGTGATTCGCTCTTGCAGCTCGCCCATTTCCGTTGCGAGTGTTGGTTGATATCCCACCGCCGACGGCATACGCCCGAGCAGGGCGGAAACTTCGCTACCGGCCTGGCTGAACCGGAAAATGTTGTCGACGAACAAAAGCGTGTCGGCACCGCCGATATCGCGAAAATACTCGGCTAACGTCACAGCACTGAGCGCAACCCGCAAACGTGCACCGGGTGGTTCGTTCATCTGCCCGAAAACCATCGCGGTTTTGTCGAGCAGGCACTGATCGGTGTCGCCGATTTTGGCTTCCTGCATTTCCAGCCAAATGTCATTGCCCTCGCGGGTTCGCTCCCCGACACCTGCAAACACGCTGTAACCCCCATGCTGAGTGGCTACGCGGGCGATGAGTTCCTGGATGATGACGGTTTTTCCGAGCCCGGCCCCGCCGAAAAGCCCCGTCTTACCACCGCGAACAAACGGGGCGAGAAGATCGATGACCTTGATGCCGGTTTCGAAGATTCGACTTTCCGCAACCAGGGTATCGAAGGGTGGGGGGGGCTGGTGAATGGAGCGATACTCGTCGGTCTGGATCGGCCCGCGAGAATCGACGGGCTCGCCCAGAAGATTAAGCACGCGTCCCAAAACGCACTGTCCGACCGGCATACAGACCGGCCCGCCAGTGTCATGCACCGCCGTGCCGCGCTTTAACCCATCCGTCGAACCAAGGGCGACGCATCGCACCCGCCCTCCGCCAAGATGCTGCTGCACCTCGCCGGTCAGGGCGGCGTTGACGCCCTGATCTACGCGCAGGGCGTTGTAGATGGGAGGGATGTTTTCCTGCTTGAACTCGACATCAAATGTCGAACCTATAATCTGTACTATTTTTCCTGTGGACATAACCCTACATTTTCCCTTTCTGTCCTCAGAATGCAAAAGGTTTCTCGTTTTTGCAAAAAGTAATCAAAAATTGGAAGATATGGGGGAAATTTCGGTTGCTGCGTGGGGGGGCATCAGGATAAGCTAGGGCTCCACGGAATGGTTATGCCCTGAAATGAATTCATAGAGAGCGATAATGGCGACAAAGATACGGTGCAGTGAGTGCCGAAAAAAAGTATCAGTAGATGAAGCCTTTGCCGGTAGCATGTGTCGCTGCCCGTATTGCAAAGCGATTGTTATGGTTCCCAAGCTTGGGGATACTTCCTCCAAGTCAGGTGGTACTTCACGCCCGGCGACACCTACCACAGGACGTCCCAGCTCACCGACTGCCCGCTCGGGAGTATCGTCCGGTACTGGATTTAAAAACGTAATCGGTGCTCGGCCTATCATTAAAGGGAGCGAGCAAGACTCACGACGTCCCGGGGCACCAAAGGCTCCGGATTCAAAACGTTCTCAGATGAGTATGGAGCAGCTGCTCGATATTCCGCTTTCTCCCCCGACATCCGCATTGCAAGGGCAGGTGCCCAGTGAAGCTATCCCCGTGGATACGAGCAAATTCTCGGCCGAGCAACTCGCAGCTATTCCGATGGCGAATCCGATTTTGTTCCAGGGCATAGTGTCGCTGGTGTTGATAGTGATAATGTTGCTGATGACGGGGGCGTGTGTATACCTCGGTGTGAGAATTTTTTCCAAACCAGTCGACTCTACAACGGAAACTTTCCCGGTCGAACCTGATATCCCCTCCGGGCCTGCGAATCCGTTTAAGCTTGGTGCATCCTCCCCGGTGGTTTGTGGAGACGTACAAATCGAGACGCCCGTGGTTTACTGCATCGATGCCGGGGCAGACATGGGATACGACATTTACCCCCTTGCCCGTGCAGCTGTGGCGTCATCGATTATTTCGCTTGGTGACAGCAGGAAGTTTGGGGTCGTTGTACTTCAGGATGACCACACGGAACTGATTGGCGGTGAGATGCTAAGCGGTGGATGGGGCGGTTATCGTGCGATTAAAGCTACAATGCAGCCAACCGATGAGACGGGCGGAACAGTTAGTATCGGTGGTGCGACGGATTTGATGCTGGGAATTCAGAAAGCCCTTGCCTGCAAACCTCAACCCAAGACGATTGTGTTGATCATCAGTTGCAGGTATATCGAATACCCCAAGGCAATCGCAGCCGCTATTAAAAAGTCTGACGCAATATTGGTGCTGGTTGTGTTCGGTATTGAGAACGACGAACAAATCAAGGCCGTCGATGTTTTGGTGAAGGAAGCTGGTGGGAATTCCCAAAGCATTATTTACGAAACGAAAGATGAACTTGCCGATATGTACAGCAACAGTGCCGTGCCTGAGTAAACTGGTTATTGTATCGGGCGGCTGGTTTTTAGAAGAAGTTGTGCTACGTCGATGTTTTCAAACTTAAGAGGCTCAAAAAAATCAAGGATGGCAGGATGGCAGCGACGCGAAAAAAAATCGAAAAGAATTTGGAACGGATTCGAAGCGAAATATCTGACGCTTGTGCCCGCACCGGCCGCTCGCCGCAGGAAGTTTCCATCGTCGCCGTAACCAAAACGGTTGAGCTGGATACGATAAAAAACCTGATCGACGCCGGGCTGACCGAGTTTGGCGAAAATCGCGTGCAGCAGCTGGTAACGCGGGCAGGGGAGCTGGACGATTATCTCCGCCGCCGCCGAAATCCGCTACCCACACCGGTCAAATGGCACATGATAGGGCATTTGCAACGTAACAAAATTCGCAAATGCATCGAAATTGCATCAGTCGTGCATTCGGTAGATTCGCTGCGGTTGGCGGAGGAACTGAGCGAATTTGCGGTGAAGATCGGCAAGCAGATCGACATTATGCTGCAGGTTAACTGCTCGGTCGAGCCGCAAAAATACGGCTGTGCTGTCGGGGCTGCCCTGCACATGGGCGAACTGGTCACCACCTTACCGAATATCAATCTCGTGGGGCTGATGACGATGGGCCCGCTCGGGGTTGACCCTGTCGAAACGCGAAATGCCTTCACACGCCTGCAGGAGCTGTTCGATGAAATGCGACACGATAAAATCGGCGGGGCGAACTTCTGCGAACTTTCGATGGGCATGACCAACGATTACATCATTGCTGTCGAGCAGGGCGCAACAATCGTGCGCATCGGCTCGGCGTTGTTCGAGTAATTTTCATATGTCGCGGATTTGATTCCACGGTGATATCACAATATCACAAAGCCTACTTAACTTCGGTTTCGATCGCTCGGCCGTCCCATTTTACGTGCCCGTTTCCGATCACTCGGATATTAAATACGTACTTACCGGCTGGTAGAGATCCGACGCCCTTGTTGCATTTCCCGTCATTGGTGTAGTGGTTGAACTTGTCGAGCACCATCGCCTTGTCTGGTGATAGGGTTTCTTCACCGGCGTATTCCCATATTTCGGTTCGCTGGATTTTTCCGTCTACCACGGGGTTAATTATCAGCGTCGCCGATTGGAACTCACCGAGAATTGTGGGGTCTATCTCGAAAAAGATTGTGGGGGTTGATTTGCACTGGGGGACTTCCCAGAAATTTTCACCGTTGACGTGTCGGGTAGGGACGGCTTCGGTGTCGTCGATCTTGACGTTTATGTTGTAACCGTCGCGTTCACTTTTGTCTATCTTCAGGTCGGTGGTGCTGCTTGCTGCCGTCGGGGCATCGTTGTTGGATTTCTTAAAAACGTTCTCGCAACCCACAGCTGTAATCAGTGTAATTATTGTGCAAATGATGATCAAATTTCGCATGTCAGCTCCTACCGTATAAACGCGTCCAATACTTTTTCATCCATATTAACCCAGATCAATTCAGCCGCCGCCGGGCCTCGCGTAAAACGATACCCAGCAACGTGCTACCGAAATCTTATCGTCATGATCACCACGGATTCTTTAGCCATCGTGACTTTACGGATGAAGGTTCTTTTTGTAACCGTTCACATTTTTTATCTCGTAAATCCAATTTTTATTAAAAAAGCCCTTTTTTGACAGGATTACAGGATTAACTACGAATTATTAAAAAGAAAACAAAAGCTATTAACTGCAAACGCTATCGCAACGAATACAAATTGCGATGCAAATTAATTCTGATTAACAGGATTTTTTAGGCCTATGTTCTATCCTGTGATCCTGTCTAAATTTTTGCGTGAATGGCTACTTCTTTTTAGACGATTGAAATTCCGCGGAAATCTGTTATGCTCACGAACCTTATGAATGATTGCAAAAAAATGACGGTTGAGCAGCAAATCGAGTTTCTTCTTCGCGGCTGCGAGGAGGTTTACACCAAAGACGAGCTGCGTGAGCGGTTAGTGCAGGCTGAAAAGTCCGGTACGCCGATGCGCGTGAAGTTGGGCCTCGACCCGACGGCCCCGGACATTCATCTGGGCCATACGGTGGTGCTTCGCAAACTTCGCAGTTTTCAAGATATGGGCCATGTCGCCGTCGTGATTATCGGTGACTACACTGCCCGCGTTGGCGATCCCAGCGGGGCCAACAAAACGCGCCCGATTCTCACCGAGGAGCAGATCAAGGCCAATGCTGAGACCTATTTCGCCCAGGCCGGGAAGATTCTCGATACGTCGGACGGCAAACTCGAGGTTCGGTACAACAGCGAATGGCTGGGGTCGCTGAGCTTCGCCGATGTCATCAAGCTGACCTCGCAAATGACCGTCGCCCGAATGCTTGAACGCGATACGTTCGATCTCCGCTACAAAGCCAACCAACCGATCGGCATTCACGAGTTTTTGTACCCGCTGATGCAGGGCTACGATTCGGTGGTCATCAATGCCGACGTCGAAATCGGCGGTACGGATCAGACGTTTAATAATCTTGTGGGCAGGCAGCTGCAGGAAAACGCCGGCCAGCCCAAACAGCTCGTCATGACCATGCCGATTCTCGTCGGGCTTGACGGGGCGGACAAGATGAGCAAGTCGAAGAATAATTACATCGGGATTACCGATGCAGCAAACGATATGTTCGGGAAAATCATGAGCATCCCCGACGAACTCATGCCGAACTACTTCACACTGCTGACCGATACACCCGCCGACCAAATCGCATTGCTGACCGACGCCGAAAAAACGCATCCACGCGAAGCCAAGGTTCTGCTGGGTAAGACGATTGTCGCCGAATTTTACGATTCCGCCGCCGCCGACGAAGCAGCTGCGGAGTTTGACCGCGTTTTCGCGCAGAAAAACATTCCTACCGATATGCCGGAGATTTCGGCACCGGCTGCGAAGTGTAATATCATCGAGCTGATAACGACGGCCGATTTTGCGAAGTCAAATGGTGAGGCGCGGCGGTTAATTAAGCAGAATGCCGTCAGCATAGACGATGTCAAAATTACCGACGCTGACGCCGAGGTTGAATTGGCCGACGGCGCGATTTTACGCGTCGGGAAACGGCGATTCGGAAAAATCAAACTCGACTAAACAGCTTTCTCAATTAAAGCCCCAGCTTGTAGGTCATGCAACTTGTTGCATGGCACAGATTCAT
>DAOVZK010000072.1 GCA_030635145.1 Planctomycetota bacterium | reverse complement strand
TAGCCCTGAAAGGGCGACAAAAGCACTGGGCCGTTTGTTCTGCCGCGATAATCCCAAGATTTCTATCGCCCTTTCAGGGCTGATGTATCTATTGGCCCTACACCGTGGGCTGACGCCCACGGCTAAATTCTGACCACCCCTACGGGGTTAAAATCAAAAAGAAAAACAAGAACCAGCCCCCGCCAGAAAATCAGGTCGCTCACTTGATTGTCAGTGGAGAATTATTTGGGTTTCATGTCGCGGAAGGGTTGGGTAGAATGTGGCATTGATTTTGCAAGAGTAATAGCGGCGGGTCGGCATGGTGCAAAGACCCGGAAAGGAAGAATAAAATGGCGATATTCAGATGGCCTGACAATTGGGACCCGCTTGCGGGGCTTAAGGTGATGCAGCGTGAGCTCGAGCGTCTTTCTGGGCGTCAAGACGGTTCGGGGCGAGGCATTGGTGGTGGGAGTTATCCTTCCGTAAACGTTCTCAGCAGCAACGACGAGATGATCGTGCAGTGCGAAGTACCAGGTGTCAAACGCGACGACATCGATCTTTCGATTGCCGGTGAAACCGTGGTTATCAAGGGCACGAAAAAATGCCCGTGCGAAAGCGACGACGTTCAATACCATCGCAGAGAGCGCGGGGCTGGGGACTTCAGCAGAACAGTTGTGCTCCCGGAAAAAGTCGACGCCGACAAAATTTCCGCATCCATGACCGACGGAATTCTCATCATCCACCTGCCGAAATCCGAAGCGGGTGTGCTCAAGAAGATCAAAGTAAAATAGGAGGTGCAGCATGGCTGAAGATAAAAAACAAATCAAAACGACCGTTCACCCAGCCGAAAATCAACACGACGAAAATACGGTTTGCCCGCTGGTTGATATTTACGAACAAAGCGACGGAACTACGGTGATGCTGGCGGAGATGCCGGGTGCCCTGCCGGATTCCATCGACGTTCAGGTCGACAAAGGCGTACTGACCATCGCTGCCAAGTGCGGCGACGACAAATTTTCGGAATCTTACGCGAGGGTTTTCACCAGCTTCGAGACGGGCGATTACTTCCGCGCGTTTGCTTTAAGCGACGAAGTCGACCGCGAGAACATCGACGCAAAATTTGATGACGGGCTGCTGAAACTGACCCTGCCGAAGGCCGAGGCCGTCAAGAAAAAGAAAATCGAAATCAAGTAACAAGATTTCGGATTGTGGAATTCGGATTTGGGATTTAAGAAAAAATTTTCACCGCAAAGCGCGTAGGTCATGAAATGGAAGAATTCAAACTAAACTTTCTTGAAGATTATTCTGATGAGAACATCCTTAAAGAAATTCAACGCGTGGCTTCTATCGTGAAAAATCCACACCTCACAAAAAAAGCCTTCGATGCTTACTCGAAGGTTCACAGCTCTACTGTGACAAGACGATTTGGCAATTGGCATGTGGCATTGGAAATGGCTGGCGTATCAGAAAGGTATAGCGGAAAATCTGTAACGGCAAAACAGAGGAATCAGCAACCCAAGTTATGGTCAAACAAAAAGCTTATTGATGAACTCAAAGTGATTGCCGAGAGAAAAGGCAGTAAAATCGTAACCGTTGAAGACATAAAGGAGTACTCTAATTTTATCGGCCCATCTATACTTAGCAGTCGTTTTGGAAGCACAGAGAAGGCAATCAGAGAGGCTGAGTTGACAATTTCTAACCATGCTAAACGTTACACAGATAACGAGTGCTTCGAAAATCTCCTCACCGTATGGACATTTTACGGTCGACCTCCAAGTTATCAGGAGATGAAAAATCACCCATCTATTGTCGGGCCTAAAGCTTATTTGACTCGATGGAAAACTTGGCGAAAGGCATTGCGGGCATTTGTTGACAGAATGGACTCAGACTTGACTGAAGATGCAAGTAAAGCTCATCTAGCAAACCCGTTACCCTTAGCAGAGATTTTTCCAGCAAAACAGGTACGCACAAAGGACGAGGATAAACACAAAATCAAACTTGGCCTTAGGTATAAAGTTCTAAAGCGAGATTCCTTTAAGTGTGTACTATGTGGGAGAAGCCCAGCAAACAATCCGGGCCTTGAACTACATATTGATCATATCGAACCGTTTTGCATTGGTGGAAAAACTGTCGAAGCAAATCTCAGAACTACCTGTGCTGACTGCAATCTCGGCAAAGCAGCAAGAATAGAGAAGGCCTAACAATTCGCTCCAACGGTTGGTGGGTGGGTCAAAAAGAAATTGATCTGATTAACAGGAAAAAGGGCATAAAGAATTACAA
The DNA here is from genome assembly GCA_030635145.1 of Planctomycetota bacterium. Lineage (GTDB taxonomy): Bacteria > Planctomycetota > Phycisphaerae > SM23-33 > SM23-33 > DAOVZK01. The sequence continues at coordinate 4,516 of DAOVZK010000072.1, read as the reverse complement.
AGGTTCACAAACGATCCCGCGGGTTATTAAAAAAATCCTCGTGTAGATCGTTATTTTTTGAATTTTATGGTTATTTACAGCGATATATTCATGGAATGTACCTTAAGGATTATTGACAAAGGAAGTTGACAACGGTTAGAGTGCAATCTAGGATAATGCGAAGTCAATGATTTTATTTTTGTCCACTTTTTACTAAGGAGACGCTAAATGGCGTCGAGCAACACGCTTGAATTAACGGATGCTGATTTCGATCAAAATGTGGTTAACGCCTCCACCCCCGCCCTCGTGGATTTCTGGGCAGAGTGGTGCATGCCGTGCAAAATGATGGCCCCGACAATCGACGAACTCGCCGACGAATACACCGGCAAGGTTGTCATCGGAAAAGTTAACACCGACGAGAATCGAAACATCTCGATGCAGTTTGGAATCAGCGCTATTCCGACGGTTATTCTTTTCAAGGACGGCGAGATGATCAAGAAGTTCGTCGGGTTGCAGCAAAAAGCGGACTTAAAAGCCGCCATTGACGAAGCACTTGCATAATCACCTCCGGGTGACTGTGCCACCGAATAACCCGCGTCATAACTACCTGACCTCATGGGTCGGGATCGATTGTACGTAGGTCAGGGGATCTGCGTGAGAGGTGCCAATTGGAGTATCTTACACGAAAACAGGTGCGGAATTTTGATCGCCACGCCATCGAAACCCTTGGTGTGACGGGCTTGGTTCTAATGGAAAATGCCGGTAAAAACACCGCCGGCATCATAGGCCGATTTCTCGGTAGCCTCACCGCCCGAACCATCGCTATTGTCGCCGGTGGTGGTAATAACGGTGGAGACGGATTCGTTATCGCAAGGCACCTGACTAACCGCGGGGGAAATGTCGTGGTCTTTATCGTAGCAGACCCCGAAAAAATCACCGGCGACGCAAAAGCGAACCTGGACATCATCGAAAATCTCGGGTTCGACATCCGCTACATGGACAAAATCGCCCAGAAGAAACTCTCGCACGAACTCGAAGCATTCGACCTCATCGTCGACGCCGGCGGCGGGACGGGCATCAGCGGATCGCTGCGGGAAGACATGGGGGTGGTCGTAACGCAGATCAACAAGGCATCGCGGCCGGTGGTGGCGGTGGATATTCCCACAGGGCTAGACTGCGACAGCGGCACAGCCCAAGGCCCAACCATACGGGCCGAGCTGACAATTACGTTTGTCGCGAAAAAAGTGGGATTCAGCAACCCGGCCAGTGAAGACTACACCGGCCAGATAATCGTCGCAGATATCGGGGTACCGCTCTGCGGTGACCTGGAATTTTTGAAGTAGCCCCTCGCTATTTCCACACAAGACCGGGATAGCCCTCAACAAAGGAAGCAATGTGTCCAAATGCCCAATGTCCAAGTTCAAAATGCCCATTGAAGCACCAATGCCGAATGCCCAAATCACTTGACGATATCGCTTAAGCCCCAGCGGGGCGCCTTTCTTAGCCCCGGTCGCAAGACCGGGGTAGCGGATGGTGCAACACAAAAGCCCCGGCGGGGCGCCTTGTCTGGGATTATCTGTCATTGCGAGGAGCGCAGCGACGCGGCAATCCCTAGAAAGGGTGACAACCGGCAACGTCGGAGATAAGGACCGTAGCGATTATTATTGTCTCCGCTGCTAGCGACGAGATTGCTTCGCTATGCTCGCAATGACATGCGGGAACCCCCAGCCCCGTATCCTTCTGCTATTTTTTTGCTCCCAGCCGCAGGTAATTTTAAAAAACGCGTCTCATACCTCCCTCATAGTAAATATATTTAAAAAAACACCTCGCATGTGGTGGTACATCGCATATATTTTAAAAAACGCTTCTCATGGAGGGGTTCGGCGCATATAATACTTGCGATTTCTCACCAAAGTTTGCCTTCAGGGGTTCACCGAAGTGAGCTGTTGCAGAAATATAACCTGCGTCAAAACAACGAGTTAGAAAACCTTTATGCATTAGCTAAGATTGGAGCAACCAAATGCCTTTAGTACCAACACGAGTTCTTCTGGACCACGCAGCTGAAAATGATTACGGCGTCGCGGCGTTGAACGTAAACAACATGGAGCAGATCCAGGCGATCATGATGGCCGCCCAGGAAACCAACTCTCCCGTTATCATCCAGGCCTCCCGCGGAGCTCGCGCGTACAGCGAAGACGCGTATCTGCGGCACCTGATCTTGGCCGCCGCCGAACTCAACCCCAACATTCCCATCGCCATGCACCTCGACCACGGTAACAGCTTCGCCACCTGCGAAAGTGCAATCCAGCAGGGTTTCACATCTGTCATGATGGACGGGTCGCTGAGCGAAGACGGCAAGGAACCGGCCACGTACGAATACAACGCCGCCATCACCAAAAAAGTCGTCGAAGCTGCCCACGCCGTCGGTGTTAGTGTCGAAGGCGAAATCGGCGCACTTGGCGGAATCGAAGACGGCCACGGTGCCGGACTCAGCGAAGAAGAAGCACAAGAGCACCTCACCGACCCGGCCGAGGCAGAACGCTTCGTCACCGAAACCGGCCTCGACGCACTCGCCGTGGCGATCGGAACTTCGCACGGTGCTTACAAGTTCAAGAAAAAACCAACCGGCGACGTCCTCCGCATGGACCTCATCGAAGACATCCACAACCGCCTGCCCAACACGCACATCGTTATGCACGGTAGCAGCAGTGTTCCGCAGGAATTGCAGGATATCATCAACAAGTACGGTGGTAAACTCAACCCGACGTTTGGCGTTCCGCTGGAAGAAATCCAACGCGGCATCAAGCACGGTGTACGCAAGATCAATGTCGACACCGACAGCCGTCTCGCCATCACAGGTGCCATCCGCAAGGTATTCGCCGAAACTCCCGAAAAGTTCGACCCGCGTGATTATCTCAAACCGGCACGAGTAGCAATGAAAGATGTTTGCGTGAAAAGAATGGTCGCTTTCGGCCAGGCCGGGAACGCAGACAAAATCAAATGCAAAACTATCCGCGAAATGGTCGATTTCTACAAATAAGCGAAATTTCTGCCTTCTACGGCTCGCGATGTCATTGCGAGGAGCGTAGCGACGCGGCAATCTTAGACTGCCAAAAATGAGATTGCTTCGCTTCGCTCGCAATGACAAGCTCGAGTCACATTTTAAACAAGGCCAAAATCCCAAATACACAAAAGCCCGCGAAAAAAAATCGTGGGCTTTTTTTTGCCATGCCAATCCGAAGAGGTTATAAGTAGAGTTCAACGAGCGAAACGACACCTGATTTGTGGGAGTATTGTAGATGAGTCTTAACATTGCGATAGAGTCAACCGACAGCTGTATCACCCTGTTTCTCGATGGCGACCTTGATGCCATCGGTTCCGACCGCTTTGAAGGGGCCTTGGCTAGGGCGTTTGATACGGATGTTCCCCTGATCGTAATCGATCTGAGTAATATGAAGTTTATCGCGTCGCACGGTTTGGGGATTCTGGTGTCGGCGTACAAAAAGCTCACCGCCACCGGCCGCGAGATCAGACTCGTAAACGTCACCCACGAAATCCGTAAAATTTTTCTCATTACCGGCCTCGACAGACTCCTGCCGATTCATGGCCCCGAAGACGCCGCGGATATTTCCGACGAACAGCAGGGCCTGAAAAACTCCCACGAGTTTTTGCTAGAGATGTTCGACAATCTGAAAATAGACGCCCAACTCGCCGCCGCCAAACTCGACGAAGTTTTTTCAATATGTACTACGGTAGAACCTGATGATCAAGCCGCCAACCGCGTTAAGGAAATTCTAGGTGAACTGAATCTTCCCGAAAAAATCCGCGACGCCAGCGCCGGTCGGCCGAAAATTCTGCACGAACGCATCAATCCGTATCTGTCGGGGAGCGGGTCACTGCTGCACATTCGCTGCGGAAACGGAAAAGTCGCCGAAACCTTCGCCGAGTCCCGACGCGTGGAACTTGTCGACACTGTCGACTGCAACGAAACGCCATTACCGTTTAAAATCTACGACGGAACCGCCCTGCCGTTCGCCGACAAGTCGTTCGATACGTCGCTGATGATCAACGTGCTTTCGCACAGCAAAAACCCCGCCGAGTCGCTACAGGAAGCAATCCGCGTAACGAAAAATCGCATCATCGTAAAAGAGACGGTCTACCTTAACGACCCGCAGCATTGTTTTTGCAAGTTCATGGACTGGCTGTATACCTGCGTGATCGGTGATGGACAGATGCAGCGGCGCAGCTTCAAAACTCATCAGGAGTGGAAACAGCTCGGGCAACGCGAAAAACTGCAACTCAAAGCCGACATCGACATCGGCCTGGACCAAGTCGCCATACCCGAATATCACTGGATGTACGTTTTTGACGTACCCAGTGATTAAGATCGCGGCCTGTAGCGACTGTCTTGAATTTCAAGTTTAAATTGTGGATTTCCATGGCTGATTATCTCGTAGCATAATATTTAGTATCGTTAATAGTTTTCTCATGGCAGCAACAAGGGCTACGATTTTTTTCTTGCCGGCTTCAACAAGTC
>DAOVZK010000065.1 GCA_030635145.1 Planctomycetota bacterium | reverse complement strand
TCGACGAACGCGGCTGCAAACGCCCCGACCACGAACCGTTCGAATAGAATACTCTCAACGTCGCCGCTGGGAGCTATCCGCAAAACACCTGCGACGGTGCCTTCGTGGAATTGCTACTGCCGGTAAAAGAATAGGGTGCCCACGGAGCTGAGAGTAACCGCTACTCGGGGGACATTAACCGCGGGGCGACGAGCTTGGCGATGAACCGCTCGGTGGGGGCTGCGAAATGCCCGCCAGTATGCCCCAGCAGAATCATTTTCGGATTCCATCGCAGATTCGAAACGTTATCGCAGGGTTTCCCGAGATACCCCAGCATGCCCATTGATGGTACGTGTTTGCGGTCGGCGGTGCCGGAAATTACCGTGCCCACCCCAACGATAATTGCATCGACGCAGCTGCTGCAGATAATCATCTCGCCATCAACGTGCGACGCTGCTTTTTGCAAGTCGCGCCACGGACTCATCGCCGGTGCCAGCTGCGCAACTCCGCGGATTTTCACGTCGTCGTCGAGCAGCTCCAACGCTCGCGTGGCGACGTATCCACCGCAGGAATATCCCACGAGGTATATCTCCCGAGCGGGATTCTCGCGATATTTCTCCGTAATGTAATCGGCTAATCGCTGCGACTGGCGTTCGAGCATTTTCGGGGCAGCAATCGTCGGAAACACCAACCATGCCCGCCACGTTTCGTGCCACTTCCAAAACACAAACTCGCCCTTAAACCCCGCCCTGCGAAAACCCGCAGCACATGACGCCTTGCCCCACGGTACCGACATCCACCGTAGCGACTCGGAAAAAATCAAAAGCCCCCTGCTACTATCACCACCGGGATCCTTTTTCGCGCTAACCACAATCCAGATTCGCGGAACCGCATAAAGCACCAGCACGGTGAGGCCGATGAGTAAAAAAATTTCTTTTCCTGGCATGAATTATCCTCGCGTTGCTACGCAATTAAAATCCGAAATACGAAACTCTAAATCCTGAACAATATCGAATGTGAAAATTCGAATGTTCAAAACAAAGACATAAACGCCGAGGTGTAATCTTTAATCGTTTAAAATTTTGGTATTTCTAATTTCGTATTTGTTTAGAATTTAGATATTTGGATTTCGAACTTAACAATCTATTGATTGTTTTCCACCGTTAGAGTGAGAGGGTGTTTTCTTCGAGGGCTTTGATGGCTTTGCGGTTGGCGAGTTTCGCCACCGCCCCCATTTTGTCCAGCAACACGAGACCGTCGAGATGATCGTTTTCGTGGAGACAAATTCGCGAGTGCAGCCCTTCGACTGTCTGCGTAAACTCATTACCGTCCAAACCCGTCGCAGTAATCGTCACCCGCTGGGCGCGTTTGACCTTGGTGAAAATTCCCGGGAAGCTGAGGCAGCCTTCTTCTTCGGTCGCCGAACCTTCAACGGAGACAATTTTCGGGTTAATGTAGACGTGAACGTCCTCGGGGCAAAACGTCGGCGATGCACAGAACATTCGCACTGTTACACCCACCTGCGAGGCTGCCAGCCCGACACCCTTAAACTCGAACATAAGCTCGAACATCTTTTGCGCGAGGGCAATTAAGTCGGCGTCGACTTGCTCTATCGGCGTGGCGATTGCGCGCAGCTGACTGGCTGGGTAGTGGAGCACTGTAATGGTTTTCAGATCAGCGGACTGTATTTTTTCCTTCGAGGTCATACAGTTAATGATAGCCCGAATCGCAAAAAAACACAAGCGCAACGCCGCCGTAAGAACGGAATCTGAACCGTTAAAGTTTCGAGATCAGTCCGAGGTGTTTGCGGATGTTCTGGAAGGAAAGTTCATCGTCGCCGTTAAACACGCAGACGACTCCGCGGGGTGTATTGCTGTTAATGGCGACGGCGCGCTGCGGGATCATGAGGTACCCTTCGTCGATGTGCCGATGCCCAAGCACGAAAAAATCAACGTCGAGTTCGGCGGCGAGTTCGTCGAGCTGCTCGGGCGTCTGATTTCTGCCCCACACCCACTCATAAGCGGGTTTACCGCGCAGAAAATCTTCATCCTGCGAGGTGCGAGCGAGGATTTCGATACCAGCCAATTCTACGCGGTTTGGTGACGGGAGCGAATGCGAAACAAAAACGCGATTATCGAACCTGATTCCCAGCGGCAGTGATCGGAGGAATGTCATGACGGCTTCGAGGACAGCTGGCGCGTCGTCACCGTACGTAAACTCCACGCCTTCGACAAATCCTTTGCAAACACCGACGCCTTCCTTCGTAATTTCGCTGCCGGTGAATTGTGCCACATCGTGATTACCCAGCAGAATGTGCACATTTGCGGGGTTGGAAATTTTCAGCCTCGCCGCCCTCAACAGCAGCTCGACACTGCGATCCATTCCGGTGCGAACATCCGGGACACCGTGGATTATCTCTTGCAGAATCAGCGTCGGTGGGGCGTCACCCCCCGAGGCGGCATACGAAAGAATCTTCGTCAGATTTTCCCGATTACCATGGATGTCACCGGTAATAACGACCTGCTCGGGCGATCCAAGATGCAGTACGTTGCCTTGGCGGTGGGGATCGGAGCTTGTAAGCTCGGCGGCCTGAGTGAAAATGTCTGCTACAACGCAACCCATGTCGATTATATCGTCCTGATACTCACACTATAGTGAATCCAATGCCCAACGGTGTCCTGAAAAATCTATCCGGAAGTCTGCGGGCGATTCTCGGTGCAACTCGTATCTTTGAGAGAAACCTGTACCTCGGTGGCAAGCTCCTTCTTCATCACGATACCAAGTCGCGTGACGATGTCCTGCATATTTTTCAGCCGATGACTCGGTTCGAGCTGAATGCAGTCCATAACCAACCTGTTGAGTAGGGGCGGAATATCTTTCTTTATTTCGAGGGGTTGCACAATGGCGGTGGGCATCTTGAGCATGTTTTGCTGCGGTAAAACAGTCGGAATATTTTTCCGCGTCAGTGCCCAGTAGAGGCTGGCCCCGAAATTGTAAACATCAGTGCGTTCGTCGAGCGGTTGGCGATGCACTTGTTCGGGTGCGATAAAATCGGGCGTACCCTGGATGCGATCCTTGATGGTTCCGATGAGGCAGCACTGCCCGAGGTCGATGATTTTGACGTTATCGTTTTTGTCGACGATGATGTTGTTTGGTTTCATGTCGGCGTGAACGTACCCGGCCTCGTTTAGACGCTGCATGGCGTTGGCGACCTGAAAGAAAATCTCGCACGCCTCAGCGATATCCTTTGGTGGGCGATCCTGCACGCTCTGACCCGGACACAGCTCCATAACCATGTGGATTTCGTGAACCGAAAATAACTTCCGCAGCTTTCGCATCGAGTAAACCTTGCGAATCGTCGGATGGTCAACGGCGCGGGAAGTTGCATACTCGTTTAGCACCTGGTGGATGAATCGCGTATCGCCGTTATTTTTGATGACGCGTTTTAAGGCGAACAGTCGGCCGGTTTCTTCGTCGCGCACTTCCCATATAACGCTCCCGGCACCGGTGCCGATAACGCGAACGGCCTGGTATCCTCTCAGCCGTAACGGTGTAACTGTGCTCGTGGTCTCTGCCATTGATCTACCGGCCCGCAAGCTGGTTCCCATGATGTAATTATACGCATCTGCGTTTTGTCGAGTACTCATGTGTAGCTTAAATATCGACTTTTCGCAGGGTGATCTTTCGTAAGCATGCATAAAACCGTGAAAAAATCTACAAATACCCCGGCCGTTTTTCCCCCAGACCTTCAGGACACCCCCAAAGCACCGCCCTGCAACCGGCATTAAACCCTTTTCAGATAAAATACTTAGGGAAATTCTCGATCCGCACCGCCAATTGCAACGATGTTACGGAATTTTAAATTCGCAGTTGGTTTCGGGAGTAAATGGCTTGAAAAATGCGCCTTGACTAATATCACCCCGTGATGACAATGGGCATCAGGGACATTTTCTGTTTTCCCAAGAGGATATAACGCCATGAAAGATAAAGATTATATCGCCATCATTCAGTGCCATCTGGTTAAGCAACGATGCTCAGGATACGCCTGCGAAAGCGCGTTTGACAAACGAACCGGCGGATTTTTAGATTATTCCCCCGACAAGGCCTACAGAACCATATATCTGACTTGCGGTGGATGTTGCGGCCGCGCGCTGCACCGAAAACTCAGCCATCTGATTCGCCGAATGCGGACCAAAGAAGGCATAGAGAAAGACAAAATCGTCGTACAGCTGTCGTCTTGCATCACGAAAGACAACTATCACGCCCCGCCATGCCCGCATCTGAACTATCTGAAAGAATTGATCGAAAAACTTGGGCTCGATCTCCGCGAGGATACCCATATCAGCCCCGTCGCCCAAAAACGCCGCGAATCCGGAATTTATAAGAGCTGATCAATGCCTCGGCGGGGCGGTGAAAATCCTATCGCAGTTTGTCGATGCGGGCGTCTTCTTTGCGCTGCTGATCGGTGGCGTCTTTGAGGGTCTTTTTTTCGGCGGGGGTAAGCGAGCCGATTCCGTCGTGGCGGATCTTGTCTAAAATGGTGTCGATTTTCGCCTGCAGCTGTCGCTGGGTTTTCATCTTCCGCTCCCACGCACCTTGCTGCCGCTTAGTCGTCGAGGCCTTAGATGCCGCCACTAATTTCGGCCGAAACCACAAAACGTAAACCGCACCCAACGCCCCACCAAGATGCGCTACTTCGCTCATGGCGGCGCCAGAATTGCCAATGCTTAACGATCGCAGCACAACAAATATCATTATACTGAACACGATCACCGCAACGAGGCGGATCGGAACGGGGAAAACCAGCACGATCAGACGAAAATGCGGAAACAGAATCGCACACGCCAGCAGAATCCCGAACACTCCGCCCGATGCACCGATTATCGGCATATCCCCCGGAATGTGAAAAATCGCGCCAATAAAAACATACGCAAAACCCGCCAGTATCCCGCACCCGAGGTAGAAGAACGTAAACCGCTTCGACCCCCAGCTGCGCTCAAGGGCAGTGCCAAGAAAGTACAGCCCCAGCATATTCATCACAAGATGCCATGGATTTCCAGTCGAGTGCAGAAACTGAAACGTAATGTATCTCCACAGCTGCCAGAAACTCTGGACCGTCACACCAAACAACGAACTTATGCTTCCCACCTTGAACATCGTCGGGTTGTCGAGAAAAATCTGCAGAAGGTATACTACAGCATTGATAATCAGCAACACTATAACAGCTCGGGTAGGTTTCGGCATCGACATGCCGACCACTTGCCCCCCGCCGCCACCGCGAGTGCCCAAAAAATTTCCGCCGCCACCGTCGCGGGTATATGTTCTGTCGTGTAATCCCATTGTGTCCTCTAAATCGTAACCGTTCACACTTTTTATCTCGTAAATCCAATCCAAATCCCTTTTTTGACAGGATTACAGGATTAACTATAAATTATTAAAAAGAAAACAAAAGCTCTTAACTGCAAACACCATCACAGCGAATACAAATTACGAAGCAAATTAATCCTGATTAACAGGATTTTTTAGGCCTATCTTCTATCCTGTTATCCTGTCTAAATTTTTGCGTGAATGGATACTCTAAATCGAATCGTTCTGTTGCAACCAATATACGGTCAAGGCTGCGATAGACTTGGCGTCTACTATCTCACTATCGGCAATCATGCGTCTGACCTTTGCATCAGACATGACCTCGACCGTAATATCTTCGTAGTCTTCCAGCTGCTGCGCACCGTGAGTAAGCCCTGTGGCAAGGTACGAGTGCACGATTTCGTCGTCATATCCGGGGCAGGAAAAACTTTTTCCGAGTTTTGTAAAATTGCTCTTAGGGGCAGAGTAACCGGTTTCTTCTTTTAGTTCGCGGACGGCGCAGTCCAGCGGATCTTCGCCGTTATCGAGCGTTCCGCAGGGTAGTTCCCAGAGATATCCGTCGGCAGCGTAACGATAGTTGTGGATCATTACGATTGATCCGTCGTCCAGCACGGGCACTACAATCGCTGCACCGGGATGGCGGACAACGTCGCGATGTATGACTTCCCCGGCGGAGGTTCGCAGCTGTAAGCGCCGCACCTCAAAAAGATAACTTTTGTGGATCAGCGATTCGTTTTCGATCTTATTGGCCATGCCGCGCATTATAACCACAAACAACCGCTTAGGCCAACTACTCGTGAAAAAGAAGTTTTTTGATGATTGTTGATGGGCCGACAGCGGGGACTATTGGAAACAGAAATAATTTTGGGGGTTTCAAAAATTGTGGAATAGTGGACACCCGCGGTTAATTGTGCAATGATATCGATTCGATTTTCGGTAACTATTCACGGCAAAAATTTAGACAGGATCACAGGATAGAATATGGGCTTTAAAAATCCTGTTAATCAGGATTAATTTATATAGGAATTTGTATTCGTCGCAATGGTGTTTTCAGTTGACACTGAATAGCTTGTTTTCTTTTTAATAATTCATAGTTAATCCTGTAATCCTGTCAAAAAAAGAGATTTTGGGCAGATTGACAGGAAAAAGAGTGTAAACGCTTACGATTTTCGATAGCAGGGAGCAACTTGGATAAACGCGTAGCAATTTTGGGTTCAACAGGCAGTATCGGGTGCCAGACTTTGGAAGTCATCGCCGAGACCCCCGGTCTGCGTGCATGTGCCATCGGGGCACGGGACAACTGGAAACTGCTCGCCGAGCAGGCCGCCGCGTGCAAACCCGACGTTGTTGCAATCGTAAACCCCGACCACGCCGCCGAACTGTCGAAACATCTCGACAAAAGCGTAAAACTTATCGCCGGGCCCGATGCATTAAGCGAACTGATCCGCGAAAGCAAACCCAACGTCGTGCTGACAGCTGTCGTGGGGTCGGCGGGGCTGAAACCCACGATGACCGCCATCGAAATCGGCGCCACCCTCGCACTTGCCAACAAAGAAACCCTCGTCTGTGCCGGTTCCGTCGTAGTTCCCGCTGCCCGCGCAGCTGGGGTCGATATCCTACCCGTCGACAGCGAGCATTCGGGAATTTTTCAATGCCTCGCCGCCGGAACCTGCAAAGAAGTCCGCAAAATCACGATCACCTCATCCGGGGGCTCGTTGCGAGACATGTCCGATGCCGAAGCAAACGCCGCCACGGTTAAAGAGGCTCTTTCGCACCCGACTTGGGAGATGGGCCCGAAAATTACTATCGACTCGGCTACGCTGATGAACAAGACGCTCGAAATGATCGAGGCACACTGGTTGTTCGATTTGCCACCCGAGAAAATCGACGTGGTAATCCATCCGCAGTCGATCATCCACGCGATGGTCGAGTTCTGCGACGGGTCGGTAATCGCGCAGCTGGCCGAGCCCGACATGAAAGGCCCCATCGCCTACGCGCTAAGCTATCCCGACCGCCCGACGCGAAATGTTAAATCGCTCGACTTGGCAGCGATCGGCAAACTGGAATTTCGCGCCGTGCAAGGTCGCTTCGCCAGGGCAATCGAGTTGGGACACCATGTCATACGCGACGGTGGAGCCGCCGGATCCGTCGTCAACGCCGCCAACGAAGCCGCCGTCGAAGCCTTCCTCAACGACAAAATCACGTTCGGCCGAATCTTGCCGATAATCGACTCCGTACTTGATATCTGGGATAATTCCCAGACTTCCTCAAATTCTCCGACCCTTTCAACCGATAAACAGGTTACATTACAAGACCTGCTGACGGTCGACGAGTGGGCACGCAAGCAGGTGGCAGACCTTCTTTAAGCCCTTGAAATTAAAGGGCTTATTTGTTTAGACTGTTCATTTGACAATAATTGAAATAATGAAATTTTAGCACCGGCCTCGCCGGGTTACCCGATTTTAGGAGTATGAAATAGTGATTCTTGCAGAAATCAGCGAATTTTTTACGCAGTTGCTTTGGCCTTTAGTTCAGTTTCTTATCGGGCTGGGCGTGGTGGTTGTCGTTCACGAGGGCGGACACTTTCTCGCCGCCAAGTGGGCGGGTATCGAGGTCGAACGGTTTGCCCTTGGCATGGGCCCGCGATTGTTCGGGGTTAAGATATGGGGTACCGATTTCTGCATCTGTGCGCTGCCATTGGGCGGATACGTCAAGATGCTGGGGCAGGAAGATTTCGGGGCCGTCGAAGAAGCCGACAACCTCAACGAGAAATCGTTTAACTCCGCGCCGGTCAACAAACGGTTGGTCGTAATCTCGGCCGGTGTTGTGATGAACATCATCCTGGCGGCTTTGCTGTTTATTCTGCTGTGCATGGTCGGGAAAGATTTCCCCGCACCTGTCGTGGGTGGCACGGAAGCAGGTTTCCCCGCCGCCACCGCTGCAATCGCTTGGGAAGGTTCCGCACCCCCGCAAGCAGACAACCCCAACACCGACGACAAAACCAAATGGGTGGGGCTGCAATCGGGCGACAAGGTTATCTCCGTAAACGGGGACGACATCGAAACATTCCTCGACTTTAAGATGATCGCCGCCTTCGCCGCCGACGGTAAACAGTACCCCGTGATTTTCGAGCGAACCATCGGCGAGAAAACCTACCGCGGAAAAGCGATTATCGGATTAAAGCAACAGGAAGAAATCGGCGTACAGGCCTTCGGCATATCCATGCCGTTTAGTAACATAGTCGCCGCCCCCACCGGCGAACTGATCGCCAAAAGTCCGTTTACGCCCGGTGATAAAATCGTTGCTGTTAACGGCAAACCCACGCAGTACTTCTGGGACATCGCCAAGCTGCTCAAACACACCTATCAGCCAGCTGTGTTCACCGTAGACCGCGACGGGAAATCCGTCGACATCACCATCGCGCCGCTAATTATAGGCCCAACTGTAACGTACTTCACGAAAGATGGGCAATCGCACGAAGGCTGGTCGGCTTACGATAACCCGCTCAAGGACGGAGAGGTTGTCGAGCAAATCAATGGCGGTGAGTCGAAGGACATCGACGTTTCAGCTGGCCAGGTTGCCTATCGCAGCAAGGACGGAAAAATTACCGTTTACAATCGCGACGAAGTTACCGGCGGTGCGGGCGTTTCGATGCTGGACATTCTGGGTATGACCCCACGATTGAAAGTTACCGCGATAACCAAGGGCGGATACTTCAGCAGTTCCCCTGCCGTCAAGGCTGGGCTGAAAGTTGGCGATGTTGTGCTGAGCTATGGCGGAAAGTCGAACCCGACGCACCAGCAGTTCATTGACATCAGCAGTAAGCTTGTCAAAGACGGCAACGCCAAAACGAAGATAATCGTTCTTCGCGCGGGTAAAACACTGACGCTGGATATCGCACCGGAAAAAGATGACGGGCGAGCCGTCAACGGCGTTCATCTCGTCCCGGATATGGACGCGATGGTTGTCGGATACGTTCGCGAAAATTCGCTCGCCGCCAAGGCAGGACTCCCAGCCGACGCCGAAATCCTCGCCGTCAACAACCAAAAGATTCACAGCTGGATCGATCTCGTAGAAACCTTGAAAAAATGCGACGGTCAAGAACTCGAAATCACCGCCAAGCTTGGTGCCAGCGAGCAAACCTACAAGCTCGGGAAACTCACGAAAAACAACTTCGACCCCGAAGACTACCACGCCAGCTTTTTCGGCGTCGACACCACGTTCAAGCAGCTGACTGTTGACATCGTTCACCGCAACCCCATCGCCGCCATCGGCTGGGGTGTGAAGCAGACCTACCAGCAGGTGTTGGGTGTGTATCTTTCGCTTCGCGGGTTGGTAACCGGCACCGTCAGCACCAAAGCCATCAGTGGGCCAGTGGGTATCGGCAGTGCAGCGGTGCGGCTGGCCCGCAAAAGCTTCATGGATCTGGTGTATCTGATGGCGATTTTGTCGACGGCCCTGGCAGTGTTTAACTTCCTCCCGATCCCCGCCCTCGATGGCGGGCACGCAGCATTGATGATTATCGAGAAGTTCCGCAAAAAACCGCTACCGCTGAAACTCATCAACACGGTTCAGATGATCGGATTTTTCCTGCTGATCGGACTACTACTGCTGGTGACGTTCAAAGACATTATGAAGCTTATAGACTAGAGCTATAGACGTTTGTAAAACACAGTCATCCCATAGCCGGTTGGTGGGATGTCTGATTTTTGCAAAGTAGCGGATTATGAGGTACTCTGTTTGCGTTAGACAGACAGGAGTAACCCATGCAACCCGCTGCATCAAAGAATACCGTTCTAAACCAAATCTGCAACCTAATTCCTCGCAATCTCGTTCCGCGGCTGGCTCGCAAACACGGGGTGGAC
>DAOVZK010000016.1 GCA_030635145.1 Planctomycetota bacterium | reverse complement strand
TCATGTCCGTATACACTCCTGTTTCCTCCGTAAAAGTCAGTGGATAATAAAATTTCCACTGATTTTACGGAATCTACTGCCAAGAGCGCTACGAAATTCCTCTGCCCGCCCAGCGCTAAGATTTTGCTCCGCCTTTTACAGGCTGGCTTTAGATTCGTAAGTTCTTGCCAATAAAGAAGCACGGAATAAGTGTGTATCACCGTGTGGTTTGTCAGTCATGCCTGAATGTTGATTGCCAATCCACGCACGCCGACAAATACCGCGACCGACCCTCTTTAATCGAAATGTGCTATTGACCGCAGCATAGTGATAACATAAAATCAATGGGGGATGTTTTTGTATATTGCTGAGTTGTGGGGTAACGAATGGAACCCCTGCATGAAAACAACCGCGAGCGAAAACAGGAAGCAAATAACTCCACCGCCATGAGTGACTATATACTACGCGACTATATCTGATCAATCCCTCCAATCCGCTTGTAAGCATCGTCAAAATTAAGGAAAGCCGCTGGAACCGCTACCGCGTCTGGAAACCACTCAGCCTTATGGTTCTTGCGGGCCTGACGCCTCCGGACTGGGAAGTTACGATCATTGACGAAAACATGGTCATCCCGGACTACCCTTCGATGCCCTTACCTGATTTGGTAGGCATCACTGCGTGTACCTCGCAGGCAAGCCGGGCCTATGATGTTGCCGCGTACTTTCGGGGTCTTGGAGTACCCGTCGTTATGGGCGGAATCCACGCCACCATGTGCCTAGACGAAGCCACGGACTACGTAGACGCCGTTGTCACCGGAGAAGCCGAAGGCATCTGGCCGCAGGTGTTGGAAGATGTCCAGCACGATAACTTAAAACCCCAATATGACGGAGGGTTCGCCGAAATAGACAATATCCCGGCTGCTCGTCATGACCTGTTGGATACTGGATATGCTTTCGGGGCTATTCAAACCACACGCGGGTGTCCCCTGAACTGTAGCTTCTGCAGTGTAACGGCGTTTAACGGTGCCCACTACCGGATGCGACCCATAGAGGATGTTGTTCGGGAATTTCAGCTGATTCGCGAAAAACTCGTTCTGGTGGTGGACGACAATCTTATCGGCACCCGCCCTGAACATATATCCCGCGCCAAGGATCTGTTTCGCGCGATGATACGGGCAAAGCTGAAAAAAGAATGGATCGCCCAAGCCACCATCAACTTCGCCGATGACGAGGAGCTTCTGAAGTTGGCCGCCAAGGCAGGTTGCCGCGGGGTATTCATCGGTTTCGAGTCACCGACGCCCAAGGGGCTTGAGGAACTCAGCAAGAAGTTCAATATTTTGAAAGGCGGAGACTTTCGGGCCTCTGTGCGTAAAATCCAGCGGCATAGAATCCAGGTCGTGGGTTCCTTTATCATAGGTTTGGACGTCGACGAACCGGGCATCGGAAAACGCATCGCTAAAACAGCAACCCAGTATGGTGTGGACAATCTCAACACGCTTTTTCTGACACCGCTACCCGGAACGCGATTGTGGGACAAGATGAAAGCCGAGAATCGCATCGCTCTCGACAGGTTCCCTGAAGACTGGAAATACTACACGCTGACATTCCCGGTAGCCCGGTACAAGCATCTGTCTTCAGATAGTATCAGTGACGAGATGCTATCATGTGACGGAACTTTTTATTCCATTCCTCGCATTTTCGCCCGGGTCTGGACAAACCTGTGGAGACTCCGTCACCCGGTGATTACTCTGGTGGGTAACCTCTCGTACAGAAGAAACCTTCAGTTGAGCACTAAAACATACGCCACTTTCAATCGCCATATGGCCAGCAGGCAAAATTCTATACGCAAACCATGAAAGTAAAAGGTTGTCCTGCGAAAATATTCCATCCGCATGCAATCAGTAAAGAAAACCGGCTTCTCAAAAACATTCAAAATGGATCGGTTTTACCCGCTGTTAAGCGAACAGGTTTGTGCCAAATCGTGTGCCAAGCTCGCTCCCTTGGCGCTTATTTGCTGTTCGCTTGTGTTTCGCTCGATGTCATAAGTCTTTTGTTAGTAGTTATTAATCCTTTTGCCACAAACAATTACAAACGCCCTGTTTGGACTGTCGATCCGGGGGTTGCGGGTTCGACTCCCGTCGGTCTCGGTTTTGAAGCTTAGGGCTGGTGAGCATTTATGTTTGCCAGCCTTTTTGCGTTTGGGGCTCAAAATCAGCTGCGTGCCAAATTTGTGCCAAAATCTGCCCGAAGCCTTCCGTGGCGGCGTCTCTCGCTCGGCCGAGAAGATTATCTTCCACCGCCAGATAGAACTGCTGCGTCGTCTCAAATTTTGCATGGCCGGCAAGTAACAACACATATGTCGCGGCTCCATGAACGAACAAGCTTTTTCAAGTACATGCCAGCCTTAACAGCAAAACTCGTGCTAGACAACATGACGTTGAGATGGATATATGATGTGGCCATTGGCATGAGTGGGTCATTCTTGTTCAATGAAATACGTGGCTAACGATCGCAAAAATGCGCATAAAAAAGGCCGCAACCTGTTAAGGGTCACGGCCTGTGTTTTTTCATTGTTCGCTGCGTCAATTAGTCGGCCGCCTTAAGAATCAGCGAATTGTTCTGCCCGCCGAATCCAAAACTGTTCGACAAGCAAACCTTTACCTCGCTCTTGCGAGGAACGTTTGGAACGTAATCGATATCGCAGTCGGGGTCAGCAGAAATCTGATTCACAGTCGGGGGTAGAACCTGATCGCGTAGGGCAAGGATGCATGTGATAAGTTCGGTAGCACCGGCTGCCGCGATAAGGTGCCCCATCATGCTCTTAACCGACGACATCGGAACCTTGTACGCCCGCTCGCCGAAGACGGCCTTGACGGCGCGGGTTTCGACCTGGTCGTTTTGTTTCGTGCCGGTTCCGTGTGCGGAAATGTAGCTGATATCTTCGGTTTTCACACCGGCATCTGCCAGGGCTGCCCGCATTGAAGAGGCCGCACCGTCGCCTTCGGGGTCCTGGTCGGTAATTCTGTAGGCATCGGCACTGGAGCCGTATCCGATAATCTCTGCGAGCATTTTCGCCCCGCGATTTTTGGCGTGCTCGTAGCTTTCCATAATCAGAATGCTGGCACCTTCGCCGATGACGAATCCGTCACGCGTAAGATCGAACGGCCGCGATGAGGTTGCGATGTCGTCGTTGCGAACGGACAACGCAGTGAGGCGATTGAAACCCGTAATACCCAGCGGATGGATCATGCTGTGTGCCCCGCCGGTGATGAGAACATCAGTGTCGCCGTGGCGAATCTGCATAAACGCCTCGCCGATGGCTTGTGTGCTGGCGGCACAGGCGGTAAGCACGTTATACCCCGGGCCACACGCGTCAAACTCGGCGGCGATGTGCGATACGACCATGTTGGATTCCTGCTCGACTTCGAGGTACAGATCCATTCGATCGTAGGCCAGTTTCGGCCAAATGTTGGAATCGATTTTCCCGTCTTTCCACGCGTCGATCAGCAGCGCGAAAAAGTTGCCGAAATCGAGGTTACCCTCGCCACTGCCGAGATACACGCCCATCCTGGAGCGGTCAAGCGTATCGCAACTTTCAAGCCCCGACTGATCCCACGCCTGGCGGGCAGCACCAAGAGCAAATCGCCCGTGACGCCCGGCGTGCTTATGTTTCTCTGCAGATTCCGCGCCGACCTGTGCGGTAAAATCGAAATCTTTGACCTGGGCTGCAAATGTTGTGGGATACGTCGACGCGTCGAAAAGCTCGATCGGCGACGGTGCAAGTTTGCTGTTAAGCATACCCGACCACATCTCCTCGACGTTATGCCCGAGAGGATTAACCGTTCCCATTCCTGTAATGACTACTCGTTTGTGGTTCATCCCTGGTACCTTTTCAACACGCATGCTCCGCTCTGACCGCCAACCGTAAACGCACCGACGACGGCGTATTCGAAGTCGCCCTTACGCGGTTCGCTGGAGAAATTCATTTCGCATCCCTCGGCCGGGCTTGAGAAGTTTACCGTCGGAGGAACGATCTGTTCGCTAAGTGCCTTGCTCGCCAAGCCCAGCTGCACACCACCACCACCTGCAAACATCAGCCCAGTGGCTCCGGTGGTAGCGAAGGCGGGAATTTTGTCGGCGGCATCGCCAAGTGCTTTGCGCCATTCGGCCACCTCGGCGAGGTCTTCGCCCGGTACGCCGGTTCCGTATGCGGCGATCATCCCGACCTGATTGGGTGTGATACCGGCCGCCTTCATGGCATGCTTGACGGCTAGCGCGAGATTACCGGCCGTTGCCGTCTCGACGTTGATTCCGTTTGGATCTGAGGCCGCACCAAACCCGACTAGCTCGGCGTACGCCTTGCCGTTACGGGCTTTGTTGCGTTCGAGATTTTCGAATATGATAAGCCCGCCACCCTCGCCGATAACCATGCCGTCGTGGTCTTTATCGAATGGCCTGACGGCCTCGGGTGCCGAATCGTTTTTCGAGTTGCATAGTCGTCCCAAAAGTTCCTGCCGCAGCAGGCCCATCTGGTTGAGTTTGCTTTCGGCGGCACCGGTTACTACGACATCGGCACAGCCGCGTTGAATATACGAAGTAGACTCCGCCGCCGCCAACGCAGCCGACGCGTCACCACATGTAATGCAGTTGCTCGGGCCGCGAGCGTCATGAATAATCGTGACGTGGCAGGAAAGCATGTTGGGGAGATACTTGAGCAGCCAAAGCGGCGTGAGGTTCGGAATGCCTTCTTTGCCCCATTTCTTGTAGTCGAATTTTCCATCGGTAACAGCTGTGTTGACAGCTGCGCCCAACTCGTCGAGTTCGGTACAAATCAGCCCTGCCCCGATGTTGCATCCGAGGCGGTCGGGAGCGATGCTCTGATTTTCGCTCGTGCCTTTGGTTTCGATATCGGCATCGAGGAAGGCAAGGTCGGCGGCGGCGACGGCGATTTCGATATCGCGTGCCATGACCTTGACGGCTTTGCGGTAAGATTTGGGAACAAACTTGCGTGCCGAGAAATCATCAATTTCACCGGCGATGGTACACTTAAACGCACCAGGTTCAAAAATCGTGAAAGGCCGAACGGTTTTTTTACCCTGCAGAACCGCCTCCCACGTCTCGTCAATTCCAATTCCGAGAGGCGTAACCATTCCAAGGCCGGTAATTACCACTCTTGGATCAGCCATCAGCTCCCTCCAAAAACGGTTCGACCATTCGCTGGAACGACCCGGTAAAAACGAAGTTTTCCGGTAAATCTAACCCCGAACTATTATTGTTTGCGTGGCCGAAAATCATGCTGATAGTCCCGATTTGTTCGCCGTTCTTGCGGACAATGCCCTTGATGCTCGATGCTTCGTCGACGAAGTTTTCGAGGATGGCTTCGTACGTCAGCTGGTCACCGGGAATAACGATATCGGTGAAGTCGGCTTTGGTGATTTTGGCGAGCACAACGTCGTGCTCAAAATTGCACGCCTGCCCGACAAGAATCCCGCCGGTCTGCGCCATCCCTTCAATCATCAGCGATGTGGGCATAATCGGATACGCCTCCCAATGATCGTGCAGATGCTCACCGGCAAGCGAAACGTTCTTAACCGCAAGGGCACGCTTACGAGTTTCAAACTCCAAAAGCCTGTCAATCCATATCCAACGCATGAGTCTCTCCGCGGCGTTTCGGAACTACCAAGCGGGCCCGGAACCGACACTAGAGCATCAGAACTCCGAACCCGATATTAAAACTCCAAAACGTCGTCAGGCTGCTAGCCGTTAACCTTGCCCATTACGTAATTGACAATAGTCTGGACGGTAAAAAGATCCATGATGCCGTCGACCAGCGGATTTTTGACAAACTCTGTCAGATCAGCGTGGGGCATGGCTTCTTTGAACTTGGTGAGGCCTTCTTCCGTGAGCAGCCCGTCCTTGACGTATTCGGGGTTGTTCAGCAAATTGTCCGGAATCAGCTCGCCACGCGGGATCTTGATATCGAACGCCTTTTCCAGGCGGAATGTGATATCGAGATAGTCGATAGATTCGGCACCGAGGTCCGCGGAAATTTTTGCATCCGCTGTGATCTCGTCGTCGTCTACGCCTAACGCTTCAACCAACGCTTCGCCAACTTTTTCTAAAACTTCCTGTTCTGTCATCGCCATAAGTCATATTCTCCTTGGACTCATACACAGTCATAAACTCACCGGACTTTTTTCCGGGTAGTTACCTTGTTTTTACGAACGTTTCTATAAACACTTTTTATGAAAAAGTCAATGTTTTAACTAACCAAACATCAACAGTAAGTCAAAATCGCACTAAGCAACCGGGCAACCCTCAGCTGCCAACGCAGCAGGGCCACCAACCAGTTCAAACTCTTTCTTCAACCCTTCAACCAACCGTGCATCAATCTTATCTCCGCATGGAATCCGCCCTGCGTGATTCATGCAGGCAAGTTCCAGCTTCGCCGAAACCGCCAAGCGGCCGTTAATATACCCTTCAGCACTAAATTTCGCAACATCATCATCGATACTGATGACTTTAATATTGCTACGCAAAGTGTTACCGGGTTTGAGAAAATAGTTATATCTCACATTCCGAGCGGTTTTCAAGACCACTGTGCTTTTGGCGTAGTTCTGCTGAAGGCGAACCAGCCAAGCAGCACCCTGAGTCATCGATTCCAGCATCAAAACACCCGGAAGCACGGGAAACGACGGAAAATGATCCGCCAGATATTCTTCCGACAGCGAAAGAGACTTGCTGATCTCAATCCGCTCGCCGGGAACCAGAGACTCTATTTTGTCCATCAATATAAATTTCATCTACGCCTGACCTTACTCATCATTAGCATTAGCACAAAAAGGGAATTGAGGGGTTGTAATGTCTTTCGCCCGTCGATGCAAGTGCTTTTTGCCCCAAAAACCGACAATTGCTCACAAGCATCAACACTCAAAGGCATTATAATCCAACCCAAACCTTATCCCAAATTTTACAAACTCACCCAACTTTTTTTACAACAAGAAGTTAACCCACACCAGCAACGCCAAAAACTAAAAATCCGCGGCAATGCGGTTCAAAATTTCAAGCCCCGCTCCCAGCCTATCGTCGGAGGCAGCGTAGGAAATTCTAAAATGCGTGTCCTGGGTCGAAAATACGTTTCCGGGAATAATCAGCACGTTGTTTTCGATTGCCTTCGTCACAAAAGCTGTCGCATCACCGCCCGGAGCAGGAACAAAAGCGTAAAATGCCCCGCCGGGTTTTACCAAACCGAACGTTTCACCCAAGGCAGCGAATACCATGTCGCGTTTGTTTTTGTAGGCTGCGACTTGGGCGGACATGTCCGTATCAAGCGCCGTCACCGCACCGGCCTGGGCCATACTCGGTGCACAAACAAAAGTATACTGCTGCAGCATCGTCATTTTTTCGATAATCGCCGCCGGGCCGCTACACCAACCCATCCGCCATCCCGTCATCGCGTAGCTTTTCGAGAACCCACGCAACAGCAGCGTGTTTTCGTAAAACGATGCGATTGACGCAAACGGGGTATCGTAGCAGAACAGGTTGTAAATCTCATCCGACACCACGAGCAGCTCGTGCTTGCGGGCGATGTCGGCGATATCGCGAAGTTCCTGCTCGGTATAAACGTAACCCGTGGGGTTGGCGGGCGAATTCAGCAGCAACATGCGGGTTTTGTCGTTAATCGAGTCGGAAAGTTTTTGCAGGTCGGGGCGAAAGTCGTCGTAGGTATCGAACATCACCGGTTTGCCCCCGGCGATATTTACGAGATGCGAATACATCACGAAATACGGGTCGGCGAAAAGTACCTCGTCACCGGGATTGACCATTGTCTGGATCGCCAGCAACAACGCCCCGCTGACACCCGACGTAACGAGATATCCGCGGTCGTCGGTTTCGCTCCACCCGAACTCTTCGCGGCACTTGGCGGCGATTGCCTCGCGAAGCGCAGCTGTGCCCTGAGTAAGCGTGTATTTGTTCTCGCCCCGGGTAATCGCATCAATCGCCTCTTGGCGGATCGGGGCGGGGACGTCGAAATCAGGCTGCCCGATCGAAAGATTGATCGGGTCTTTCATGCTCGCAGCAAGATCGAACACCTTGCGAATGCCCGAAGCATCCAAAAGGTTCATACGGTCTGCGATCTGATCGAATTTCCTGGGCATCCCAAGCTCCACATACGCAAAAAGAAACAGACGAAACACAACTCCCGCAAACGGGAGCGATCTTTACTCTGCCGCTGCCTCGGGGGCAGCTTCCTCGGTGCCTTCTTCTGTGGTTTCTTCGGCGGCTTCTTTCTTGGCCTTAGATCCGGCCCGAGACTGCTTAACCACAAGCTTGGGGAGACCCAAAGGAGAATTTTTTTCTACGTCAAAGTTACCCTCTTCGATCATTTTAGCAATTCGTTCATCCCGCGTCAGTACACTGCGTGAGCCCTTCAATCCACCGCGGTTTTTCAGTGATCTGTCCATTGTCATCGTACAACAACTCCTATTCGCACCTTAAGTTTACCCTTTCACTTTTCTGCTGGCTGCGGCGTCGGCCGGTGACGTCCGCTTGCATCGGCATAGCTTACTATGCCTGCTTCAGCGTCCTTACCAGCCTCGTCCTCGCCGGCGCAGAAACTGTGAAATTGCAATCTTAAAATGCTCAAAACATTTTTTCGTAACCGGCAGCCCGGATACATTGTCAATTTATCAAATCTCGCCCGGGCGGAACCAAACCAACCCGAGATTTCGTCATCTATAACATTCACCCCGCCGTTGCGGGGCCTTCAAAAACGCAAACCACCGCCTAATCGCGGGAGTTACTTCTTTTCCAGAGGCGACGGGTTATCGCATTTGTATTTCCCGTACGCCCTGAAATATTCTTCACCTGCTTTTTTGAGGCCTTGCTTATATTGTTCGGCCGCTCTGCTGTTTTTGTTCTCAAATCCATGCAAGCCCCAAAGTGCCAACTGCTGCGGGCGACCTTTGGGAGCAAGATTCACCAGCTGCGACGGATACCCGCGATCGCTGAGGAATTTCATCAAATTATCCGCATCGTCGAGATCAACGTCACCGTTACTGGCAATTCTCTCCAAGACGAAATAATGCCTTCCCGAAGTGCGGTTCGCCGGTTCCACCAAAATCGCCTTGTCGTTATCTACTGGTGCTCGTTCGCCATTAACGCGAAGGTTCTCGCTCATCGGGGGTAGATTTTGCGGCTGGGCTGCGGTTTCAGAAACACCAGGCCGCCCAATAGCAACACCCACCGCAAACGCTGCCACTAAAAACACCAGCACAGCACCCAGCACGATCATCGCACCAACGCGAGTCATCGAAATACGAATCCGATCCTGCTCGACCTTCATGAAAGGCTCCGGGGCAAGATACACTCCAGAATCGGGCACATCCTTCGGAACATCATAAGGGAGCTTATGCTTGATTCGCCGCACTGCACCTTCGCTGCCATCCGGGAGGAACTCATCGTCCACCGACTCAATATCTTCGGCAACAACTTCATCACCAGCGACTTCGGTTTGCTCTTCGACGGCGTCGACTTCTACGGCATCCTCAATGATTGCGTCTTCGTCGGCCTCGTTCGTTGCGTCTTGTTCAGTTGTAAATAGCTCTGGCTGCGTCATTTCCGCAGCGGGTTGATCTTCTTCAATATATTCAACCTCTGTCTCGGCCGAACACTCATCGTCCGGGGCCGTTTGCTCTAACTCATCTTCTAACTCGGGCGTTTCGTCTTGGGGCTGATCATCTTCAACCTCAACTTCATCAACGTCCTGCAATTCGATTTCCGGTGGTTCTTCCTGCTGAACTTCCTGAACTTCCGGTTCGATATTTTCAATTTTTTCGGCGGTGGGTTGCTGCTCTTCCACCAATTCCGCCGGTGTTTCCTGCTTATCCGCCGCGAGATCGTCCACCGGCTGCTCGGAACCGGGCTGGGTTTCAGCCTGTTCCTGGCCCTGGTTCTTTATCCAGTCCGGAATCTCTACGGCACCGCGGCCTTGAGACAGTATCTCAAACAGAGCTTTGCTTTTTTTCTTCCGAACCACTATTACGTACCTCGACAGCTACACTCCCAGCAGCACCAAGTCACACCGAAGCGGGGTATGCTAAACTCTTTTTGCTCCCCTGTCAAGCTATTTGCAAGCTTTCGTTTCCAGCGGTTTTGGGGCACTCAGATGCCAATTAGCCCCTCAATGCCAGGTGGTTATAGCTTCCTTAATCGCAGCTGCCCGCAGGCCGCTTCGCTGTCTAGCCCGCGACTTTCGCGAATGTTCACATTTACCCCGCCGGCCCGCAGGCGACTGGCGAAAGCCTCGATAGTTTCGCTTGACGGCGACTCGAACTTCAGTGATGGCACGAAGTTATATTTGATAAGGTTTACGTTGCACCGCAACCGTCCGGCCAGTTTAGCCAGGGCCTGGCAGCAAAGATTCGAGTCGTTTACACCGTTTATCAGCGTATATTCGAGCGTGACCTCTCGGCCTCGCGCTTCGAAAAACTCCCCCGCCGCCGCGAGAATGTCGTCAATCGGATATTTTCGGTTAATCGGGATCAGCTCGCTGCGGAGTGCGTCGTTGGGGGCGTGCAGCGAAATCGCCAACGTCACGGGTATATCCTCCTGCGACAGTTTTTGAATCCCCTCGGGGATGCCAACCGTCGAAACCGTAATTTTGCGTGCCGATATCCCGCCGCGCCGCTCGTCGATTAGTGCTCGGACGGCGGCGAGTGTAGCGCCGTAATTCAGCAGTGGTTCGCCCATGCCCATGAATACCACGTTCGTAACTTTTCGCCCCGTGATCGCCTGCAGCTGCAAAACCTGCTCGATAATCTCACCGCCCGTGAGGTTCCGCACCAATCCACCAAGCCCCGACGCGCAAAACGTACATCCCAGCGCGCAGCCGACCTGCGTCGAAACGCAAACCGTCGTGCGAGTGCTAGACGGAATCATAACCGTCTCGACTTTTTCACCATCGCCCATGGCGATCAGCAATTTCACAACGCCGTCGTCGGCACGGGATTCTGTAACGACATCACCGCTGAAAACGCAAAACTCGCGGGACAACGTCTCCCGCAAAAACTCGGAAAGATTCGTCATGGCGGCGAAGTCGGTCGCACCCTTACGCCATACCCATTCGAGAATCTGCTTGGCGCGGAACTTTTTCTCGCCTAACGATTCAATCTCGGCGAGCAGGGTTTCAGGCGTCATGTCCAATATATGCTTCATGTAGTTGTTTCCAAAGTTTTCAGCTATCAGTTGTCAGTGTTCAGCTTGTAGGCCGGGTCTTGACCCGGCGGTTGTTTGTCGGCATCTTCAATCTTGCCGGGTCAAGACCCGGCCTACGAATGCCTAGTGGCTAGTGGCTATTACCTATTGCCTTCTTCATCTCATCCGCGCCGCCGGCGGCGAGGTATTTTTCGAACGATTCGGTGTCTGGGAAAATTTTGTCGCTGTACAATCGCACTACCCAGTTGGTTTCCATGGGCGTAATTGATATCACGGGCGTGTTGTTTCGCTTGGCTTCGTAGATTTCGATCGCCGTGCCCATCGAGGCCGAGGGAATATACGCGATAACCAGGTCAGCTGCAACCGCCCGCTGTAAACCATCCTCGAAAGTAGCGAGGATTTTGTCGGGTTCGTACGTAATGCTGTTGGGATGCTGCGTGAAATGGCAGTAAGTTTTGGCCCCGGGTAGGTGCCGCTCGACAGCTGCGATTATCGGCCCCCGCCAATCCTGCGCGTGGATATCCTCGCCAACCTTCGAACCCTGTATTATCCCAGCCAAAAATATATTCATATCGTTTCCGTCTTATCCTTCTTTTTCATTTCCATCTGCTTTGAGTGCCATGCTTCTGCTTGCAGAAGCGTGTTTTGTCATCCTCGCGCACGCGGGGATCCAGTATATTAGATAGCGTGAAGATTTTTACGTTTACATAATGGCGAGCAAGCGTAACGGCACTCTGTATATCGGTGTTACGAACAATCTGGCAAGGCGTATGTATGAACACAAAAATAATCTGATCGATGGATTTACGAAAACATATAACGTTCATACCCTTGTTTTTTACGAACACACCAATGACATCGAAGCGGCGATCAGGCGCGAGAAGCAACTCAAGAAGTTCAACCGGCAGTGGAAGCTGAGGTTAATAGAAAGCCAAAACCCTGACTGGCGGGATTTATACGATGATTTGGCGTAATTGTTGCCGAATTCCAAAGTCCTCTGGATCCCCGCCTGCGCGAGGATGACACAGAGGCTAACGCCTATTCCAATTGCGCACTCCCCGATTGCCACCGCGGCCGTGCTACAAGCGGTGACACCGCAGGTAATTATTTGCAACCGCCGCTGGCGGGCCGGTCAGGATGCCGCCAACTGCTTTTCGTCGACTAAGTTCGAGGCCTCTTCGAATTTCACGCTGATGCGGTTCGACACGCCCAGCTGCTGCTGCGTGACGCCGTAGAGTGTGTCGGCGATGGACATTGTTCGCTTGCTGTGCGTAATCATGATGAATTGGCTGTGCTCGGCGAATTCCTTAACGATGGCGTTGTAGCGTTCGTTGTTTGCTTCGTCGAGGGCAGCGTCGACTTCGTCGAGGAAGCAGAACGGTGAAGGCCTTGCGTAGTAGAAGCTGAACATCAACGCAAGCGCGCTCATTGTTTGCTCACCACCCGACAGCAGCGAGATACTGCGTGGTTCTTTTCCGGGGGGGCGGGCGATGATTTCGATACCGCTTTCCAAAATATCTTCGGGGTCGGACAATACGAGGTCTGCCTTTCCGCCGCCAAAGAGCTTGCGGAACAGCGTCTGGAAATTTTCGCGAATCGAATGAAATGTTTCCTCGAAACGCACGCGAGATTCCTTGTTGAGTTTCGCGATAAGCTCTTCGAGTTGCTTTTGCGAGTCGGCGATGTCGGCAAGCTGACCGTCGAGGAACCCTTCGCGTTGTTCGAGTTCTTCCTGTTCGGAAATTGAATCGAGATTGACATTGCCCAGCCGTGAAATCTTTCCGCGAAGTTCGTTGATCTCGCGTTCGACTTCGTCCCAGTCGCGTTGCTCGTCGTGCTCGTAGGTTTCGTACAGCTGCATGACGTCCATCTGCATTTCCTCGGACGCCCGCGTGATGGTATCGCCGATGTGGGCGTCGAGTTCGCTGAGTTTCACGCGGAGATTGCTGACTTCTTCGACGGCGATCTCGGCTTGCTTGCGGCGATCGGTGAGCTGATGGCGAATTTCGGTAAGTTTCTCGCTCAAACCGTGGCGCGACTCCTGAACTTCTTCCAGTTCGACCTGATATTTCTGCTGGTCGGCGGTAAGTTCGGTGATCTGCGACTTCGATTTTTCGATTTCGTCCTGGGCGGTAACTTTCCGCTGGCGGTCGAGATCGATCGACTTGCGGGCCGACTCCAAATCGCGATTCATCGTTTCTTTCAGCTGCTTTAGCGAGCCGATTGATTCGTTTAGCCCCAGCTTTTTCTGCTCGGTTTCGGCGATGGCGACTTTGATTCCGGTGCGTTTCTCGTTGAGGTGCTGCTGACTTTCCGTCAGTTCGGTGAGTTTCTTTTCGAGGGATTCGATTTTTTCGTTTCGCTCGGTTTTGCTCTGTTCCAGCTGCGAGGTCTTTTGCTTGGTGTCCTGCTCGCGTTGGATAATTGCGTCGATTTCGTCCTGAGTCTTCTGCAAATTTTCGTTGAGTTGCGGTTCTTCGTTCCGCTGCTTGGTAATCTGATCCTCAAGTGCACTTGCGCGTTTGTCGCACTCGGTTTTCTCGAAGGTCGCCTCATGCAAAGCTGTTCGAAGCGACTGCAGAACTTCCTCGAGATGTTCTCGTTGCTCGTGAGTTTGCTTGCACTGGTTGCTGAGCGATTCGATCTGCTCCTCGAGCGAATCGAGTTTGTATTGCAGTTCGGTCAGTTCGCTTTTTCGCGCAATGACACCGGCGGTGAGTCCGGCGGCACCCATTCGCACGCGGCCGTCAGGTTCCAGAACCTCACCACCGAGCGTGACGAATCGATATCCACGCGGCGTGACTTCCGCTGCCAGGGCCGCGTCGGCGAGTGTGCGAACTACCAGCGTATGTCCCAGCAGATTCCACATTGTCGGTTCCAACCACGATTCAAATCGAACCATGTCCAGCACGCGTCCAACGCTGTGCGGCGGGGCGACGGCGACGTCGTCGTTTTGCACTTCCTGCATGCGGTCGAGGCAGATGATTTCAACGCTTCCGCCTTCACCGAGGGTTTCCTCGAGCTGCTCGGAGTTGCGTTGCACCTCGTCGAACAGCGTAGCTATTAACCGCTGATCTGCACCGGCGAGGGCAGCTTCGACGACGGGGGCATGTTCGACATTGGTTTCGATAAAATCGCCCAGCATTCCGCGGATGGTTGTGTGCTTACCTTCGCGAGTTGCTTCCAGCACACGTTTGGTGCCCTCGGCGACGCCTTCGAGTCGCAGCTGCATTTCCTCGAGCGTGTGCATTCGGCCTTGGAGGCTGCTGCGGGTTTCGCGTGCCCCGGAAAGCTCACGCGTAAGTTTCTGCTCCGAGTCGGCGGCAAATTCGACCTTGCTTCGCACGTCATCGAGTTTCGACTTCGACTCGGTGATGAGTTCCTCGGTGGCTTGGCGTTTTGCGTTTACCTGTGCGTGGCCCAGCATCGTTTCTTTAAGCTGCTGCGAAAGTTGTTCCAATCGCGTCGAAAGGCGGTCGTGTTCGTTGTTCAAACCCACCCGCTTAATGCCGATGTTGTGAACCTCGTTGTGCAAATGCCCGACGCGTCGCAGCAGGTCGTTGATCCCTGCTTTTTCGTCGTCGATTTGCGACTGAATTTCCGTGCGGGCAAGCTCGGCGGCGGCGACTTCTTCTCGCAGGGCTTCGGCGCTGCGTTGCAATTGCTCGCCCGACTGCAGCACCTGCTGAATTTCGATTTCGCGGGTGGCGATATCTTTGGCGCAGTCCTCGATTTTGGCTTCAAGCTCTTCACCACGCGATGCGTTAACGAGAATCTGCTGCGAAAGCTCCTCGATTCGTCGCGACTGCATTTCGGCGCGTTCTCGCAATGTAGTGATCTGCGCGGAGATGGTGGTGACCTTCGATTGAACGTCGCGGGCGGTTTGCTCGAGCTGGACGGATTCGATTTCGGTGGCCTGCTGCGATTTTTCCAGCTGGGAGATCATGGTGTTGGCGGCGGCGACTTTATCGCTGCCGACGTCGAGGCCTGTTTGTTCGTCTTTGCGTTTGAGTTTCATACGGTGGTACTGACTCAAGAAATGCATTGAGCGAAGTTCTTTGAGCTGCTGCGAGTAGGCCTGATAGTTGCGAGCCTTCCCGGCTTGGTACTTGATGGAACGCAAACGCTTTTGAACTTCGGCGAGAATGTCCTGAACGCGGAGCAGGTTTTGCTCGACGCGGTCGAGTTTTCGCATGGTTTCTTTTTTGCGGGCCTTGTATCGGGAGATTCCGGCTGCTTCGTCGAAAAAGGCGCGGCGCTCTTCCTTTGAGGCCTGAAGGAACTGCGAGACCTGGCCTTGCTCGATAATGCTGTAGGCGTTGGTGCCCAGCCCGGTGTCCATGAAAATTTCTTTGATGTCTCGCAGGCGGCAGGGGGTTTTGTTGATGAGGTAGTCGCTCTGCCCGGAGCGGAACAACCTTCGCGTAATCGAAACGGTGGGGGTGACTTCGTCTTCCTGACCGCCGCCGACGGGGATCTTCAGCACGCCTTCGTGATTGTCGAAAACCAGCGTAACATATGCCCCTCCGGCGGGTTTGCGGGCGGATGAACCGTTGAAGATAACGTCCATCATTTCGCTGCCGCGGAGGCTTTTGGCGGACTGCTCTCCGAGTACCCATTTGATGGCATCGACGACGTTGCTTTTACCGCAGCCGTTAGGCCCGACGATACCGGTAATACCCTCGTCGAACTCGAATTCCGTTTTGTCAGCGAAACTCTTAAAACCCGACAGAATTAACTTTTTTAACTTCATATGGACGCCTTCCTCTACTACCTTGCGGCAGCGGACGCCCCTATATCTAGTGGTCAGGGCGATCCGGGCTGCCAGCAGCTGGTGTATCCCCATAGATTTTCTGCATTTCCGGTGTCTTTTGCAAGACGAATTTTGCCGGTATGCTATTTTGTTCGCATAATCTATAGAGAATGGAGACTACTTGGCTGTATGTGAATCCGAGTCCTTCGATTTTTCCGGTGTTCGGGTTCGGGCGTGGGGCAGAACCCAGGATACGGATGATATCTAAAACTCTGAATTTTATTCTGAAAGTTTCGCTGGTGGATTCGGTTCCGGGGATATGCCGGTAAACGGCGACATGCTCCTTGCGGAGAAGTTTGACGTCTGTCTGCGGGTCTTTGTCGAGCAGTTTCTCGATTTGACCTTTCGTCATCGGGTTATCGTTGTAGATCGTTACGATATCTCCGGGAATAACGGGGAACAGCGGATTTTGGAGCGGCATGTGTTGCCCGAACAATACGAGTTTCGGCTGGCCGGTGCAGGTGGCGTAAATAGCGAAGTCGCCGGTGGACACAACTTGGTCTACGATGAATGACGGCGGTTCGGATTTCGAGTATTTGTCGATTTCGTATCTTCTTACCGTATTCCAGTCCTGGCGGGCTACCAGCGACTCATACGCCGCAATTCGGATAAGTTCGTTCTTGCTGTTGACAAGTTTTCGCAGCAGGGGCCCGGCCTTGATCACCATCGGCGCGTCTCCGAGGGCTTTTATCGCGGACAGCTGCAGGGGAGACTTTTCATCGGCGGCGAATTTTAGGACGATGGGTCCTGCGTATTTGTAGTCTCCGAGGCGGAGGCCGGTTCGGGCGGCGTAAAACGAGGCAGTTGGATTTTTCGAGGCGTAAACCTTCTGAATCGTCGGGAGATTTTGCCTTCCTGTTGCTTCCCATACGAGAGTTAACCCTTCGTAGTTGACGTCGGGCTTTTCCATTGCCTTGGCTACCCGAGCGGCTTTTGCTTCGGTGGCGCCACCGGCCGAACGTAACGGAAGGTGCATCACCAATTCCAGAAAATGCTCGTAATTGTGTAGATATTTTCTGGGGACCGTGATTTCAACGACGTGAGGATTTTTGGCGATGGCTATCTTGTCGTTTCGGCCTTTCCTGCCAAAGTGAGTGTTGATGCGCTCCTGGATTTGTCTCGACATGTGGTAGTCTGGTTTGTGCAGACTCAATCGCAGGGGCATGTTTTTTTTGACGATAATTCCGTTGAGAATTTTACCCTGCCGCAATCGTGATTTTGCACCGCGTTTCGTCGGATCGATAAACGGATTGACGAAAATGGGGCCTTTGACTGTTGCCAAAGTTTTAAGGTTGCGATGCTTTGTGCCAGAACCTTGCTGCCAGGTAAGAATCGATGGAAGCAGCAGCCCGCCTTCGAGACTTTTGGTTTGTGTACGCGGGACGGCCGATACGTAGGCGTCTAAGCGAGTACCTCTCGGGGCACCGGGGGGAATTATTCCGGCGATACGGACGATGGCGGTGTCGAGATCTCGCAATACCTCTATTGGTTTGACATTTTCGGTATCTCTGGAGGCCAGGCCCCACCCGAGGTTACTGAGATTACTCAGCAATTTGCTTTTGAGGTTAGAGGGGATTTCCGAAGACCCGTTTGTTCCCAGACCGACAACAACACCAGGGCCGCCAATCGGGGCCTGGCTGCTGAGAATGCTTCCATACTGCGCAATCGTTCCAGAGATATCTTCGGGCATTTTAGTATGCGGTTTCTGGGATTTTTCATTATCATCACCACTGAAATCAGACCACGTCAAACCCCGAAGCTCACCGGAGTCTTCGTCCCGGATGCAGCTGACAAAGGTGCTGAAACTCAGAAATAATGTAAGGCATATCAATCCGTACGTAACTCTCATCTGCATATTTTGGATCTCCATAAGTATGGAATTATTATCGGACCTTTTGCCGGTGCGTATTTAGCCCTTTTTGCTTTCTGGTGAAAGACTTACGTTAAATTGGCTCGCAGCACAGAGGCAGAAAATTACCGCAGAACCTCTGTGGCTCGGATGTGAGGCGTTTTTGTCAGTCACCAAAGTAAGGCCGACCATGTTCCCGCGTGGCACCCTGCGGTTTTCGACCTGACGTTTTAGATCTCGTCGAAGAACTTGCTGACCCGGGGGGTGGCCCGGCGGGTTTGGGGGGAATTCGCAGTTTGTCGCGGGGCATAAGCGTGGTGCTGCTGACATTGGGATTGGCTTTTGCTATGAGCTTACCGTATTTGGCGCTTCCGTAGACCTCGGGCTTGGCAGCGATATAATCGAACCCGGCGTCGCCGGGCTTGACAATGTAAAACTTCTTCCCCTTGATCGTGACGATTTGCCCAGGCTCTGCGCGGGTTTTGGATTCAGGTGCCTTTGGTTTCGTTGCCAGCTTTGCAGTGCTTTCGGGGGGAATAACCAGTTTCATCCCAGGCTTGAGTTTTGTGGTGTCCACACCTGGATTGGCTTTTTGAATGAGCGAATGCAGATACCCCTTACCTTTGTAAACTTTTTTAGCAATGCCCCAAAAACCGTTAGTGTCACTGGCGGCGACTACATATATCCGTCGCCCGGCGGCGTCTGTGTAGGTTCTGCCCTGAGCCCGCGTCGCCACTGCAATTGTGGGGATGGTTGCTTCAGTTGGTTGCGGTGGGTAATTCAACTTCATTCCTACGCGGAGAGCAGTCGAGCGAACACCCGGGTTGGCGTTGGCGATGAGTTTCCAGTACTTCCGCGTACCGTAAATGCGTTGGGATACCACCGAGAATCCATTGTCCCCCTTCTGGACGATATACTCGCCCTTCTTATTGGGGGTCACACGTTTGGGAGTTTTTATGGGAGTTGGTTCGACTATCGGATCGTCGGCGGTCAGGACATCGTCAGCACCTTTGGTTAGCTGAAACCCCCCGCCGGTTGTTTCGACTGTATCAGATATGTTGAGTATCGACCTTGTAGGAGTCCCCGCTGCCGCGGTGGTTGTGGCTGCGGGAGTGGCGGGGGCGCTGCCGACTGTGGCCGCAGGTGTTTCAACAACGGTGGTTCGTTCTTCGATAACCGTCGGTGTTGCTGGTGGGGTGGTAGTGGTTGTTTCGACGATCTCAACCTTTTCGGTCTGGTTTTCTGGTTGTACTTGGGGATTGTCCTCGGGTTTGTCCAGGACAACCCAGTAGACGACACCGGCAGCGAGAACGAGTAGGCCAAAAAGTATTCCGAGCTTGTAATCTTTACTCATGGTAATATCTCCAAACAGCCTTCAGTACGGCCCAACGATTATCTACAAAAAGCTTTCGCAAACATTCTCGCGCACCTTTAGTTGGAGGGCAGAACATCTACGATCGTTACAGTTTGACTATTATCAGCTTTTTTACTCCGGGGACAAAAGAATTTTCGATTTCTTGCCCCAATAAAAAGCACTTATCCAGAATTGTGCTTCAGAATTTTACTCCGCCCCGGCGACAATTCGCCTCGTATCGCGTGCAATCATTAGCTCTTCGTTGGTAGGAATCGCCCATATGGGGAGTTTTGACCCGTTTGCCGTCAGCGGCCCGGCCTTTCCGCGGGTCGTTGTGATATTTCGCTGCTCGTCGGCGATGGCACCGAACGATGCCAGCTGCTCGCAGATTTTTTGCCGTACCGGCAGCGAATTTTCGCCGATTCCGCCCGTCAGCACAACCGCGTCGACGCTTGGAAGGATAGCGAAGTAGGCACCGACGTATTTTACGATTCGATACACGAACATTTCCACGGCGAGTTTGGCGCTTTCGGCACCTTTTTCGCAATGCCCAAGCAGGTCGCGCATATCGTTGCTCAGCCCGCTGACACCCAACAGCCCGGAGTCTTTGTTCAGGGCAGCGTCGACTTCTTCTGGTTTCATGCCCTGCGAAATCATGTACAGCGGAATCGCCGGGTCGAGATCCCCGCTGCGAGTTCCCATCACCAACCCCTCGAGCGGAGTCATGCCCATCGTGTGGTCAATCGCCTTTCCGCCCTTAACCGCCGTCATCGAACACCCGTTACCAAGGTGTACCGTGATGAGATTGATTTTGTCGGCTGGTTTGCCCAACAGCTCCGCCGCCCGCAAAGCTACGTAGCGATGCGACGTGCCGTGGAATCCGTACCTTCGCACGTTATGTTTCGTGTACCACTCAGCTGGAACCGCATAGCGATAAGCCTTGGGCGGTAGCGTCGACAAAAACGCCGTGTCGAAAACCGCGATATGCTCAGCGTTTGGAATCGCCGCCATCGCTGCCCGAATTCCTGCGATGTTGGCTGGGTTATGCAGTGGAGCCAGCTTCGAGTTTTTCTCGATAACCGCGATGAGGTCGTCGTTGATTCGGGCGGACTTTGTGGCGTCTTCACCACCGTGAACCACGCGATGCCCGACGCCTTCGATCTGGTCGGGGCTTTCCAGCACGCCCAATCGCGGGTCGATCAGAGTTTCCAGAATGATGTTGAACGCCTCGGTATGATTCGCCGCCGAAACGGTCGTCTTGAGATTCGTCCGCTCGGCCTGCATTTCGAGGGTTGCCTCGTCCGTGCCGACACGTTCGACGATGCCCTTGGCGAGGACTTGCTCATTGGTCATCTTAAAAAGCTGATACTTAATCGAGCTACTACCGCAATTTACGACAAAAACCTTCATGGCGATCCTTTACTGCTACTGCTGAAAACGAACAAACCCCCGAGCGTAATCCAAATAGATTATTAACAGCGGGGGTAATTACCGAAGCATCGAGATTCGAGGGTATCTCAAATTATCTGTTCTGTCAAGCAAGTTGCGGGACTTCGCGAGCCTACTTTTTCGCGCGGGCCAACCACGGGAAGTGCTTTTGGCCGAAAACTTTCGGCTGCCACATTGAGTCGATAGTCGGGACGAAAGTGTTCATCACCAGTACGGCGACGTAGGCGGGGATCGGGATATCCATATAGAGCTTCATCAGCATGGCGATCGAACCGCATCCGATACCAAAAATCACCTGCCCGCCGGTAGTTACCGGGCTGGTCGTCATTTCCGGGGCCATAAAAAACGCCGCCACCAGCAATCCGCACCCCAGCAGCTGATACAGCACGTACGTAAATCCGATTTCGATGCCCTCGGCGAACATCGGAAACCACACGGTCTCCATCGTGCCGTTCGGGCCGGTGAATCTGATCGGCGCAATGCTTACCACAATCGCCGCCGACAGAATTATCACCACCGGAAGCTGCCATTTGACATAGTTTCGATACACGAGATACAGCCCCGCCGCGATGATCAGAATCGAGCATGTTTCACCGATTCCGCCCGGGCGAGCACCGAAAAGCATGTCGCTTACGGGGGGCAGGACGGCAAAGAGCATACACTGGCGATTGGGGATGTCGTCGCGAACAGTGCCGATGGAACTGAAGTTGTGGAAGTTGTCGTCACTTTTCAGCCATAACTTCGACATCACTTTATTTGGGTGCGGCATGGCAAAACCGTTGGTTCCATCGGGGGCGTCGGTGAGTTTCCACCCGCGATAATCCTTGGGTGTCTTGACTTCCTTGACGTCGCCGAAGACTATGTGCTGCTGATCCAGTACGCCCCAGCTTAGCGGCTGTAAAACGTCGGTTGTCCCCAGCATCGGTGCGAGAATCGGGGTGATGACGGCGATGGCGAATCGTCCGACAAGGGCTGGTTGCCAGAGGAAATGCCCCACACCACCAAAAATCGCCTTGCCAACGAGAATCGAGAACAGTGCCCCCAAAACCACCACATACCAAGGCGTAAATGGTGGTAGCGTAAGCGCCAATAGTACCCCGGTGAGGTAGGCGTGGGTTCGGCCCAGCAGGGCGGGTGTGTGCGTTACGCGAAAGTAGATTTTTTCGATGACGGCACACGAAACCACAGAGACGAAAACCACCCACAACGCCCTCCATCCGAAAAGCACCACACCACCGGCCAGCGGTAGGCAGGCCGCGACGATTATTACCAGGAAAACCGAGTGGACTTTTTCCGGTGCACGCAAAAGCGGCGCATGGGTCGCCAACGTGCGGGCTTCTTTCAGAAACGCTTCGGGGTTTGGCGGGTTGATTTCGGGAACATCTGTCATCGGTCGGACTCCGGTGGTTTTGGCGCGGGTGTAAACAACGGCATCGAAGTTTGCCGCCGCTTGATTGCACGTTTGAGCTTTCGGGTTCGCTCGGCCAACGGCAGCCTCGCCGGACAAATGTAGGAGCATACCCCGCATTCGACGCACGACAGCACGCCCAGATGCTCGGCCTGGGCGATGTCGCTTAGTTCGTAGTGGTCGTTTAGTACGGCGACGTTCAGGCGGGCGGGGCAGTGGTCGTGGCACCACCCGCAGCGAATGCACTGCGACGGAACGCCCACAATCGTCGGGTCAATCGCGACAACTGCGTCAGTGGATGGTTTTACGACGCTACCTTCGGGGCAGAGACGCCCGATCATCGGGCTACCGATAATGAATGGCTCCTCGGCCGGTGCCATCAACTCATGGATGTCGGTGCCGTATGGGACGAAGTAGTTACCGGGTCGTTCGGCGTGCATACCGGAGATCGTTACCACTCGGCCGCCGAGGCGTTGCCCGCAAACGACCCAGCGATATACGCTAAAACATTCGGCTGGCCCCGCCATCGCGATGCCTATCGATTCGGGGTCTTGCCCGCAGGGTACTTCGTGGCGCG
Source organism: Planctomycetota bacterium (assembly GCA_030635145.1). Classification (GTDB taxonomy): domain Bacteria; phylum Planctomycetota; class Phycisphaerae; order SM23-33; family SM23-33; genus DAOVZK01. Next base: position 14,917 of record DAOVZK010000016.1, on the reverse strand, counting down.
TTAAAACGTACGCGAGGATGTTGTCGGCACCGATGGGGTATTTTCGCGGTAAGGCGATGCACTGGATGTCGTACTGTGCGTTGGTTTCGAGCAGCTCGGTGTAGTCGTCGGTGTGGGTTTCGTCCACGGCGACGATGATTTTGCTTACGCCGATGGTTTTACCAAGAATCGCCGAGCCCGTAATGACCTCCGATCCGAATTCTGCGAGCAGGCGGTGGTCTGCAGTTACGTAGGGCTGGCATTCGACGGCGTTGATGATTAGCGTGTTGGCTTGCGACTTTTTCGCTCGGTTAATCCATCCCATCATCGTTTCACCACGCGCCCCGAATGTCGGTAGATGTGATTCGGCCAACCGCTGATAGAGCTGTACCGAATCGAGATCGCTCCACGATGTTTCGATGCTGGATTCGGGGATTCCTTTGGGTTGCGTCAGATCGGCAAGCTCGATGGTTTTTTCGTCGATGGATTTTACCGTTCCTCCGAGCGGGGCAAAAATATCGATGCCATCTTTCATAGCGGCGGCGATGCGTTGATGGGGTTCGATGCGGGCACCAACGGTAACGGTCGGCTGGGAGGGTAGGGTTTGGCAGGGCATCAGCGGTATGCGGAGCGAGTCTGTCGCCTCAGGAATTGAGATCGGTTTATCGACCGTCGAATCCTTTTCTTCGGGGACATCAATCCCGCCGGTAAACTTCCCATAACGTTGAAAAAGCATGGGAGGTATCGTAAACGATTTTAGACCACAACGAAACGACAATTTTGCTGCCTGCGGCTTTATTGGGATTTGTTGCCTGTAGACGCTGGCGACGTTTTTTTGGATTGCTCGCCGGTTTTGTCCTTCGGGGCCTTGGGTTTGTCAGATTTGTCGGGCTTTTTGCTTTGCAGTGTTCCCGAAACTTTTCCGCTGGCGACCATTCCGCACCAGAGTGTGTCGATAGCTTCGTTTAGCGTTTTGTCATTCGAGTATTTCAGGGCGGTGGCCAAAGCCTTGCGAGATTTTTTAGGCTCATCTTCACGCCACAAAAAATACCCAAGTACAAACTGGGCTACTGAATCTTTGGGATTTTTATTGGCGTATTTTTCCAGCTGGCCCAAATCGCGACGATATTGAACCGGATCAAGATAAAACCTTTGCATATCAATGTTGACGAGCGGTAATTCCGGAAAGCATTCCAGGGTTTTTTTGAGGTATAAACACGTCAGGCCATAACCTTCATCGGAGGCGGCAAAATATGAAAACATCAACCCCAGAAGGGGTTCGGGGGAATTGTTCGAGAAGTCTGCCGACATGTTGTAAAGCGAGATGGCGAGGCGAAATTCACCACTCTTAAACGCATCTTCGGCCTCCTGCATTTTTTCCTGATAAATTCCAGGCTGCTCGGGAACCAGTGTGGTGATCGGTTTGCTGGTTTTGGTGTCTTGCGAAAGCGTACCATCGACAGCTGAAACATATGATGCTGCAGCAAAGTCTCCCAACAACGCCGGCTGTGCCGTTTTGTTGATGTTGGATTGGAATACCCCGGTTCCCGCGGATGATGCTGCCCCAGACGGAGGTGTGTTGCGACGTTGTGTAGAACCGCTCTTGTTCGGTGCCCCGCGGGCAATTTTCGAGATGTCCGTCGTAGCGGCCGGTGTGTGCCTGCGACTGCCCGTCGTCGTTCGGGCAGGGGTGCTGCTTCGCGAAATGCTGCTGCGCATGGCGTTTGAATTATGCGAACTTCTGTTCGTGCGAAGAGTGTTGTAATTTGGCGAACGGTTTATCGAGGTAGACAAAACTCCCGAACCCTGCGGTGAACTGTAGAGATTACCTATTCCACTGCCTCTACCGAGAGTGCCACTGCTACCGGGCGAACCTATTGTTCTGGAACCCCTCAAGCTACCGGGGGAACGTAATGTTCCTACTCCGGAGTAGCAGATTTCAGCTGCACACAAAACGCAAAGGATTGATGCGATCAGACAATTTAATTTCACTTTTTCAAGCATATCTTCCGCGGCCTTCCGTGCAGGTAAAAACCATTGTGGACAACTCGCTATCGCCCGTCCATGTCGATGAGTAATTATATACGTTCCAAGAAAATTTCGGCTAAAATAAACACCTCTATATACATTATAGGAGACTCTACGGCTGTGGGAGGATTTTTGCCACAATGTTTTTAAAAAACATTGTTATTCTTTTTGCTGGATAACGCCGTATTTTCATCGCAATTCCGACAGGCGGTAATCCGACAAAAACTAAAACGGCATCACGTAAAAAAATGTCGCTAATTACCTGGTCACTAACTAGAATACCAACATGGCATTGTTTAAGAAAAATCGGCATCAGAGGCGGATTGAGGTCAGGAAAAATATTCCGACCGAGTCGTCTAGTTTCGCGAGATGGTTCAGCAGGCCCGGGGCTATGGGTTCGCTTGCCATTGCGGTTGTGTTTTTTCTGGCCGCTGCTGTTATGGACATCTGGCCGGCCGACCCGCTACCGTATCGCGTGGGGCAATACGTTCCGCAGGATATTACCGCCCGCGTCGAATTCAAAAGACGCCTCGAAGAGAATGTCGCCGAGGAAATTCGACTCGCCAGAGAGAAGGAACCGGCAACGTTCAATATCAATACCGATTTGCTCGACGATATTGTGACGTCTATCGCAAATATCCCCGGAAGCTTCCAGGCTGCCAAAACGCTTGACAAGGTTCCGCCTGAGCTGCTTAAACAGCTTGGGATAAAACTTTCCGCCCCCGCAAAACCTTCCGCCGAAAGCAAAACCGAATCCCCGCAGGAAGCTGTAGCAAATGCGGAAACAGAATCCCCTCAAGGTGAGAATGTAAACGCGGACAAACCTGCTGCCGAGACCTCCGAGGCGGTGGCATCTGATGTGGAGAAAGCATCCCCGCCGTTGACCGCCGAGCAACTTCGCGAAAAAAAAATATTCGATGCATGGGTTGCCCTTACCACACCTCAGGGAAGCAAAAAACTCGACGCGATGCTCAAACAGCTGCGTGAGCGGCTGGGACGATGTTACATCGTGCAGGCAGAGCTCGCCGAGGAGCAAAAAATCAAACGCCGTGCCAACGACGTTATCCTCATGAACGGCAGCGTCGGAAAATACGAACCCGTGAAAGATATCATCGGGCTGGACAATGTCGACGAGATCAAAAATCGCATGCGGTGGGCGGTTGACGGAATTCCGCAGATATATCAACCTTACGTCATGGCGTTGGTGTTGGAGAAATTGCAATCCAACCCGATGTACATCTACGACAGCGAAAAAAGTCTCGCTGCCCAAAAACTCGCCGCCCAAAAGGCAGAGGCAAACCCGTCTCCGCTGTGTTTTAAGAACTACAGTGATGGGCAGGTACTTGCCCGCCGCACAAAAGCTCCACGACCCGGGCTGTTTGCCCCGGACAACAAAGGGCTAAACGCCGAAAAAGAAATTCCGCTGCTGCAGGCTGAGCATGACGAGTATCTCCGCCTCGAGCGAGTTTCTCACCCGTGGAAGCGATACACCAGAATCATCGCAAACGTCGCTCTGATTTTGATGCTGACGGTTATGCTTTGCTCGTACGTCGGGCATTATCAACCGGGGGTTGTGAGAAATAACATTCGCGGTCTGATTATGGCGGCGATGCTGCTGTTGATGATGGCGATAACGAAAATTCTCGTGCAGGTCTTTTCGCTGCCTCCGCAAGTTGCGCTTTTGGGCGTGTGTACCGCGGGAGTCGTTTTGACGATTGCATACGATCAGCGATTTGCGATGGGCGTGTCTGCGATACTGGCCGCCATTGTCGTTTTTCAGATTCACGCGGGATTTGAGCTGATGGCGGTTCTGATTACGGGTTTGGTTTTGTTTGTGTTGCAGCTGCGCGAAATTCGCACACGAAGCCGCCTCGTCATTGTGTCGATAATCACAGCTGCGGGCATTTTTATGCTCGTTTGGATATTGTCCGTCCGCAACGACACCCCGTGGGGTTTTGCGCTGCGAGATTCGCTTTGGGCGTGCGGTGCGATTGTAGTGACGGGCGTGATCGTCCAGAGCATCTTACCGGCCATTGAGCGAATTTTCAACGTCGCCACCGGCAGTACACTGCTGGAATGGTGCGACGCATCGAAGCCGTTGTTGCGGCACTTGGCGATGGAGTCGGCCGGGACGTACAACCACTCATTGCAGCTGGGAACCATGTGCGAGTCGGCGGCTGAGGCTATCGGTGCCCGCGGTTTGCTCGCGCGGGTCGGTGCCTACTATCACGACATCGGCAAGGTTAACAAGCCCGAGTATTTTTCCGAGAATCAGGGCGAGGGGCAAAACAAGCACGAGAAACTTTCGCCCGAGATGAGCCAGCTCATCATTCAGGGCCATGTCAAAGACGGCCTCGAACTTGCCCGCGAATATGGTTTGCCGGTGGCACTTCGGGAGTTTATCGAAACGCATCACGGCACGACGCTGGTGAAGTTTTTCTTCCATGCCGCGGAAAAGAAATCGCAGGATACCGCAACACCCGCCCCGGAAGAAAACCAGTTCCGCTACCCGGGCCCCAAACCGCACTCAAAAGAAGCTGCCATCCTCATGCTTGCCGACGCCGCCGAGTCTTCCGTCCGTGCCATGACCGACCCCACACCCACGCGAATTCGCAATCAGGTGCACGAGGTCGTAAACTCACGCCTCGAAGACGGCCAGCTGGACGATTGCGAAATGACCCTTCGCGAAGTGCACATCGTGGAGCTGTCGCTGGTCAAGAGCTTGTGCGGAATTTACCATTCCCGCGTAGCCTACCCCGAAGATACCCCAAAACCCAACGGCAATGGCCACGCCGCTAAGAACGGCCACACTAACGGGCATGGCAAAAGTGCTGATACTGATGGCGGAGACTGATATCTTTTAGGTAGTATGGAGAAAAAATGAAGAAGAGAACCAAATGGATTCTTGGGACGGGTGCTTCTATTGTTGTCTTGTTCTGTGTTGCCGGATTCATTTACTACCAATTTTTCTTTACTTTAGATATAGACTTGGGGGATATGCATCTTTTTGAAGAAGGCCCCACGGAAAAAGTAAATCTTAACGGGTGGGAAAAACTGGAAAAGGGAATGACGAAAAAAGAGGTCTCTGATCTCTTAGGGGAACCAGGCAGTAGCTTTGGCATAGGAGGCAAAACTATTGATGGTAATGAGCCCATGTCAGAGACATGGGAATACAATTGGACTGTAGGGCTGTCTTTATTCGGTAACGCTCATCCTAGGGCGTATGTTGTTCGCTTTGGGCCTGATGGTAAACTTGCTTTGTGGCGAGAGCCTATCGATAAAGAAAATAAAAAAGGTGGCGGCGTTGGCAAAGCAGTACGAAATTAAACCGATCGGCGTAATTCATTCGCCGTACAAGACAAAGCAGCAGTGCCCAATCCAGGCTGCTGCTGCGCCTCAGGGCAAAGGTACAATCGAGATATTTCCGGAGTACAGTGCAGGGCTGAAAGATATCGATACTTTCTCCCACGTAATTTTGCTGTATCTATTCGATCAGGCCGGTGAGGTTAAGCTGGTTCGCCCCACGTTTCTGGATGATACCCCGCACGGTGTGTTTGCGTCGCGGCATCCATGTCGGCCGAACGGTATTGGTTTTTCAATCGTGAAACTCGACAGCTGCGATGGGAACTCGATTGAAGTAAGCGGAATAGATGTTCTCGACGGGACTCCCTTGGTCGACATCAAACCATATCTCCCCCGATTTGACTGCCCCGACGACGCAAACAACGGCTGGGCGGAAGACAAGCAGCTGCGACCAAAACCCCAAGACAGGGAATAGCTGTTTCATCAGTGGAATACTTTGCTTGGCTGGAGATTGTTTTTTTTGACTTGAAGCCCGAAGGGCTGAAAAGAATTTAGCCGGGGGTGTAGCGAAGCGAAACCCCCGGGTGGGGGATGTCAGGAAACAAGCCCCGAAGGGGCGGCATAAATTTGCGAGGAAAGCTCTACGTCTTAATGTAACGATTGTCGAATTGAATTTCATGCAAGTTCAGCAGAGCAATCAATTCCTCCTCAAACGTTGTTTTCTTATGATGCTCCTGCTGATTATAAATGTAGTCGACCACTCGTGGTACGATTGAGTGCGAAACCGAGAAGGCGGCGTATCCATCTTGCCAGCAAAAGGTCGCCATTTCTGGAAAAGTCTTGTGAATCCATTTTGACGTATTGGCCTTGATGTCTCGGATAAAATCAGATGGTGCGATGGTGGGTGGTAATGTTGCGAGAATATGCAGATGATCCTCAGGCCCGTTGGCGGCGAGCATTGTTCCGTCGAGATTGCGAATAATTCCGCCCGCGTACGGTAGTAGCTGTTCCATTATTCTGCCGATAAGCATCGCCCGTCGGTTTTTGGTTGAAAATACAATGTGGCTGTGCAAATTCGTGTAGGACATTTTACAAAACCTTTCGCATAGATTCCCACTTCTGTCGCCCCTTCGGGGCTCGTTTTTTAAGAGCATCCATCCGGGGGTTTCGCTTCGCTACACCCCCGGCTAAATTCTTACCGCCTCTTCGAGGCTAAAAAAAAATCAGTAGTACGGTACGCTAAATTCTTGTCAGCCCTTCGGGCTTAGAAAAAAAGTCGCTCGTGTCATTCGTCTCGGTAATCCACCGTGTTTTGCATCGCCACCTGTTGTAGAGGAGGCTAATTTCTCACATGCCCTTGGCCGGTGACGATCCATTTGTAGGTGGTCAGATCTTGCGCACCCATAGGCCCGCGGGCGTGGAGTTTGTCGGTGCTGATGCCGATTTCCGCACCGAGGCCGTACTCTCCACCGTCGGAAAACCGTGTCGATGCGTTTATCATCACGCTCGATGTGTCGACGGCGTTGGTGAATCGCTGCGTGGCGGCGATGTCGTCGGCGACAATGGCGTCGGTATGTTTCGACCCGTATTTGTTGATGTGCGCAGCTGCTGCGTCGAGATCGTCTACGACCTTGACGGCCATGATTAAATCGAGATATTCCTCGCCCCAGTCGGCGTCGGTGGCGGGCGTTATGGCGGGTAGAATCGCGCAAGACTTTTCGCATCCGCGTAGTTCGACCCCAGCGGCGATCAGTTTCTCGGCGATTTGCGGGAGCAGTGTGTCAGCCACCGCGGCGTCGATGAGTAGCGTCTCGGCGGCGTTGCAAACACCCGTCCGTTGGGTTTTGGCGTTGAGGGTTATGTTGACGGCCATCGCGGGATCGGCAGATTCGTGAACATAGACGTGGCAGTTTCCGGAGTAGTGTTTGATGACCGGAATCGTAGCTGCCTCCGTGACGGCGCGGATCAGCGACGTTCCACCGCGGGGGATAATCAAATCGATCAACCCCTCCGCCGTCGCCATCGCAGGTACCAACGCGCGGTCGGTGCTTTTTAATACCGTGACGCAAGACGCCGGTAAGCCCGCGGCCTCAAGCCCTGCCTGCAAAGCTGCGGCGATTGCCAAGTTTGAGTGTATCGCCTCTTTGCCGCCGCGCAAAATGCAGGCGTTGCCACTTTTAAGGCAAAGCCCAGCCGCGTCGGCAGTGACGTTAGGCCGCGACTCGAATATGATTCCCACCACTCCGATGGGTACGCGGCGTTTCTCGATTCGCAAACCGTTAGGCCGGTTGCAGGCGCTGATGGTTTCTCCGATGGGATCGGTTTGTGCAGCGATTTGCTCCAACGCCACAGCCATCCCTTCGATTCGGTCGTCCGTCAATCGCAGCCGGTCTACCATCGCATCGGTAAGCCCAAGCTCATCGGATCGGGCGAGATCTTTTTTATTTTCGCTCTGCAGGGTCGCCTTGGCGTTGCGGATGGCGGTGGCACAGGCAAGCAGGGCGGCGTTGCGTTTGGCACCGTTGCTTATGGCCAGCACGCCGGCGGCCTTGCGAGCGTTGATTGCGATGTCTTCGATTATCTTTTTCGCGTCCATGAATTGCTCCAGTGGTTACCAATATGGTAGCTTTACGCAAGTATAACCATAAACCGGGTGTATTGGAATAGTGGCCGCTAAAAATTACCCCGCTTGCTCACTAGTTGGGCGTCGCACTGCGTTTTTGCAGTTTGAACATCACCTTTGGAGTTGTACCCACGAGCGCGAGATTTTTATCCGGCGGAAAAGTAACAATAACATCCCGCGACAGCCAGCTGTCGGTGGGTTTTTTGTCGTCCTCAGTCAGCCGGATAAAGGCGTAGATATTTTCGGGTAGGAGGTCTTTTTGCAGGCCGGTGATTTTCAGCTCGACCTGCCAGTTGGATGGCGTTTTTCGGACCAGCACGTATTCATTCCAGATCGAATTTTCCGCCTCTTCCCACGCAGGTGGAACCATCGCCAGCACCCGCACGCGAATTTTCTTTGTTTCGGTGGAATTGATGATTTTCACTTCGAAGGAGGCCTTGTCCGGTATGACTTTGACTTCTATATCTGCAATCATCGGGATAATATCCAGCGTAATTGTTTGTGGGCCCGGGGAGTAATTTTTCAGATTAACCGGTGTCGTTTTCAGTACGGGCGGGGCTCCGGCCAGCGCCGTTTCGATTTCGTTCCACTTGCTTTGCGAAACGAGAATACTCGCTTTCTGTGGAGCTGGTTCAGACTCCAGTTCTGCACCGCGTGCGTCGAGTTTTACGGTGATATCGTCTTTTTGTATGCGTGAGTCGAGGCGGATGGTGATATCGGCAGGTTGGATGTTTTTGATTGAGATACCGAGTTCTTGCAGCCCGGTAGCTTTTTCCAGAAGCGTGCGGGTCTGGGCCGAACCATCTTTACCGGGTGTGAAATTTTTTGAAACGTCCAGCTTTAAAACGAAATCCTGCTGTGCGAGCGAAGTCTGGAACCGTTCAAGGGCAGCCTGCGCTCCGGTCAGCGTAAAGGTTACGGGGTGGTCACTCTTCGATGTGAGAATCTTCTTCGAGTCGCCGGTGTTTAGCTCAAGGGTCGCTTTTAGTTCGACTTCGTCGGTGTATTTAACGTCGGCGTATATCCAGATGAGGATTGTGATCATCGTCACCCAGAAAAGCGTGTGTGCGCACTGCAGCCACCATACGCTGGATAATTTTTTAACGCGTGGAGTGGGGCCTTTCATGCGGTGCCTCCCGGGTTCTGGGTGCGAGTTTTCGTCCGGTGTTTTTTGCGTGCCAACCCCGGAGCCAGCAGTTCGTAGAGCATTTGTGGGAGGTTTTCCATTTCAATGCCTATGTGTAGTTGTCCTTCGTAGGCCAGCGAAACTCTACCGGTTTCTTCGCTGACGACCAGCACCACGGCGTCGCTGTCGTTTGCCAATCCAAGTGCCGCCCTATGCCGCGAACCAAGCGACGGATCGACCTCGCCGCTCTCGGCCATCGGAAACTGACACCCCGCCGCCGCTAACCGATGCTCGTGAATTATTACGCCCATGTCGTGAAGGGCAGTGCCGGGGTAGAAAATCGTATTCAGCAGATTGGCTGTGACCTTAGCGCCCATCAGCGTGCCGGTGGCTGCGATTTCACCAAGCCCCACGTTTCGCTCGATGGCGATGATCGCGCCGATTTTGTTGCGTGCGAGATATTCCGAGCTTTTGACGAGTTCCTCGACGAGTTCTTCGATGCTCCCATGATGCGTCCTGAACAACCGCGCCTGGCCGATGGAAATAAGCCCGCGCCGCAACTCCGGTTGGAACGCAACCACAAAAGCTACCGCCGCGAACCATAGGAAGTTGGCGTACAGAAACTCGATTCGTTTCCATTCGTCGGTTTTCGGGAGGATGCTGATGCCGATGAAAACAATCGCCAGCAGCAACGCAGCGCCCTTCACCAGACGTGCCCCGCGAGTGCCACGCAAAAAACGCATGACCAACCACACGGCGATGCCGATCAGGAATAGCTGCAGGGCGGCCACGGGGAGGTTATACCCACCCAACCGGTTTAAATATGTAGTGATCGCATTTGTTAGTTCTTGCATCCGTTCAATCCGTTACGCATTCCATGCTCGCAGTTTTTGCAGAATTTTATTAAAAAATGCCTAAAACCGCGAATTCCCAGAACAATTTACACACAAAACCCCACCGGGAGTCGGGTGGTTAAACCGATCCCTGCGCAGAATTCCGTAATTCCTGATATCGTCAATATTTCGTTCCCAGCTGTAACTTTTTTATCGGCCGGGGATATGTGGGCAAAAAATAGCTGCAAATGTCGGGGAAATCGTCCAGAATCGCAGCGTGGCGGCTGGTCGTTACTTCTGGCTAGCAAATTGCTTAAGATTAATTAGCGAAGTATTGCTTTTCGTTTTGCCAGATAGTTCAGCAACATGCGTTCGTAGGGGGTCGAGGTGGTAATCAGCGAGTATTCGATATTTCTGTCGCCGCATTCTTTTCGGTATCGGTTTATGAAGGCTTGGACTTCGCTGCGATAGGCCTCCCGGACGTCACGCGGGTCGACCTGGATTTTCTCGCGGGTTTCCATATCCACGAACGACGTGATTTTCGTAAACGGAAACTCCAGCTCGGCCTCGTCCACCAGATGAAATACGATCACCTGGTGTTTTTTGTAGACGAAATGCTGCAGGGCCTTGAGGATTTCGTCGGGGTCTCCGTGCAGGTCGGAGATGATGATGACTAACCCGCGTTTGGCGATGCTTCCTGCCAGCCGATGGAAGGTCTCACCGATGGCGGTGCGTTTTCCGGGGCGGGTTTTTTCCAGTAGCTTGAAAATGCGGTCGAGATGAGCGGGGGTCGAACCTGGGGGAAGGGCAAATCGCACGTCCTGATCGAAGGCGGTGACCCCGACGGTGTCTTGCTGGTTGGCCATCAGGTAGCTAAGGCAGGCGGTGAGGTAGCAGGCGTAGGAAAACTTCGTAATCGGGGCCGAGTGCATGTAGTCCATCGAGGCGGAAACGTCGAGCAGTATGTGGGCGTTTAAGTTGGTTTCCTGTTCGTACTGCTTTATGTAGTAGCGATCCGACCGCCCCCAGGCCACCCAGTCGAGATGCCGCAAGTCGTCCCCGGGTGCATACTCACGGTGTTCGCTGAACTCGACGCTGAAACCTTTGTGCGGGCTGCGATGCAATCCGGTGATGAATCCCTCGACGGCCTGACGCACCATCAGGTTGAGATTCTTGAGCTGCGAGATTCGCTCGGGTTCAAAATAAAGGTACGAGTCTTTCACGGAGGTTACTGTATCTCCGGGGCCGTTAGTTTTCAACATCTTCTACGCGTCCGTAGAACCCCACGAGCATGTCGCCGTATTTTTTTTCGCGGTGAAGTTCCAGTGTTCCGATGGTTTCGGGTAAGGGCACGTTACCCGGTAGTCGCAGCACGACGAGGCCGTCGGCGGCGAGTTTTTCGGTTATGGGGCGGAAGACTTTGTCGGTGATTTTATCCCAGTCCCATTTCCGGGTGTCGGGGAAGGGCGGATCGACAAACGCGATGTCCACGGCCCGCTCGAGATTTTCCGTCCATGCGGTCATCTTCGATTCAACGTTACCGGCCCAGACTTTCGTTTGCTCGGCGGCGTTGAGTTCTTCGATGTTGCGTCGCAGCCGCTCGATTACGCGGCGGTTGCATTCGGCGAAACATACGAAATCTGCACCGTACGACAATGCCTCAAACCCCAGCGTGCCGGTTCCGCTGTAAATATCCAGCACGACGGAGTCTTCGAGATACGGTGCTAAAATGCCGAAGATCGATTTCTTTGCGAACCCTGTTATTGGGCGTGTTTGCGTGCCAGGCGGTGGCAATAGTCTTCGCCCTCGCATAGTACCGCCCGAAATTCGCAACGCGTGATGTATATGTCTTGCAGAAATAACGCTCGTTCCGTGGTTTTAGATATTTTTGAAACCGATTCGCAAAGATTGTACTTCGCATCGGCGTTGCAGGGAAGTGGTAGCACCGCCATGCGACGACCAGCAACACCGCTTGTAAATAATATTGCATCCAGTGCTACTGGTGCCCCCTATGCCAGGGGTGCGATCAATTCGCTAACCAGTTGGCCGACGTTTGCGACGATTTCTTCGCGCGGGGCGTTGGCCGCTACGGCGTCGTTAATGCGATGGATAAACGCCGAGCCGACAATTGCGCCGTCGGCGGCTTTGCAGACCTCGACTACGGTTTCGGGGTTGCTGATTCCGAATCCCACGCAAACGGGCGTGTCGGTGTGCGTTTTAAGCTCGGCCACGGCGGCGACGGTTTCGGGGGGAAGTTTCGTCCGCTCGCCGGTGATTCCACTAACGGAAATATAGTACACGAACCCGGTGGACTGCTTGGCGATTTCGACTTTGCGATCTTCCGGCGTCGTCGGTGCGATGAGCATTACGTTGCACAACCCGCTTGCCTCAGCGAGCGGTGCAAAAGCCTCGGCCTCGCCCATGGGTAAGTCCGGTACAATCAGCCCGTCGACCCCTGCATCCGCGGCGGCGATGCAAAACTTTTCTGCCCCGTAGCGAAACACGATCGAGTAGCTCACCATCATCAAAAGCCCCAGCTGCCCGCCTTCTGCGCGATAGCTACGAACCATATCGAACAGCTTTTGCAGCGTAACACCCGCATCGAGGGCAGCGGAATAGCTAGCCTGAATCGTAGGCCCGTCGGCAATCGGGTCGCTGAACGGAATCCCAAGCTCGCAGATTTTCACACCACGTTTTTCGATATCGTGCAAAATTCCGCCCGTCGTTTCGACGTCAGGATACCCGGCCGTGAAAAACGGCAGCAATGTTTTCTTCCCTGCCGATTTCAGCTCCGCAAACGCATTTATGATTCGATTGTCCTTCATTATTTATTTTTATGCATACATAAGACGATGACATTTAGGTACGGGGATAGAATCACCACTTTTGCGAGACGTATCAATCCAAAGCCCCATAGCTTCATTTATGTTCTTTAATGCGTCCTCCTGCGTGCTTCCGTGAGCTATGCACCCTGGCAGCTGCGGGACTTCGGCCACAAAGGCGTTGTCGTCATCACTCCAATACATAACAATCTCGTATTTATACATCAGATATATCTCCTAATCCGTATTTCTGCATAATGTTTCTGACTTGTTTAACTTGGTATGGTTTTGTTTTGCTACCATCCTTTTGTAAATTGATTTTCTCCTCCACGTTTTCTTTTCGGAAAAGATGATGGCTGCCTCTTGTGTTTTCAGAAAAACCAAACCTCAACAATAATTGACGTAGATCATTAAAATCAATATTTCGATCTGACGATCCACTTAATATTTTGAGTAGAAATTCCTCATATTTTCCCATGACAAAATTATATCCGAATATTAATTTTTATCAAGTCTTTGTCGCTTACGATTGCAAGGCTCTGTTTGTGTCCTATTTCTAGAAGCACGTCTTCTGCATACCATCCCGTATCTGTCTCGGAGTAAATTGCGAGAGAAAAAATCAATAATATCAACCCAACAAATACTGTCTGGCTAACACACTTCTTTAACGTCATAGAATTTTGTGGTATTACACTAATCTCCTGACTCCGATTCCAAAATTCTCTTTTACTTTCGCCTCGCGAGAATTTCCTGAATTTCGTTACAGTCTTTGTCGCCTCGCCCGGAAAGGTTAATCAGCACGATCTGATCCTTCGGCAGCGTCGGTGCAATTTTCAAAGCCTCGGACACCGCATGTGACGACTCTAAGGCGGGGATAATGCCCTCGGTTCTGCTGAGTTTGATCAGTGCATCCATGGCTTCTTCGTCGCTGCAGCTGGTGTAACGCACGCGATTGGTTTCTTTCCACATGGCGTGCTCCGGCCCGACACCCGGATAGTCAAGCCCGGCCGAAACGCTGTGAACCTCAGCGGTCTGCCCGTCGCCGTCCTGCAACACGTAACTTAAGCTCCCATGCAGCACACCGTGGGAACCGACAGTTAGCGGAGCGGCGTGGTCGCCAAGATTCATGCTCCGCCCACCTGCCTCGACGCCGACCATTTGCACATCCTTATCGTCGATCATTGGTGCGAAAATCCCGGCGGCATTGCTGCCACCACCAACGCACGCAACAACAACGTTGGGAAGCTTACCCGCAACGTCGAGCATCTGCTGGCGTGCCTCGATGCCGATGCATGTTTGAAACTCGCGTACCATCAGCGGAAACGGGTGCGGCCCGCAAACAGAACCGAGAATGTAATGCGTGTTCTCGGATGTGCTCATCCAGTTTCGCATCGCCTCGTTGGTGGCGTCTTTCAGCGTACGCTGGCCGGACTCTACGGGGACGACCTTGGCACCGAGAAGTTTCATGCGAAAAACGTTCAACGCCTGCCGCCGAATGTCTTCGGTGCCCATGAACACCTCGCACTCAAGCCCAAAAACCGCAGCTGCAGTCGCGGTGGCAACGCCATGCTGCCCGGCCCCGGTCTCGGCAATAACGCGCGTCTTGCCCATTCGCTTCGTCAGCAATGCCTGCCCGAGCGTATTGTTGATTTTGTGCGCGCCGGTGTGATTCATATCCTCACGCTTGAGGTAAATCTTCGCGCCGCCGCACTCTTCAGTTAGGCGCTTGCAAAAGTACAGCTCACTCGGCCGACCTGCGATTTCACGGAGGCATCGCTCGAACTCGGCGTGAAATTCGGGGTCGTTCCAGGCAGCGGTAAATTCCCGGTCGAGCTGCTGCAGCGCAGACATCAACGTCTCGGGAACAAACTGCCCGCCGAATATTCCGAAATATCCCTTGTCACTAATTTCATTGCTCATAATAATTCCTCGTCAAATCCTGCGCGGGGGTTTGCACTAGCCGAATTTGATTCTTATCTAGTTTGAAAAGCATACCGCAGAAAATCGTGAAAATACAGACTTTCCCCACCACATGACTAAAAAATGCCCAATGCCCAAGTCTCAATGCCCACCTATGAGCAATCTTCTGTCAAGAGAGTATTGCGGAGAATTTTGCGGAATGTTCCAACCACCTATTCGGGATCAACGTAACAGTCGTCCCATTATACGATATTCGGCTGTCCCCATTCATTAAAAACGGCAT
>DAOVZK010000086.1 GCA_030635145.1 Planctomycetota bacterium | reverse complement strand
GCTGTGGGTCGAACCATCTTCCGCTTGTTGCCACGATGTCCACATATGAGGCGAGCGTCTTCGGAGGCATCCAGCCGGTTTCCAGCGGTGGAACCAGCGGTAAGTTCGACATGATTGGCAGCTTGGTGTCGCAGAGGCGGATGATACTGGCCAACCGGATGAATCGCGCGTACTGCTCGCCGCTGGGGTTTTTACGGATCGGCCATGCGAACATTTGTTTTTCCGCCCCAAGCTCACGGAAATGCCGCACGCATTGCGATACGAATTCCCCCGCCATCTGCGAATAGCTCTCCGACGACATTCCGCCGTAATTTTCGGGGATGGGGTAGGTTTCAGTAAACGGTATCGGCCAAACTCGGCCGGGGATACCGTTCGTAAATGCAGAACCGTCGAGATATGGTTTTGCGATTTTGTCGTAGGTCGTCCAGTCCAGCTGAAAGTTGCCCTTGGCATCGCGCTGAATTGTGGGTTTAAGATCCGTGGGGAAAAGATCGACACCGTGGTCGCGGGCTAGTTGCATTAAATATGTGATTTCCTTCTTCCCGCGTGGTGATTTTGAGTCGGGGATTGGTAGCGGGATGTCTCGAGTGCTTTGCCCCACTCCGGGGCTTGGTAAGAATGGCAACGCTTCGTGGCGGTCAAACCCACCGGTGGCGATGAGCGGTTTTGTTTCGGGTAGTGCAAAATCGTAAACGCGAAGTTCTACGTTCAGCGATTTTTTCGACATCACCCCTGACGAAACGGTGAACTTGCCCTTGTAGCTTCCGCCTTTGGTCGTCAGCGGGACACTGACGTCTACCCAGAACGCCGCCCGCTTGCCTTTTTGGATATCACAGGTTGCCTGTGAGTCATAAGGTAGCAGCACGTCGTAGAACCCGGCGGGCTGTGGGGTTTCGATGGCCGAGCGGATATACCATGCGGGAAATTTTTCCACCAGTACCGGGAGCATACGAAAAATGCGAATCGTCGCAGCTGCGCTGACGTCTTTGTCGTTTACGAGGTTCGGGGCGGTGAGGGAAAGCTTGGTGATATCCCCATCCGGTGCGTCAACGATTATCTGGAAGCTGACGGTTTCGTTCGCGGCGGCAAACAGCTGCACGCTCCCCGCCTCGCCGACCAGACTTTTGTCGACGAACGGTTGCGTGACGCTCGTAAGCTGCGTCATGTCGGAAGCGACCCAGATTTTCTCGCTCACTGTAGGTTGCTCCGGCTGGCATCCGGTAATTGCAAATCCCAGCAGGGTGGTAATCAGTACGACGATCAGATTTTTGGCGTAATTTTTCATGTGCGGGTTATTGTAGCGGGTTACGCCTCATTCGCCAAAGTTTTTCGCGGTTCAAACGGCTTTTAGGTCAGGGTGGAAACACGGCGGCCCCGGATAGTCATGAAAGCGTTGAACTGAATATCCAAAACCCAACAAGGAATGACCAATGTCCAAGCCAAGAGCTTTGTAGCCTTAACCCCGAAGGGGTGACCAGAGTTTAGCCGTGGGTGACAACCCACGGGAAAAGAGCCTCCAATAACATACAAGCCCTGAAAGGGCGGCAGCTCGTAGCACGACAGGCAAATAACCATCGGAGAGGGGAGCAAAATAATGATGCCTCCGTGGTCGCGGTTGGTGTCGCCCCGTTGGGGCTTATTTCTAAAGACACACATCCGGGGGTTTCGCTTCGCTTTACCCCCGGCTAAATCCTTGTCGCCCTTTCAGGGCTAAATGTCAGAGATAACCTGTGGCTCCCCCATGGTGTAGCCAAGCCACCTTACAAAGAGCTATTTTTACTGCCGTGCCGCCATGTGTATGCTGAGTACAGTCACGTCGGCGGGTGTGATTCCGCTGATTCGCAACGCCTGCCCGAGATTTCCCGGCCGGATCGCCGCGAGGCGTTCGCGTGCTTCCCATCGCAGCTGCGAAATGCTCGCGTAGTCGAAGTCGGCGGGGATCTTCTGCGCGTCGAGATTTCGCATTTGCTCCACGGCCCGGTATTGCTTGTCGATGTACCCTTCGTACCCGGCATCGATAGCGCCGGTTCGCAGAGTTTGCGGATATTGCTCGGCCAGCGTCAGCAGCTCGGGGGCGTTTTGCCCGAGCGAATCCAGCAGTTTGTCGATGCAAGCCTTCGGACGTCGCAGCAGTTCCCAGATGCTTTTTCCGTCGACGCGGGTTGACTGCAGCAGTTCCTTGAGTTTTTCGGCTGCGATTTGTTTTTTCGTAAACACCGACCATCGTTCGTCGTTGACGGTTCCCAGCTCGCGGCCGCGGGGTGTCAGGCGACGATCCGCGTTATCCCCTCGCAGCAGCAGGCGATGCTCGGCCCGCGACGTGAACATTCGATACGGTTCCGTCACGCCCTTGGTTACCAAGTCGTCGATCATCACCCCGATGTACGCTTCGTCCCGATTGAGCACGACGGGTTCGGTTTTCCGTAGCGAGCGCACGGCGTTGACGGCGGCGATGAGGCCTTGGGCGGCGGCTTCTTCGTATCCGGTCGTGCCGTTGATTTGCCCCGCGAGGAAAAGCCCGCGAGTGGATTTCGTTTCCAGCGACGCCAGCAGCTGCGTGGGCGCACAATAGTCGTACTCAATGGCGTAACCGTACTGCAAAATTTCGGCTCGCTCGAGTCCGGGGATGTTGCGAACCATGAAATCCTGCACATCGACCGGCAGCGAGGTCGGCATGCCGTTGCAGTAGATCCAGTTCGTATTTTCCGGTCGGCCTTCGGGTTCGAGAAAAATCAGGTGCGATGTTTTGTCGGCGAAGCGTTCGACCTTGGTTTCAAACGACGGGCAATACCGCGGGCCGGTAGATTGAATCTGCCCGGTGTACATCGGGGCACGGTGAAAATTCTCCCGCACGACTTTGTGGATTTCTTCGTTCGTTGCCGTCAGCCAGCAGGGGATTTGCTCGACGTCCAGCCGGGCGTTCATGAAACTAAACGGTATCGGCGGATCGTCGCCGTCCTGCCGCTGGGTTTTGTCGTAGTCTACGCTTTCTGCCGCCACTCGCGGGCATGTGCCGGTTTTCAGCCGTCCGATCTCAAGCCCGCATACCCTCAGCGATTCGCTGAGCGTGTTGGCCGCGGGTTCGCCGATTCGTCCGCCTTCCCAAACCTTCTCTCCGCAATGCATCACGCCACCGAGAAACGTTCCAGCTGTCACGATTACCGCGCGGGCCTGCAGCGTGACGGTCGAATTTTTCCCCGAATCGCCAGCGTTGCTACTGCTGTTTACATTGCCGTTTACATTGCCGTTTGCATCGCCGCCGCTCGGTAAAATTTCTACTCCGCAGACGGCCCCGCTTTTGGTAACGATTCCCACAGCTTCGCCTTGAACGATTGTGAGGTTGTCCAGCTGCGAAAGTTCGTGCTGAATCCATTTGGCGTAGGCGTGGCGGTCGGACTGGCAACGTGGCCCGTGAACGGCGGGGCCTTTCGAGGCGTTGAGCATACGAAACTGAATTCCCGTCGCGTCGGCGGCCCGGCCCATAAGTCCGCCGAGTGCGTCGATTTCGCGAACGATTTGGCCTTTTCCCACACCGCCGACGGCTGGGTTGCACGACATCTGCGCAATGACGGCGGGGTCGAGCGTTACCATCGCAACATCAATTCCAAGTGCCGCCGCTGCCTGCGCCGCCTCGGTTCCCGCATGCCCACCGCCGATAATGACGATGTCGTATTTGTCCTTATTAAAATTAAAAATTTTCACGCGGGGATTGTAACGGCGAAACCAGATTTCCGCAAGGGCGTCAGGATTTTGACTCATCATATATGTTGTCGTAAAACAAGCTGGATAGTCGACCCATAATACTTACGCGATAGTTTGTGTTTGGTGTGAAATGTAAATTTTCGTATCCCTTCACAGATTTGCGGGGATGAGCTTGGGATATGGCATGTCAGCGTAGGTAGCGTTGACGGCATCGAGGAAGAATTGATAGACGCTGCGATTATTCCGGGCAGAAGTAGCGACAACCGTCCAAGCTCGTTC
>DAOVZK010000055.1 GCA_030635145.1 Planctomycetota bacterium | reverse complement strand
CGCAGTGGGCAGCGAAGGGCTTGACAATTAGAGCCTTTCAGGCTCTCCGCGGTGGGCAGAGAAGAGCGTATCCAAATGGCACGAAGGGCTTATCCTAATGCCCTTAGGGCTGGCTCCCCAAGAGCGGCCTGTGACAATCCCGGCATTATTTGTATACTCATTGCGTCGCGAGTAGTCTCAAAACGTGCAGGAAACCATGGAAAAAGAAAAGCCAACCAGTGCCAACATCCTGATCGTCGAGGACGAGGTAGCCCACGCAGAGGCCATCGAAGAGGGTCTCTCGCGCCTGGGCCATCGCTGCACGGTCGTTCACGACGGCTCAGCCGCGGTGGCCAGGCTCGCCGGTGAGCCTTTCGATATCGTCGTAACCGACCTGATGCTCGGTGGCGACATAGACGGGCTTGGCGTGTTGGGCACCGTCTGCGAAAAACTTCCAAACGCGAAGGTTATCCTCATAACCGCACACTCATCCGTCGATACCTGCCGCCAGGCCCTGCAAAACGGCGCGTTTGACTACATCGAAAAACCGCTCGACCTCGACGAGCTTCGTGCTCAGGTCGGCCGTGCCGCCGAAGTTACCGCCCAACGCCGCATGATTCGCGAACTTCGCGAACGCCTGGACGATAAATACGGATTCGGAAATATTGTCGGGCAATCGAAACCGATGTTGGAAATTCTCGACACCGTACACCGCATCGCCCCGAGCAATATTTCGGTTTTGCTGCTGGGTGAAAGCGGCACAGGTAAGGAACTTTTCGCCAACGCCATCCATCAGAACTCCAAACGCAGCGAGGGCAAATTCGTAACCATCAACTGCGCCGGGCTAAGCGAAACCCTGCTCGAGGATGAACTCTTCGGGCACGTCAAGGGTGCGTATACGGGCGCGACATCCGATCGGCCGGGCCGTTTTGAGCACGCCGGCGGTGGAACGCTGTTTCTCGACGAGGTCGGAGACATGCCGCTTACCATGCAGGCCAAACTTCTTCGCGTGCTGGAAAACGGCGAGGTCATTCGCGTGGGATCCAACGAACCTAAGCAAGTCGACGTGCGGATTATCTCGGCCACCAACAGCGACCTGGCCGACAAGGTCAGCTCGAAGGAATTTCGCGAGGATCTGTACTTCCGCATCAAAGGTGCGACGATTGACATTCCCCCGCTTCGTCGGCGGCGTGACGACATTCCGCTGCTGATAGAGACGTTTCTCAAAAGCGCCAACGAGCGGCACAATCGCAAGATCGACGGTGTTACCTCCGAGGCCCGACGTGTGCTGATGAGTTATCCCTGGCCGGGAAATATCCGCCAACTGAGAAACGTAATCGAAAATATGGTCGTGCTGGCAGTCGATGACGAAAAACTCGGCGTAGATGATCTACCGCAGGAAATTCACTCCGCACCCGACGCGCTCGCGAAGGAAGAGTTCGGGCAGCTCGCGGGTATCAGCATAGAGCAGGCCGAAAAGCAACTCATCCGCAACACCCTGAAGATGGTCGAAGGCAACCGCGAAAAGGCCGCCTCCATTCTCGGAATTGGCGAACGAACGCTCTACCGCAAAATCAAGGAATACGAACTTTAACGCAAGCGTCGCTTGCTTAAATTCGAAATACGAATTTCTAAATCCTAAACAAATGCGAAATTTAAATTTTCGAAATTTGAAGCCTGTGCATACGAATTGTCGGTTTTGTTTTGAGAATTCTGATTTTAAACATTCGAAATTGTTTCGCATTTAGAAATTCGCATTTCGGATTTATGCTGTCTAGCATTTCGGATTTAGGCCACCCTGTCACGAGTTTCAAGCACAAAACGGGATTTTAGGTGGCTATGCTATTGCTACCCGCCGCCCTACTGCATACAATGCCAAGCATGAAACGTATCATATTCGTGACATTGTTGGGGTTAGTTGTTTTGTCGGTTGTGCTTCGGGCGGAACCCAGAGGGGTATCATCGATAGACGATTACCCAACGGCTGGTAGTATTCCGATACCTGCAGGTGCGAAAATCATCAAAGATGGTTGGTTCGCCCCGCCACCGAAGGTCAAACACCCCCCGCTACCGGAAAAAATCGACAAAGCCTTCATCATCACCGTTCGCGAACCGATAACGCAAAAAACTTTCGACGCCATCCAGCGAAAGTTTCGCAAGTGCCGTGGCGGCGGTGCACAGCTGATAATTTTCGATATGGACACATGGGGCGGAGCTGTGGATGCGGCGCTTGATATTACCCGTGCTATCAAGCATGACATGAAAAACGTCTACATCGTTTGCTACGTGCGGACTCGTGCGATCTCGGCTGGTAGCATGATCGCGATGGCCTGCGACGAAATCATCATGACCCCGACAGGGAAGTTTGGCGACAGCGCACCCATCAACATGCGTGAAAAACTTGAAGGTGTCAAACGGGAAAAAATTGAAACCGTTCTTCGCGCCGAGTTCAAAGAGTCAGCCGAGAACCATGGGTACAATTCCGCGCTGTCGACCAGTATGGTTTCACACGATCAGGAAGTTTGGCTGGTGCGAAACATCAAAACTGGCGAACTCCGCTATGTGTTGGAATCGGAGTACAAGTACAAGGTCGTACAGGACGCCCCCACCAAGCCTACCGACGAAACAAGACAAAAATCTGCACAGCTGCGAGAATGGGAATTTATGCAGGTTGTTTTGCAAAAAGGCAAGCTCCTGACGATGACCACCAAGGAGGCCGTGAAGTACGGGTTCGTCAAAAATGTTATTGATGCTCCCACCGACGATCCCTACGCAGACATCATAAAGCATTTCAACATCACCACCCCGCCGGTCGTGCTTGAAGACTCGTGGTCGGAACGGCTCGTCGGAATACTCACCAATCCGATCGTCATGAGCGGGCTTTTCTTCTTGGCAATATTGTTCGGATACACCGAAATGCATACGCCCGGATTCGGAGTCTGCGGAATTCTCGCGATTATCTGCCTCGCGATCATGTTCGGTGCCCAGTTCCTTACGGGGCTGGCGAACTGGTGGGAAATCGCAATCTTCGGACTCGGAGTCGTGTTGATACTGCTGGAAATTTTCGTGATTCCCGGATTCGGGGTCGCAGGAATTTCGGGAATTCTGCTTTGCATTGCTGCCTTGCTGGCGATGCTGATTCCCAACGCACCGACCGAAATCCCCCTACCGTCGACCGAGGTCGACTGGACGTACTTCAACAACGCCGCAATGTCGTTGTGCATATCTTTCGTGGCGGCGATTGTGGCGATGGCCCTGCTGTCGCGGGTACTACCGAAATGGTCGATAATGCAGAAAAGTAAACTGATCCTCGCCGAAGCTCAACCGGCTACCGACGCACCGCGAAGTGAAGATTCGCCCATGCTGCGGATTCGCCAGGGCGACTTGGGCGTGGTTGTCGCGCAGCTGCACCCTGTAGGTGAGGTTCGATTCGGTGCTGACCTGCTCGATGCCGTCAGCGATTCGGGAATTATCGATCCCGGAACGAAAGTACGAGTCGTGGCCCGCGACGGAAACCGAATCGTCGTGGAACCTGCTACCGAAAATGGAGAAACTGTATAATGTTTGAGATGCTGGCTGAGATGAACGATATCGCGATGATTGGAATTCTGCTGGGCGCAGCTGCGGTTCTGATGCTGCTGGAAATTGTCACACCGTCGTTTGGTGTTTTGCTGGTGATGGCTATCGGGGCGATTATCGGAGCGGCGTATTACGGATTTCGCATCAGCCCGCTGGCCGGTGCCCTGGTGCTGCTGTTGGGGTTGATGTCGATTCCGCTGTATCTTTTTATGATGATGAAAATTCTTCCGAAGTCTCCGCTGGGGCATCTGCTGTTTTTGCGAAAGCCAAAAGACGCCACCGCCGAAGGCACACCCGAGGTCAGCAAGCTGCAGCAGCTGGTGGGTAAAACCGGAATCGCGGAAACGGAGTTGCGGCCGTCAGGTAAAATCTCCGTCGATGGACAAAGAGTTGTCGCACTTGCAGAACATGAGTTGATTGAGAAGGGACAAAAGGTTATTGTAATAAAAGCTGGCGGAACAGATGTTGTCGTCAGAAAAACTGAATAATTTTGGGTCCATCTAATCGGTGGGTTTTTTAGAAAGGGTAATGAAATGTTTGAGATGATATCAATGCTGGCGGCAGCGTCTACGGGTCTATGGGTCTTAATCGGAGTTCTGGTAGTAATCGGAATCGTATTCCTCGCAATTTTCGGCCCGCTGTTTGGTTTGTGGTTGCAGGCGTTGGCGGCCGGTGCCGGTGTTGGCATCTTCGAGATGATCGCCATGCGTTTGCGAAAGGTAAACCCGCATGTTATCGTGCTTGCCAGAATCCAGGCTGTGCGGGCGGGGTTGAACCTCTCCAGCACCGAGCTGGAGTCGCACGTACTGGCCGGTGGACGTCCGATGAACGTTGTCCGCGCACTAATCGCCGCCAACCGTGCGAACATCACGCTGACGTGGCAGACGGCTACGGCGATTGACCTTGCCGGCCGCGATATCCTCGAAGCTGTCCAAACATCCGTTAACCCCAAGGTCATCGACTGCCCCAACCCCATCGCCGGTAAAACCACCGTCGACGCCGTCGCAAAAGACGGCATCCAGGTCAAGGCCAAGGCCCGCGTAACAGTCCGCGCCAACATCGACCGCCTCATCGGTGGTGCCACAGAAGAAACCATCATCGCCCGCGTCGGTGAAGGCATCGTTACGACCATCGGCTCGGCCGACACCTACAAAGGCGTGCTCGAAAACCCTGACAAGATATCCAAAACCGTCATGAGCAAAGGCCTCGACGCCGGAACCGCGTTTGAAATTCTCTCCATCGACATCGCCGACGTGGACGTAGGCGACAACATCGGTGCCAAACTCCAGGCCGACCAAGCCGAAGCCGACAAGCACCGCTTCCAGGCCGAGGCCGAAAAACGTCGCGCACTGGCAATGGCGTTGGAGCAGGAAATGAAGGCCCTGACGCAGGAAAACCGCGCGAAAGTCGTTCTCGCCGAAGCCGAAATCCCCAAGGCGATGGCCGACGCTTTCCGCTCCGGAAATCTGGGCATCATGGACTACTACAAGATGAAAAATATCCAGTCAGACACCACAATGCGAAACAGCATCGGTGGGTCGCCCGACCAGAACGCCCCCGGATCGACGAAGTAAATTTTAGAAGTAACCTTCAACGCTGACAACTGCATTGCGGTCAAAATATGAATGAACTGTTAAACATTTCGATTCTCGCTGAAGGCGGAAGTGGTGTCGTCGAGGTACTGTTTTTTGTCGCTGTCGCCGTGTTGGGAATTGTCGGCAGCGTTGTGTCGAGCATCAAGAAGAAACGCGAAGAGCAGCAGGAACAAGAGCGGTTGCAGGCTTTGCGAGATGAGGCGAAACTCCAAAACAGCGAGAATGAAGACGACTGGATGGTCATAGAGCAGGAACCCATTCCCGTTCCGCCACCCCCGGTTCGCAGTCAAAAGGCGGCGATTAGCGATTTCATAAAACCCGAGCGGCGGCGATTGGTTCCGGATCAACCGGAACATAACCCCCAGCCGATTCCGATCCCTATACCCAAGCCCATGCAATTGCAATCATCCGGGATGGAGAAGCTGCGCCCGCCCAAAGTTGTTCACAATCGTGCTGCTGCAAAGAGGGGCAGGTCACGGCTGGTCGCGCCGCGTGAGCATAGCGACGTTCACCGCACTGTTCCATGCGACGGAGCGTTGGAACCCCTCACCGGGGCGGTGAAAACTACGGTTCAGCTCAACGCTGCAGCGGCGAGGCAGGCGATGATCTATCACGAGATTTTCTCGCAACCCAAGGCACTTCGGGATTTGCACGAACTGTGGGACTAGCACCGCCCAAACCTCACCGCCGCGACAACGCCCTGCTTTTAAACATACTTCAGGACGCCGTGCCGCTGGTGCGTCGCCCTTGGGATAAGATCGCGAAGCAACTTGATTGGACACAGCAGCGAGTTCTCGAGCGTGTCTCGGATTTGGCTGACGGGGGATTCATCCGCGATATCAGCGGTATTTTCGACGCCGCTTCGCTCGGATATTCCATCGCTCTGGTAGCCTTCGCAGCCGGTGACTCTCAAAACTCCCTCGACGACACCGCCGCCGTCGTAGCCGCCCACCCCGGGGTTAGCCATTGCTATGCACGCCAAGACGACCGCTACAATTTATGGTTTACGCTTGCCGTTTCGGCGCAAAGTTCGCTCGGGTTGCAGAGAACAGTCGAACGGCTGGGGGCGAAGGCCAATATCGAAAAACACCTGACGTTACCGGCCACACGAAAATTCAAACTTCGCGTGCGATTCGATTTTGACGGTGCCGACCCCGTAACGGCAAGCCCGGCCGAACCCGCACCGCAAACCTCAAAAGCTGCGGGCGACGTCGAAATCACCCCGCAATATCAGGCTGCGATACGCGGGCTGCAAATGGACTTACCGCGAGTCGACGAACCGTTTGCCCAGCTGGGGGCGAAAGTCGGGCTGACAGCAGAACAGCTGCTGAGCTGTGCGGACGAACTCATCGCTACGAAAAAGATACGCCGCTACGCCGCCGCCGTCAATCATCAAAATGTCGCAGCTACGACTAACGTAATGGTCGTTTGGGATGTGTCCAACGACCATGCCGAGTTCGCGGGGACGCAGGCGACGGAGTTTCCGTCGGTTACGCATTGCTACCTTCGCCCGCGAGCGGAGGATTGGGGCTTCACGCTCTACACCATGATCCAGGGACAAAACCGCCCCGATGCAGAAAGCATAATCGAAAGCATCTCCGCGAAAATTAAAAACCCGCCCCGCCGTGAACTCTGGACGACCGCCCAGTACAAAAAGTCGCGGGTGAAATTTTTTACGGATGACGAGGCTGCCTGGGAAAACTCATAGCACTCGCTCAACCTCGTGGATGAAACTGCTTGTGAATGGCCTTTAAGCGGGCGGCGTCGACATGGGTATAGATTTGCGTGGTGCTGATGTCTGCGTGGCCGAGCATTTCCTGCACGCTGCGGAGATCGGCTCCGCCTTTTAGCAGCTCCGTCGCAAAAGAATGCCGCAACGTATGCGGGCTGATTTTCCCCTTCAGCGCCGACCGCTGCACATACTTCACGACGATCCGATAAACATCCTCGCGCATCAATCGCCGCCCCGTGCGAGACAAAAACAGCACATTCGTTTCTTTGTCACGTAGCAAAAGCGGGCGATACTCGTTTACGTAGCGTTCGATTTCTCGTAGAGCGCCAGCTGCCAGCGGAACGATGCGTTCGCGGGAGCCTTTGCCCAAAACCCGAATAATATCAAGTTCTGTGTTGATATCCGTCAGCTGTAAACCCACAACCTCGCTTGCCCTCATGCCGGTGGCATAAAGGGCGGTGAGAATCGCACGATCGCGAATTGCGTGTTTGTCGCAGGCCGGGTCGGGGGTGTCGAGAAGAATGCGAACAGACTCGTCGTTGAGGACTGTTGGTAGCCGATTCCATTTTCGCGGGGAGTCGATAATAACCGACGGGTCGCGTTTGGTGATATCTTGCAGCACGAGGTAGCGGCAGAACATTCGGACAGCTGCCAGCGAGCGGGCCGTCGACGACGATGCCAATCCACGCTTGCGGGAATATCGCAAAAACCCCTCGATATGCTCCGTGGTCAGCTCGGCGAAGCTGTGGCAGTCGGTATCGTCCAGAAACGTGGTGAAATGCGTCAGGTCTCGTTGGTACGCAGAGCACGTAAGCTCCGCAAGGCCGCACTCTACCCGAATGTGGTCCAGAAAAGCAGCAACCAGAGTCAACGCCTCACATTGCAATGGCGACTTTGACGGGGATGTAGGAGATATGTTCATCCTTTGAGGAATTTGTCCTAAGCTCCTGATATACCGGACAGCTGCCATACTCACCCGCACAATGTGCGAACGTTTGAGTGATGTTCCACATATTCAAGTGGGCCGAGCATCGCGAATTCGACTTTTCCAGATAAGGGCATAGCACAGCAGTATTCTCCGTAAAATCCCAGCACAAAGCTTCCTTGCTCTTTTTGCTATCACGTTTATCGTCCTGATAACGACGCCAGCGTGAGTCTTTTTGGCGGCAGATATCATGAGCACAGACGAAATTCAGGAATTTTACGGAAAGATGCTGGAATATCCCCCGACTGGTAGAATTCTAGCCCCTAAGTGCCCGGAACAACCGTTACTCGCCCGGTAACCGGCGCAACACTTACGGTAAAGAGCGAATCCCCGCATCTTACGACCACCCCGGAACCAGCCGATATCGGTGTACCGTCGGATTGGACAGGCTCGCCATATGCGTTGAACGTCAGCGTCGTGCTGCCGCCAAAACTGGCGGAATTCAGGTCGACACCCGCAGCCTGAAGGTCCCCGGGTAAGTTGACGTTAAAATCGTTACCGCTTAGCGGATCAGTCAATGCCGTTCCCCCACTGGCCAACGTAAGCGAATACGTTTCTGCACCGGGTGAAAAACTTATCGTCACGGACGCTTGTCTGTTGACGGCCTCGCCTTGGGCATATTCAATGTCGGCGGCGACTTTTTTAGCAGCCAGCAATGCCTTTTCGCGGTCGGAATACCCCGCATGTGGCAGCACAACCGCCGCAACCACGCCCAGCAAAACCACAACCGTCAGCAGCTCTACCAGCGTAAAGGCGCCCCTTTTCCCCACT
Organism: Planctomycetota bacterium; assembly: GCA_030635145.1. GTDB lineage: Bacteria > Planctomycetota > Phycisphaerae > SM23-33 > SM23-33 > DAOVZK01. Next base: position 6,591 of record DAOVZK010000055.1, on the reverse strand, counting down.
TTGTTATTACCTTTAATTCTCACCTAACAATACCTCCAAACACCCCGCCATAGGCGGAAAACCCACATCACCGCAATACACACATCGCGGCACACATTACACCCCGCACACCCAAGTACAAAGTGATAAACCTCACCTGCTCTGGGCCGTACGTTCTTCTCTAACACCCTTATTTTAAGATAGAAGCGTTACTGAAGTCGGGGATTTCCTGATTTTTGTAAAAAAAACTTCCCCTGCCGCCAGTTATGCTGCCGATCCTTTAATTTTGCTTAATTTCGGGCATTTTTTGTGTGATTGGGGTGAATAAAAGCATCAATCCGATTGACATTTCGGGTCTGATGTTGTTAAATCCTGAGTCCAGAGTGGTTCTCTAGAGTTCTTTCGTTTTAGGCGCCAGCGAGAGCGTCACTGACAAGGACGGCGAAGCAGGCATAATAAGCTATGCCGATGTAGCCGGACGACGTTAGGGTCGCTCGCAGCCAGCATCAAACGGAAAAGACTTTTGAGAATCGCTCTATCTCCACGCCGGAGTGGCGGAATTGGCAGACGCGCGGGATTCAAAATCCCGTTATGGCAACATAGTGTGGGTTCGAGTCCCACCTCCGGCAGTTCACCCGCGATTAAACCCGTGGTGTTCTGGAACGAGCGTAATAAAAAAAGGTGCTTACGGCGTCGGCCGAAATAGTCACCAGATTCTGGATCAGAGGCTGTTAGTTTGCCTTGCTGAGGCCAGTCGACCCGAGCGGTCTGAAACAAGCAACATTCATCCCCGCAGCCAGAAGGCATATTACAGGTTAATCGTTAATTGCTCCAGCCGATTTTTTTGACTTTCTTCGCAGCAACGCCAACCCGCCGATCACCAACAACCCCATCGTCGCCGGTTCGGGAACGCTGTATTCCACAAGATAGTTCTGTGTGTAGTCAAAAGGCTTGTCGTCCCATTCGGGTAGACCGCTGCCTCCTTCGGCATCGAATACAAGGAAGTGCTCGATGCCGTTCCAGTTGGTTGGTTCGTTGCTTCCCCAGAATGTGTATCCAACGCTGGTTCGCCCCAAAGAAAAAAGTGTCCCCGCCTCAGGGCCGGTTACCCAACGCCACTCCCCCTCAACAGCTACATCATTGGCTCCCAACCAAAATCCATATGGTACTTGATGGGGACTAAACGTATCGAGTATGAACTGATTCTCATCTGCGGACGTAATCGTAGCCAGATGACCTGGACGACCGGCGTAGCTCAAACCCGAAGCTGCAGTATTTGCATCCCACCAAGTAGTTTGCGAATCCAGTAATTCATAGTAGCTCCCGTTTCCTGAGTAGTAAACCGGAGCAGCTTGTATTGCCAATTGACTCGCAACAATAACTGTGGACATAACCAGAACAACCAGTGCTTTTTTTAACATTTTCTTTCTCCTTTTTTGATTTTTTCCCTTTGATGGTTAACAATTACAACCAATAAAAAGGAATGAGCATACTAAACACACGCGAGTTTGAGCAAGACAACCCGCACATCTGAACAAGCATTCAGGTACGCAAATGCTAATATGATTATCCAAGTTTGTCAAGGAGAATGTCTACCAGCCGCCGAAAAAAAACCGTAAGGTAATCACGCTAATTTTTAGGAATAACAACACTACAAGAATAGAAAACATTTAATGTACTTGGTTGATGTCTCGATGAAACTCTATCCTATTGTAACCGAACCGAGAATTGCAGGTACGGTGGCGCCGGTGGCGGTGTGGGTGTGCGCGGGATAAGCGTCTAATCTTGCAGCCGCCAGCACCGCATAGCAGGTCGGTTGCTCAGCCCTTAGCGAAAATCCGTATTTTTCAACCGTGTATGTGCTGCATGGTGACAGCAGTTCGCGGATTCGCCCGGACAGCTGAATGTTCATCGCCCCACCGCCGGTGAGGATAACTTCGTGCGGGCGTTCGGTGAGTTTGCTCACAGCCTCGCAAACCGTGCGGGCAGTTAGCTCGGTGACGGTGGCGATCATGTCAGCCCCGCTGCAGTTGTGCTTCTGGGCGATCTGCAAAACGCGCCACACATGCTTCGCCGACCAATCCTCCACCCTCACCCGCTTAGGAGGCGATTTTTGGAACCACGGGTCACCCTGCAATTCGTTGAGCATCACAGTATTGACTTTTCCGCCCCCGGCAATCGAACCGTCAGTGTCGAAAGGTTTGTGATGAAACTTGTGCACCATTTCGTCGATGACGAGCGTACCCGGGCCGACATCGTAGGCCACAACATCGCTGGGCTGTGAACCGGCGGGGATAAACGTCATCGTCGCCGCGCCCCCGAGGTGAACCATCACCCTGCTGAGTTGCTCATCGCGAAACATCAACCATTGAGGCCACGCCGTTACCGGCCCACCAACACCACCGGCGGCAATGTCCGACTCGGCAAAACCATCGACGACGGTCGCGCGAAGTTTGGCGGCGATGCGAGACCCGCTGCCAAGTTCCAGCGTCGCACGTTTTTCGTCGTCACCCGCAGCTGTGTACACCGTCTGCCCCGACCACCCGAGGCCCTCAACGTCGGTAAGATCGAGTTTCGCTTCGGCCAGCAGAAGTTTTCCCGTCGCAGCGGCGGCGGAGGCAATGTCGCGGTCGAGATCGGCGAGCATTCGTAGCGGCTCGGCGTGTCCGCCCTCAAGGGCAAGTATCCTGCGCGAAATATCCTGCGGGTACATGCGGTCGGTACATGCGATTTGCTCGACGGTCATCTCGTCACCATCACCGCTGATGGCGATTAGTGCGGCGTCGATTCCATCGGCGGCGCGGCCGGTAGATAATCCCAAAAATGTGCGTTTGTTCATTGTTAAATCTCAAAGTGTCCTAATTCTTGTAGGGTCGGCCATTGCCGACTACCTTTCGAGTTGTCATTGCGAGGAGCGTAGCGACGCGGCAATCTAAACTAACAAAAATGAGATTGCTTCGCTTCGCTCGCAATGACAATGTTAATATTATCTCCGGCGTTGCCGGTGGTCGGCAATGGCCGACCCTACGATTTGTGTCAAAATTTTGTACAGCGGTTCGGGGTTCTGCTCGAACTCCTGCGTGTGGGCACCGGGAAGTTCCGTAATTTGCAGATCATCGCAGGTCTGCTCGAAAAATTTGCGAGTCGGGGCATTGTCGATAATCTTGTCGTCGCTGGAGAGAATCAACTTTGTCGCCACGCCAATTTTTCTGCCGTGCTGCAACTGCCTGTCCAGCATTCTGCTGACGTACAGGAAACGCGCCGTGGCCTCGTGCAATCGCAACGGGTCGTCGCGTAAAAATTTCCGCATCGCAGGGTTGTCCGTGAAAAGTTCCGGTTCGTTGAGCGGAATCGGAAACGCTTTTCGCGGCTGCATCAGCAGGGCCTTGCCTATCGCGAGTTTCATTCGTAGCGGCACGTCGACTTTCGCGAAGATTCCCGGTGCAATGCACGTCAGCGATGCAACCCGCTCGTCCTGCCTCTGCAACGCGTAACCAGCTGCGAGCTTCCCCCCCCAGCTAACGCCCATAAGATGCACCTTCTCGGTTTCGCTGCGACTACACGCAAAGTCTATCGCCGTTGCCACGTCGTCCATCAGCTGCTTCACCGAGCGGGCATGGCCCTTGGAGACGACGTTGTCACCACTGCCTCGCCGCGTAACCTGATATACCTCACCACCACACTCCGCCATACGCATCGCCGAACCGAAAAACCATCCCGGGTGCGACTGAATACCGTGAAGGTACAGTACCGGAAATTTTGCGCCCCCCCTTACCTGGGGTGAATGCACAAACACACCCGTGGCGTACCCGTCACCAAGCGTAAGAATCTCGCGCACAACCCCGCACTCTGCCGAAATTTCAAAAGGCGATGATGTTATGCGTTTGCTATCCATTTACGTCTCACTTTTTCCTATTGCCTAGTCCCTGCTCCCTAGTCCCTTCTTCCGTATTTATACCACGCCGCGCAGGTGCCTTCCGAGCTGACCATGCACGGGCCGATCGCGTCGACGGGTGTGCAGCTGGTGGCGAACAGCGGACATTGGTCGGGCGTAACTTTTCCCTGAATGACTTCTCCGCAGCGGCAACCGGGTGGGCAGACGTCCGGGCCCATCTCCACGCCGAAAAATTCCAACGCATCGAATCGCTTAAACTCGTCGCGAAGATTCAGTCCGCTACCGGGAATGTCACCGATTGCCCGCCACGTAGCTGTTCCAGGTTCGAAAACTTTTTCGATCAGCCCCCACCCCTGCGTGTTGCCTGAGGGTGTAACCACTCGGCCGTATGCGTTTTGCACGTAGGCCTCGCCGGCGGCGATTTGTTCGAGAATCATCGAAATCGCAGTCAGCATTCCGAGCGGTTCAAACCCCGCCACAACACATGGTTTGTGGTAGTCGGCTGCGATCTGCTTATACGCGTCGCTACCGATAATCACGCTGACATGCCCGGGGCAGAGGAATCCGTCGATGGGAACCTCACCACCGGCCAACAGCGCGTTCATCGCCGGAATCACGAGCTTGTGCGCACACAGCACGTGGAAATTTTCGACACCACTGGCAGCAGCCTCCAGCAAAGTCGCCGCCGTCGCCGGAGTCGTCGTCTCAAACCCAACTGCAAGAAACACGAACTGCTCGTCGGGATTTTCGCGGGCTGCGCTTAGGGCATCGCGAGGGGAATACACAACGCTGACCTTTGCCCCGCGTGCGCGATGCTGCTCCAAACTGCCCGTCGAACCCGGCACGCGAACCATATCGCCATACGTGCAAATTGTGACGTTGTCGCGGGCGGCGATCTGGCAGGCGGCGTCGAGATAACCCTGCGACGTAACGCAAACCGGACACCCCGGGCCGCTGATTAATCGCACGTTTTCCGGAAGCATACTCTTAACGCCCGTCCGCAAAAGGCTGACGGTATGGGTTCCGCAAACTTCCATAATTTGCAACGCCCCAAGATTTTTCGCGACATCAGCAATGCGTGTTGCGACTTTTTCAATTTCAGCTTTTCGATTTTTCTTGCCTGATGATTTCATTGTTTATTTTAAGTTTTCAGTTTTCAGAAAGAGAAGAAAGAATTTTTACCACAAAGGAACGCAAGGAACACGAAAGATAGGATTTATAAAGAATTAAAAACTATCTTTGCGATCTCTGTGTTCTCTTGTGGTGAATTTTCTTACTGATTTCTGATCACTGACTACTGAAAACTTCTTTATCTTGTTATCCTGTCTAAATACGTTTACGCCTCGGGAATCCAGACCGCCATCGGCCCTGCGCTGCGATTATCCCACAAATAATATGGGATCGCCCGAAGTTTTATCGCACGCGATTGGATTTGCTCGGATGGGCGGTACAATTTTCCGCCCCAACCAGCCTTCGACGCGGCGAAGGCTTTGCCCTCAATTACGACCGCGCCACCGAAAAGTTTTTTGTCTAACCGCGCCGTTAAGGCAGCGTTTTGGCCAATCGTCACCGAACGCACATTCGGTGAGTAGTCGCATTGTTCGATGCAGTAAACCAGCGGGCCACGCTGGATGGCGGTTTTGGCGATGTTGTTGACCATGCGGGGGTGGGCGGTGATTCGCTCGATGGGCATTTCCAGTTCGAGCGTAACTTCGTCGCCGGTGGCCCATTGGCGGCGAATTTGTGCATAGCCTTTCTTACGCGGCGGATTGTTGATTCGCTTGCCGTTGACGCAAACGGTAAATTTGCGGCACCACGACGGAATCCGCAGCATGAGCGAAAACGTAAGCCCCTCAGCTGGGGCGACGCTGAGGTTGACCTTCCCATCCCACGGATAATCCGTTCGCATCTGCAATTTTACATCCGTCCCGCAAACGCTCGCAGCTGCGGTGCATTGGGCGTAAAGATTCACATAGAGCGGGCCTCGCGGGGCAGTCGAAAAAACGTAATCCCCGAACGAATTTAGCAACCGCGCCAAGTCTGGTGCGCATGTCACGTTGGCGAAACATTTTTCGCGGCGATGCTGTCCGTTCGACGCAAGCGGATTTGTGTCGAAGTATTTCCAGCCACGATCACTGCAGGCGGCGAGGATGGTGTTGTACAATGCCCGCTCGATAAAGTCGGTATATTTCGAGTCGGGGTTGACATGGAACATGCGATGAGCGAATTGCACATGGGCGATGGTATCGGACGTTTCAGGGTAATCCGAATCGTTGGACAGGCAGCCCGCCCCGCCGGTGATGTACATTTTTTGCAGCGTGAGGTCTTTCCAGATTGCGTTGCAGGCACCCAACAGTTCAGCGTCGCCGGTTTCGGTAGCAATGTCGACGGCACCGGGGAGAAAATTCGTAACCGTTGTTGTGCTACCGTAAAGTTCGGTCCGTTTGTAGACAGATCCGAAGGCTTGCCCGCGTAGCTCAATAAAACGTGCGGCGAGGGCAGTGTACGTGTCTTTTTTCGTCGCGCGGGCGAGTTTGATCAATGCCAACTCAATAGCAGCGGCCCCGGGATAACCACCCTTGAGTTTTTTCTCGCCGTCAAAAACGCTTGCAAGATGATCCGCAAATTTCTCGGCAGCCTTGAGCAGTGTTTTGCTATCCGTCGTTTCGTAATGCGTAACGGCGGCGGAGCTAAAGGTGGCGGCGAAGTCCAGTTCG
>DAOVZK010000060.1 GCA_030635145.1 Planctomycetota bacterium | reverse complement strand
GACCCGCAGCATTTCGTCTACAACAAGCTCGACATTCTGCACCGCCTGCAGCGTTCGCGACAGAACCACAAAATCAAACTGATTATCGCTGAAGAAATCCAGCCCAACGTTTAAATCCTCATGCACCACATCCAATCCGCTTCGCACGCAGGTGAGAATATTTTCTTCCGTCAGTTCCACACCGCGCAGCAGATCATTCCCGCGTTGCTTCAGGGCAGTGAGCAACCCGCCAGACCCGCACCCAAGGTCCAGAACCGACGCATCGTCCGGAATCAGCTCAGTGATAAGCTCGTAGTCCATTCGGCGCGAGTGATGGAAAATACTCGTAGCCGGATGCTCCAGCGAATCGGGTTCGACGGTGACCTCGTCACCGAGAAGGTTCAGGAAAAATCCTCGCATCAACTCGCCGTAGCTATCGATGGAATCCGCAAGCAAAAACGCATCGTGCCCGCAGCTGCTTTTAACGTTGCAGTAACTTACCGGCTGATTGTTGTGCAGCAGCGCCGTTACAATCTGCGTGCTCTGCTCCGGTGGGAACAGCCAATCGCTCGTATAGCTGACAACCAGCCATCGCGAGTCGCACTCCGCAAAAGTTTGTGTAAGTTCCTCGACATTTCCGCCGAAATTAAACTGATCCATCGCCATCGAAATCGTCAGATAGCTGTTGGCGTCGAAACGCTCGGTAAACTTCAGCCCTTTGTAGGCGAGGTATGACCCAACGGAAAATTCCTTCTCGAAACGCGTGGCTAAATTGCGAGGCTGATCGCGGGTTTCTTCGAATTTCTCGGTCATGGCTTCGGGCGAAAGGTACGTAATGTGCCCGAGCATACGCGCAATCGCCAGGCCAGTTATCGGCCGACCGCCGCCGTCGTAAAATTCACCGCCGTTAAAGTTCGGGTCGTGACGTATCGAATTTCGGCCGACAATATCAAACGCCAGCGACTGCGTAGACAACCTCGGCGACGTCGCCAGCAAAACCGCACCGCGCACCTTGTCCGGAAATTTCACGCCCCAGCTCATCGCCTGATGTCCGCCCATCGATCCACCAACAACACCCAGCAACTGCTCGATACCCAAATGCTCGATCAGGCGGTTTTGCGCGTCGACCATATCCCCGATCGTGATGTTCGGAAAATCTCTGCCCCAAACTTTTCCCGTTGCCGGATTCGTACTGTTGGGCCCTGTAGTTCCACGGCACCCACCGAGCACATTCGGGCAGATCACGAAAAACTTTTCAGTATCGATTGATTTTCCCGGCCCGACTACGACGTCCCACCATCCGGGGTCGTCGTTTTCGTCGTGGGCAGCTACGTGCGAGTCGCCGGTAAGGGCGTGGCAGATGATAATCGCGTTGTCCTTGGCGGGCGAAAGTTTTCCGTAGGTTTCGTAGACGACGGTCAGGTTCGGAAGCTCCCCGCCGTTTTCCAACAGCATCGGAGCGTCAAACGTCACCGTCTGCGCGCAATTCAACTTCCCTGCTCCCATTACTTCGTCACTACCCGAATAATTTTTACCGACATCAACCATCGCTGCTTCCTTTTTTGTCAGCGTTCACACTCTTTTTCCTGTTAATCAAACTGCTTTTATTTCAGATTTCAGATTGGAGAATTAAGAAAAAATTCTTTACCGCAAAAGATCGCAAAAACCGCAAAAGCTAAGATTTATAAAAAACAAAAACTATCTCTGCGTTCTATGTGTTCTTTGTGGTGAATTCTCTTAATCCGAAATCCGCAATAAAAAAACGATCCTGTTATCCTGTCCAAAGATTCCGTGAACGGCTATTCTTTTTTCAATTCGCCATCGGCATACAAGAAGCGCCGCAAAAAAGGGATGGTCACCGACAGAACGGAGAGAATTTTGATTTCCGTCCTATCGCTTGCCTTTATTTCAAAAGCCACATCGTTCCCTTTTCGGGCTGGCTGCGGCACCTTACCTCTTCGGGCAGGTTGCCGTGCGTTCAACGGGCCAGAACCCTCACGCACTCTCGATGCCAGCACATTATGTACCCCAAAAACGGTTTTTTGTCAAGGGATTAACCACAATAGCAAACCCCGATTACTTTTTGCTTTTCTCACCGCCCTGAAACGTGTACAACATCGTGATAAATCAGCTAATCGTTTACGGAATTTTGGACAGGATAACAGGATTTGAAATAAATCGTGTTAATCCAATATAAAAAAGAAGGTTCACCACAAAGAACACATAGATCACAAAGAAAGGTATTTTTGCATGACATTTTTCTTTTGCGTTCCTTGCGATCTCTTGCGGTGAATAATCTTATCTTACTGAAGCCTAATTGCTGATAACTGAAAACTTAAAAATAAACAACGATCCTGTAATCCTGTCAAAAAAAAGACTGATTGACAGGAGCAAGAGCGTAAATGCTTACAAAAACAGACTGCGGAGACAACCTTGGGTAAGGCCCGGAAAATTCTGGCACGCAGAAACGCAATCAAGAGCATCCACACCGTCACACGGACGATGGAGATGGTTTCAACTGCGCGGTTCAAGCAGGCGTTTAAGCGGTCGGCGGCGGCGGGGAAATATATCGAGGGCATATCGCAGCTCGTGGAAAATATAATTGAGCGATGCGACGCCGAGCATTTGCGGCACCCTTTGATTGTACCGCGGCGCAGCTGCGACAACCACGTGGTGCTGGTTCTGGCATCCGACCGCGGTTTGTGCAGCGGGTACAACTTGTCGATTGTCCGGGCGGGGATCACCCGGATCAAAGAGCTGCAGGATGAGGGCAAAACCGTGACGCTTCACGCTTCCGGGCGAAAGGGAATTAGACTTCTGCAAAACGCCAAACACCAAGTGGCCGAAACTCATCCAACGCTGGACAGCGAATCGGGTAGCTGGCACAGCGTCAGCACGTTGGCCGATGCATTTATGGAACAATTCCTGCAAAATCAAATCAGCGGAGTGGATGTCGTCTACGCCAAGCAGCTGACAACAGCTACGTACGAAACCACCGTCGCAAAAATACTTCCGCTGGTTCTCCAGGAAAACACAGCTGAGGTCGATGCGGATTTCGACACCAATGATGACGACCCATGGGAAAACTGGCATACTAAAAATGCGGAGGCGGATGCACAGTGGGCGGCGTTGCAGACCAAAGGTGCGGAGGCGGATGCGGAGTGGGCAGCCTTGGGACGGGATGCGTTTGAGTTTGTTCCGTCGAGTGGTTTGATGTTGCGGAGGTTATTACCGACGGCGACTCGGCTGCGATTGTTCGAATGCTTCATGGACGCCGCCGTCACCGAGCAGATCGCAAGAATGGCAGCGATGCATGCCGCCAGCGAAAACGCCGACGATATCATATCCGCGTTGAACGTAAAGTACAACCGCACACGGCAGGGGCAAATCACGACCGAGCTTGCCGAAATTCTTGGCGGACGAGTGGGTCTGGAATAATTTTCCCCTCGCAACGCCCCCGGCCGATCAGCGAATTCCGAGAATTTTGTGCATCTGCAGCGAAAGTCTCCACTGCGGATTCGCGAGGCAAAAATCCCTGGCAATTTTTACATTTTCGCAGTTATCACCATCGGACGTCTGCGGGTCTAGCGGCTGAATGTAGAACCGCTCGAAGGGCAAATTTTCAAAATCGCTCGGGGCAAGTTCGTCTATGGGGTAGACGAGTTTCAGTTCGTGTCCGCTGCGCTGAACGAGCGTGGTGTTTGGCTTGGGGCTGACGGTTATCCAGTCGATTCCGTCGGGGGCAGCGATTGTGCCGTTAGTTTCGACAGCGATTTGGCAACCGGCGGCGTGCAGCGCGGCGATCAGTGCGGCGTCCAGCTGCAACAGAGGCTCGCCCCCGGTGCAAACAACAAACAGCTGGGAGGCCATGGAATTATCACCGCCCTGCGGGAACGCTTCGACGACAGCCCCCACCAATTCCCCCGCCGTTTCGTAAACTCCCCCACCGCCACCGTCAGTGCCGACAAAATCGGTATCGCAAAATTTGCAGGTCGCAGCTGCGCGGTCACTCTCGCATCCCGACCAAAGATTGCATCCGGAAAATCGCACGAACACCGCACCCCGCCCAGTGTTTGCACCCTCGCCCTGAAGCGAGTAAAAAATTTCCTTTACGCGGTAGCTCATCAATTTTTGTGTTGGCCTTATCTAATCCTAGAAAAACTATCTATGCGGATCCCAAAGTTTATGAACATCGTCAACACCATATTTCACCATTGCAAGATTTTCAAGCCCCATTGCAAATGCATAACCTTCAATTTTTGAGGAATCATAACCTGCGTTTTTTAAAAACTCAGGTTTGAACACCCCACAGCCAGCCACTCCCCGCCACTGTCCCTGATAGTCAGCCTGCACCTTGTAGCATGGAGCCAAGGCAGGGAGAGTGGTTTTTTCATATCTCAATGTTATTTTCCCACCAAAGATGGCTTCTAACAGATTCTGGAGTCTTGATTTCATGCATTCTTCATTTGCGCCTTTTTCTACACAAACAAGATCAAATTGGTTGCTAACCTTTGCATGTTTTTTGTCTTCGATATTGTCAAGAAAAACTCGTCCGGCAGTAATCAGGTGCACTGGCGGAATTCGTTTTTTCATTGCCTCAAAGGTTGTTACTGTAGTTTCTGTTCGGAGAATCTTATCCCCGTCAGTTGGAATGGCGAACTGCATAGTCCAAGGATTGACAATTCCGCTCTTTTCCACGATCTCTTCACCATCAATTTTTTTATAGTCTGGTAGTGCCTGACAAATTATATCGTATACAACTCGTATGGGATGTTCCTCTATCTCAAGTAACCTTGGTGATGCCAGCAATTCTTCAATTACTTTTTTGTTAAAGGACTTGTCAGGGGCATTTTCATGTAATGTCTTCTCAATCATATCAATCATCCTTTCCCTTAGGAGCTTCCGTGATGAAGTCAATCTGTTCTTTATGGCACTAACCGAAACTTCGAGAAAACTAGCAATATCCTTTTGGGAATATCCACTAACATAGAACAATGTGGTGGCTGTTCGTTCGGCCTCTGGCAATGATGCAATTGCCATGGACACAGCGTCTTTTATTTCGCGTTTTTCTGCTACCTCACCAGGACCGTGATCACAAGAAATTGCCTCCACTGCAGCATCAAGCGAAACTGTTGAAATCTGCCTATTGCGAATGACCCGGCCACATTGCCATTGTACAATCCGTCGAAACCAACCGGGAAACGCCTCGGGCCTAGCCAACTTCGATAAATTATAATAAGCTTCAACAAAAGCTTCCTGAGCCACATCTTCAGCTAAATGAAAATCGCCAAGAATTGAATACGCACAACCATAAGCCATTCCCTGAAACATATTAACAATCTCGCCATATGCGTCGAGGTCATCTTTCTTAGCGCGAATTACTAATTTTTTCAGTTCTTTATTGCTCATATTGATTCCTGGATTTAGCAAACAAACCAAAGGGAATGCGTTGTCCCTCTATACAGATAAGTGCCAATTTCGGAGCCCAAGGTCTTTAGAAAATGGAAATAATTTGTCATTATTTCAAAACTTGTTGGCGAGCGTGTTGGTCAGTTTGCTAATAAACCGTAACGTCTGTGATGTCGGCCTCGCGGAATCCTTTTTTGCGAAGCTGGCACGAGTCGCAGTGACCGCAGGCAGCCCCGGATTCGTTCGGGTCGTAGCAGCTAAGCGTCAGCGAGTAGTCTACACCGAGGTCGATACCGGTTCGGATGATCTCGGCCTTGCTCATGCCGCTCAGCGGTGTGTGGATTGTCAATTTTTCCTCGCCCTCAACCCCCGCCTGCGTCGCAAGGTTCGCCATTTTTTCGTAGGCGGCGATGAACTCGGGCCGGCAGTCGGGATATCCGCTGTAGTCGACGGCATTGACGCCGATGAATATATCGTTGCACCCCAGCACCTCTGCCCAGGCGAGCGTGAACGACAAAAATATCGTGTTGCGGGCAGGGACGTACGTAATTGGAATCCCGTGGGTGATTTCGTCCGCCGAGCGGTCTTTGGGAATTGCAATGTCGCCCGTAAGGGCCGACCCGCCAAAAACCCCAAGGTTGATATCGACGATTTTGTGATCGGCCACGCCCGCAGCCGCGGCGATATCCTGCGCCCGCTTGACCTCAATAGAATGCTTCTGCCCGTAACGAAAAGTCATAGCGTAGAGATCGTATCGGCGTGACTTGGCGATGGCGAGAACGGTGGTGGAGTCCAGCCCACCACTCAACAAAACTACTGCTTTCGTACCTGACTTCATAATGCTAGTGCCTATTGCCTAATCCCTATTGCCTTCTCTAAAATTTCCGTTTTCGCCCCGGACGGCGATTACGTGTAACTCCGGTAATTTTTCGGGGTGCGGTTTCTTCTTTCGGTTTTGGTGCCAACACCGAGGCGTAGGGATGATCTTCGATAATCGGAATTTTATAACCTAGTATTTTTTCGATTTCCTCGAGCATCAGGTGCTCTCCGAATGAGCAGAACGAGGCGCTTACTCCGCGTTGTCCCGCTCGGCCGGTACGACCAATGCGGTGAATGTAAACTTCCGGTTCCTGCGGTAGTTCGTAATTGATCACGTGCGAAATATCATCCACGTCCAACCCGCGGGCCGCGATGTCGCTGGCGACGAGAATGGGAACTTTACCGCTGCGGAAATTTTCCAGGGCACGTTGGCGGTCTTTCTGGCGGCGGTCAGAGTGAATGACATCCACCTTCACACCGGCCTGCTTCAATCCGCCGGTAACCATATCCGCCTGCCGTTTGGTTCGCGTAAAAATAAGCGCCCGCGTAACCTCCTCCGTGGCCAACATATCTCGCAACAATGCCGTCTTCTCCGCCCACTCCACAAAGTACAAACGCTGCTCGATGGTGTCGGCGGCGGGCATTTCGGGAGCGATGTGAACCTCGACGGGATCGTGCAGAATGGCGTTGGCAAGTGAGCGAATTTTATCCGGCATCGTCGCGGAAAACAACAGCGACTGCCGCTTTTCCGGCACATACGACAGAATCTTCCAGATATCGTCGATGAAACCCATGTCTAACATGCGGTCGGCTTCGTCGAGAACGAACACCTCCAGCGAGTGCAAATCAACGTGCCCCTGATTCATCAGGTCGATCAGACGCCCGGGCGTGGCGACGACAATATCCACCCCGTGATGCAACGCCGTCGTCTGCGGTTTCTGCCTAACCCCACCGTAAATTACCGCATATTCCAGCCCCGATTCTCCGCGATAAACTTTAATGCTTTCGCCGATTTGGTTGGCAAGTTCGCGGGTGGGCGAAAGGATCAACACCCGGATCGGGCGGACGTGGCGGTCGGATTGTTTCTTTTTCGGTAAGGGATGCTCGAGGAGGCGTTGCAGAATCGGCAGCGCAAACGCAGCTGTCTTACCCGTGCCCGTCTGCGCGCAGCCCATCATATCCTTACCCGCCAAAATCGGGCCGATCGCCTCGGCCTGAATTTGCGTTGGTATTGTGTATCCTTCTGCAGCGACGGCTGAGAGGATTGGTTCGTTAATTCCAAGTTTGCTAAATGCCATGTTTTTCCTAATAAAGTTTACGCCGGTAGCGACGCCGTTTTTTTTACAGACAGGTCAACTGAAAACTGCAAATCTCGTCAGGCCAGGTGCGAGCCAAGAACCAACTCGCATTACTTCCCGTTGAAACAAAAGAGGCTTCCAGAAAATTTTGACCCGGTAATTATACACGAACTGGCCCCTTATTCCAATTGTCAATTGCCAATTTCCCCTGCGTTATCCTTTGAGTAAGCGTTCACACTCTTTTTCCTGTCAATCGGCGCAAAATCTCTTTTTTTGACAGGATTACAGGATAGAGCAAATTGGCAATTTCCCATTTACGAATTCCAATTGTAAATTTGAAATTGAAAATTGAAAATTAGGTCATCTTGTGATCCTGTCAAAATTTTGCCGTAATATGGTTACTCCTTGATCGAATCCGGAATGGGGATTATTTCGCCATCGCGGTTAACGCACGCGATTGTAGTCTCGGCGGCGCATAGCAGCATGCCGGTATCTTTGTTTCGCAGCTCGTATGCGTGGTCGATGCGGGCAGCACCCATTTTTGTGATTCGCGTGGTAAGCGTCAAAACGTCGTCGTAGCGGGCGGGCATTTTGAAGGCCGCCGAGCATTTCGCCACGACGAAAAGTACGTTCATTTCTTCCAGATCGCGATAGGCAACTCCCTGCGCACGGAGCAATTCTGTTCTACCCATCTCGAAGTAAACCCAATATCGCGAATGATGCAGCACGCCCATCTGGTCAGCCTCGGGGTAGCGAACGCGAATCTCAATATCCATTGATGTTAGTTTGTCGGTCATGTAATCAGGTCTCGGGGCGGGTTATAAATATTTTCCGATCAGTGGGCCGAGGTCTTTTTTAACTTTTTCGGGGATCATGGATTTGTCGGACCAGATTCCCATTTCCATCGCGGTGTGGGCAGCTGAGGGGGTGTCGGCAATCTCGTCGAATTTTTCGACGGCGGCTTTGATGAGTTCGACGGCGTTTTTGGTGGCCGCCATCAGATTGCCGATAATTTCCTTCAGCAGTTCGTGCATATCCAGTTCGCCAGGGTGCGGCCGCCAGCAATCATAATCGCTGGGAAGGTTGACGAGTGCGTAGGCGATTTCGGCTTCGCGAGCGAGCTTGGCCTCGGGCATGGCGGTCATGCCGATGAGGTCCCCGCCCCATTGGCGGTGCAGTTCGCTCTCGGCCCGTGTCGAAAACGCCGGGCCTTCCATGCAGATGTACGTTCCACCGTCGTGAACGGTCGTGTCTACGCTGCCGGCGCAGGACAGCAGATGCTTGCGGAGCACGGGACAGAAGGGTGTGGCGAATTCGATGTGGACGGCGAGGCCGTCGTAGAACGTTCCGATGCGGCGCGTGGTTTTGTCGATTACCTGATCGGGGATCACGAGGTCTTTGGGTTTGATTTCTTCACGTAGCGAACCGACGGCACCGCTGGCGATGATGTGCGTGCAGCCCAAAAGCTTCAACGCGAAAATGTTCGCGCGATAGTTTACCATCGTCGGGGGGAACATGTGCCCTGCCCCGTGGCGGTTGAGAATTGCGACGTCAGTCCCGGCCCAGGTGGTTTGGATTATCTCACTGCTGGGGGCCCCGAACGGTGTGTCCGGGCAAACGCGATTTCCCGCCGCGTCGCCGCACAATGCATCGCCCAATCCACTACCGCCAATGATTCCTACTTTCGTTTTCGACATGCGTTTTCCTTTTCTAGTTCTTTTTTCACTCTTCGACCTTAGGCATCATTCGCTCGATAATCTTGCGAAGGCTCCTTAAGGCAACGGTTTCCATTTTCGGGTTTTTTGTCGTTCCAGTCACGCGAATTTCCACAAGTTCCTTCGACAGTGCCCGCAGGATATCCTCGGCAAGTTCGCTGAGGCGGGGCATTTTCCCGGGCGGGCCGGTAAGGAATCTAAGCGCAAGTTCGTCGGTTTTTAAGTTCAGCGACCCCGCCCCAAGAATCGACAGCGTCTTGCCGGTAAGGAAAATTTCGTTGAATTGTAGTTTATCGTTCTTCAAATGATAGTTCACAAGCCCGCTGTTAAATGCAGAATCGCCCGGAACGGACAGGTAGATAACGTTGAGTAATCCGAGGACAACGGGCACTTCGAACATTTCGGCCTTGGATATTATCAAATCGCCCTCGGCCTCCCGCGTCGGTTTTTTTCCGCCGGTCATAATAAGCGCAAGCGTCCCGCCGAGCTTGCCATTGACGTCCCTCCATTTGGTTTTATCCTCGACACCGGCGTTAAAGAGCTTGGCCATATCTACGTTTTGCATCTCGATGCTCAGTTCGAAGCGAATGGGATCGCTGAAACGCACGTCGGCGGTACCGGAAATTTTCCCGTCATGGGCCCTGCCCTCAATATCATCAATTCGCAAAACCTGACTCGACGGTTTTTTGTCCAGCTTGCCCTTGATGCTCGTGACCAGATGATTCTTGTGCGTAAGGCTCATGAGTTCGGCGTCGGCGTGAACACCGAGCTGCCCTTTTTCGTTACGCGAGGCGACACCGGCAACCCAGCCGGTAATTTTCTTGTACCCAAAACCGAAATCGAACTGCATGTCACGGAAGGCAATCGACCCAAGCATCGACCATTTGACTTTCGCATTTTTCGCGGCGTCAGTTTTTGCATTTTCGTCGTAGATTCGCTCGAACTGGAGTTTTTGGATATCCAGATTGCAGCGTCCACCGGGTTTGGTGTTGGTCCTCAGCCCCATTTTCTCGAAGGCAGCGATGAGTTCCCTGTCGACGGGAACATTCCGGGCGGAAACCGACAGATTCGCCTTTTCGCCCTTGCCATCCTGCAGCACATCGCCGCTGATGACAGCTGTCATGGTACCGTGCTTGACCTTGGCTTTTTGCAGCACCACTTTCCCCGGAGTAATCACCGCCCCGCCGGTAATCCCGCGAAATCTGTACGGAAACGCCTCGGGACAAATGCTCATCCCACGCGGGGTAAGCGTCAGCGTGTAGTCGAGGTCGTCTTTATCGGAGGCGGCGGGAAGTTTTTTGAGCACCAGCGTAAGATCGGTTGTTCCTTTGGGATCGAAGGTTTTGTAAACCTTGTATGCCTTGGGCAATTTCGCCATCGCCTTGTTAAATTCGTCGTCTAGCTCGACACCGTCGGCGGAGATTTCGAGATTTAATCCTGTTCCAAGTTTAGCCCGCACCACGGTACCGCCAATCGAGACGGTAGTTTTCCCGTGGGTGCCTTGCACTTTTTTAATTTCGATTTTGTCGCGTTTGACAAGAATCTCACCGGCGGCGTTTGTTACGGGGTAAGGGAATTTGTCGTATTTGAACCCGGCGTTTTTCAGCGATACCGTAAAGTCAAACTCGGTGTCCTTCTCGGGTTTTCTGGTAACGGTTCCGACGATTTTCCCAGCTGTCCCCGAGAGTCCAAGCGATGCGATGATTTTTTTCGTTTCACCGTCGAAGGCGTTGACTACATTTTTGTCGAGCGGTACGCGCATGGCATGGATAGACAAATCCACCGTCGGATGCTTGCCGGAAAGTCCCTTGATCTGCCCCTTGATATCGCAGGTCATGTCGCCCATTTTGGAATGCGCCCACTCGATATCAACTTCGTCGTTTCGGATGTATACCTTGCCTGAAATATTCCGCAACGGATACGCAAAATGCTTGTACTGAATCCCCGCCGAGCCTTCCATGATAATCTCAACGTCGACCTTCGGATTTTCTTCACCAACCAGCTTCACAACATGCACATTCGCACTGCTTCTACCGGACGGTGAAATTTCATCCCACGCATCGCGGAATAGCGGCGGTAGCGCATCACGCAGATCGTCGTTCAACGCTGCGCCATTGGCCTTTACGGTAATGTCGTACGATTGTTCCTTGGGGGTATCCTTAACCGACCCGGAAATTTCCAGCCCCCCACTCTTGCCACCACCGTTTTTTTGCCGGGCCGTCAACACCATCGTGATATCTTTGTGCAAACCAGTGTCTGTCTGCTGGGCGTCTTTTTTGTCGCTCGAAACCACAAAGTTCAGAACCCCTTTTACGTTTTCGACGGGCAGTGGAAAGTATCCGCATTCCATTGACATGGCATTGGGGCGGATTTCCCCGCGGCAGAGAAATTTACCGCTGGGGTCGCGCGAATAGGTAACCTCTATATCTGCCTTACCGTCCGGTTTGAACTGGCTATTGATAAAATCGACCGTGCTGCCAAGTGTGCCGGTAAGTTTGTCCGGCAGCGAGGCCCCGGCGAGAACAACGGTAATCTCAAACGGGCTGTCCTTGCTATATCCGTCGTACTGCCCGGAAAGTTTCAGCTCGGCCTGGCCGATATCCGGCACGTGCCCAGTTATGCCCTGCAGACGCACGCCCTTGGACGAAAAAACAATCTCGCCAGAAACGTCTTTGATGGCAAAGTCGCCCTGTTCTGGTGGCAGCGTAAGCGAAAAATCTTCCAGCTTGATGCGGAACTGCTTGTCGCCATTAACCTCTGTGCTTTCAAGTGCACTGAAGTCACCTTGTAGCTGATAGCGGTCGATCCATTTGCGATAGTCGGGAGGCAGCAGCCGGAAGAATCTCGCCGAGGCCGACCCGGCAATCTCTTCGACCTGCCCGTTAGAAACATTCAGTACGAATCGCACCCATTCGATCTTCTCCTGATTGCGGTGGGATTCCTCCACACGCACCTCGTAGGTCGACTCGCTTATCGGTATCAGCGAACAGTTGATCGACTCTTCGTCGGGCGGATTTCTGACGCCCCCCTGTTTTACGACCGTTCGCAGCATACCACCGGCGAGATGGATTTGCGGCAGCGGCATGGGTGAGCTGTTAGATTTGCCGCGACTTTGGGCGGCGGCTTTTTTGAACAGAGCGGCGGCGTTGTTCTGGCCGTGATCTTTATCGTACTCAATCGTAACGACCGGATCAATGCAAACTATATCCGTCGGTTCCAGTCTGCCCCTCAGCAGCAGCCCCCACGGATTATGTTTCAGCACCACACGACGGGCGGTGAGAAAATTATACGGCGAGTCGTCACCGATAATGCGAACCTTTACGCCCCTGAGACGAACGCCCTCAAAAAAGCTGAACGAGGCGTGTTCGATTTCGACATCGGCGGCGATGAGTTTTTCCAAGGCCTTCTCGGCCTCGCGGCGAATGCGAATGTCATTGGTGAAATACCACTCGGCGTAGACCAGCGAAATTAAAATCGCCAGCACCACCAGCCCAAACCGCTGCCGCTTCGGAGAAACGTACTTCCACATACGTTTTCGCCGCTTGGGAAACTGCTGCATGAATTTTTGAGCTAGCTGTCGCAATTCAACCTCGGGTTGACCCTGTTTACATAGACTACCGGTTGCTACCGCATCTAACTGCGATCATTCTACGGAATTTTGTCTCCGTTGTCTTGCTTTTTCGCGGGTGCGTTTTGAGATGTGAGCGACCTGATTTTCTGGCGGGGG
>DAOVZK010000033.1 GCA_030635145.1 Planctomycetota bacterium | reverse complement strand
GCTGGTAACGTCGACATGTACGACGCGCCATGCGTGGCACCTGTTTATTGTGCGGGTGCTGGAAAATGCAAAACTTACCCGCGAAGATTTCATGGCCGACCTCAAAGACCGCAACATCGGCACGGGGCTGCATTTCATGGCGGTGCATACGCAAAAATACTACCGCGAAAATATGCCAAAAAATATGGGCGCACTGCCGAGCACCGAATGGAATTCGCAGCGAATCTGCTCGCTGCCAATGTCACCAACAATGACCGACGATGACGTCAACGATACAGTCGACGCAATCAAGAACGTTCTTGCAAAAGCGTAACACGGAGAGTTTTATTATGACTACGATGAACACAGACTCTCAACAGCAGGCAAATGAAAATGATTCTCAGGTGCAGGTCTCGCTGGTTATTCCGGTTTACAATGAGCAGGATGCGCTGCCCGAATTGCTCGAACGCTCCCTGAAGGTCTGCCGCTCGCTCGACAGAACTTTCGAAATCATACTCGTCAACGATGGTAGCAGCGATAGGTCGGAAGAAATTCTCAATCAGGCCGCCACCGAAAATCCCGGCGAGGTTGTCGCGGTTCTGTTGAATCGCAATTACGGGCAGCACTCTGCCGTCATGGCTGGGTTCGCCGAAGCACGAGGCCAAATCATCATAACCCTTGACGCCGACCTGCAAAACCCGCCCGAAGAAGTCGCGAATCTCGTCACCAAGTGCGAAGAAGGCTTCGACGTCGTCGGAACCGTCCGGCAGAATCGGCAGGACACATTCTTCCGCAAAATCGCGTCGCGGATAGTCAATCGCGTGGCCCAAAAGGCAACGGGCGTAAAAATGTCGGACTACGGTTGCATGTTGCGTGCCTATAAGCGGCCGATAATTCAGGCCATGCTGCAGTGCGACGAACGAAGCATGTTCATTCCGATTCTGGCCAACAGTTTCGCCCGCCACACGATTGAATTTCCCGTCTCGCACGCCCACCGAGCCGCTGGGGATTCGAAATACAGCTTCTACAAACTCATCAAACTGCAATTCGACATGCTCACCAGCATGACAACTTTTCCGCTGCGGGTTATGAGCATGGTGGGGCTGGGCGTTTCGTTCCTCGGAGTTGCGTTTGGCGTGTTCCTGATTTTAATGCGAATTATTTATGGTTCCCAATGGGCTGCACAAGGGGTCTTTACTCTGTTCGCAGTTCTGTTTATATTTATTGGTGCACAATTCGTCGGCATGGGATTACTCGGTGAGTACATCGGGCGAATTTATTCCGACGTGCGTGCACGCCCGAGATATTTTATTGACAAGGTTGTCCGCAAAGATCAAACCTAATAGAAAAATAGCGAAAGTAAATTACATGAAAGTTATCGTACTGGCTTATCACAATATTGGATGCGAAGGCATTGAGGCACTGCTGCGGAACGGATACGAAATCCAGGCCGTCTTCACGCACCCCGACAACCCCGACGAAAACGTCTGGTTCGACTCCGTCGCCAAACTCGCTGCCTCAAAAGGCATATCCGTTTTCGCACCGGAAGACATCAACCACCCCATCTGGGTCAATCGCATCCGCGAAATGAACCCCGATGCGATTTTCAGTTTCTACTATCGTGATATGGTCGGGGCAGAGATTCTGGATATCCCCAAGGCTGGGTGCTTCAATCTTCACGGATCATTGCTACCGAAATATCGCGGCCGCTGCCCGATCAACTGGGTATTGGTCAACGGCGAGAAGCAAACCGGCGTTACGCTGCATCATATGACCCCGCAGCCTGACGATGGCGACATCGTTGCCCAGAAGGTTATCGATATCGAAGACACCGACACCGCAAAAACGCTGCACGAAAAAGCCGTCACCGCTAGTGGTGCACTGCTCGACGAAACACTCCCGCAAATCGCCGCCGGTAAAGCCCCCCGCCAAAAACAAGACTCTTCGCAATCGAGCTACTACGGTGGGCGACGTCCCAAAGACGGGGAAATCGACTGGACGCAACCGGCTGAGACCGTTCGCAATCTCGTGCGAGCCGTCACCCAACCATATCCCGGTGCGTTTACGTTCCTCGGTGCCCGCCGCTGCATCATGTGGGAAGTTTCCCTCTGCGAAGGTAGCGGGCGACCCGGCGAAGTGCTGTCTACCGCCCCGCTGGTCGTTGCCTGCGGTAGCGGAGCTGTGCGTATCGACTTCGGGCAGACCGATGACGGCATCTACATCAGTGGGCCGCAACTGGCAAAGCAGATCAACCTCGTCGAACGCGTATCGTTCGGCCCGGACGTTGCAAAACTCATCCACGCCGCGAAGAAAACCGAAATTCTCATCCTTGGCGTCGACGGTTTCATCGGCAACGCCATCGCCGAGCGGCTCTTAGATAGCGGCAAGTACGTCGTGCACGGTATGGACTTGCGGTCGCATTATCTCAAGCGATTGATCGGGCGGCCGGACTTTCATTTCTATGAGGGCGACATCTCGATTCACGATGAATGGATCGCGTACCACATCAAAAAATGCGACGTCGTGCTGCCATTGGTAGCCATCGCGACGCCGATCGAATATATCCGCAATCCGCTGAAAGTGTTCGAGCTGGACTTCGAGCAAAACCTGCGCGTCGTCCGCCAGTGCGTGAAATTCAAAAAGCGAATCATCTTCCCGTCGACGTCGGAAGTTTACGGCATGTGCCCGGACGAATACTTCGACGAAGAAACCTCACCGCTGATGCTCGGGCCCATCAATCGCCAACGCTGGATTTACTCCTGCTGCAAGCAACTGCTCGACCGCGTGATCTGGGCCTACGGGCAAACGGTCGGCACGCAGTTTACGCTGTTCCGTCCGTTTAACTGGATCGGCCCGCGACTCGACAGCCTCCAGTCGGCCCGCATCGGTTCGTCCCGCGCAATTACGCAGATGATTCTCAACCTCGTCGAAGGTACGCCCATTCAACTTGTCGACGGCGGGGAACAGAAACGCTGCTTCGTAGACGTGACCGACGCCATCGAGGCGCTGTTCCGAATCATCGAAAACGAGGATGGCTGCTGCGACGGAAGAATCATCAACATCGGTAATCCCGACAACGAAGCAAGCATTCGCGAGATGGCTGAGATTCTGGTCGAGAAGTTCAAGAATCATCCGCTGGCGGCGAAGTTTCCGCCGTTTGCCGGATACAAAATCACCGAGAGCGGCGCGTTTTACGGCAAAGGCTATCAGGACATGCAACGCCGCAAACCCTCAGTCAACAACGCCCGCAAAATTCTCAAGTGGGAAGCTCAAATTCCGCTCGAAACCTCCATCGAAAAAACCTTCGACTTCTTCCTGCGTGAAGAAGCGGAAAAATTCCTCATCGAGCACGATGGGGAGAGTGATGCGGGAGGAAATGCTTGAGCGATTCTTCGGAAAACCTCGGCTGCGATGGAACCAGCGAGGTTCACGAGAAACCCGCGAGCGGCTCGGATAGTTGTTTGAGTTCGGATCAATGCGCAACGAAGGTCGGTCTGCGCATCGACGTAGACACGTTTCGCGGTACGCGTTTGGGTGTACCGGGGCTTTTAGACGTTATGCAGCGGCGCGATGTGCGTGGAACGTTTTTCTTTTCGGTCGGCCCGGATAACATGGGGCGGAATTTGTGGCGTTTGCTTAACCCGACGTTTTTATGGAAGATGCTCCGTACGAAAGCCGCAAGCCTCTACGGATGGGACATCATCCTCCGCGGTACGTTTTGGCCGGGCGCGATCATCGGAAAAAAACTTGCGAATATCATTCGCGACACCCAACGCGCGGGGCATGAGGTCGGGCTGCACGAGTGGGATCATTACAAATGGCAGAGTCATTTGGATTCGATGAGCGACGAGCAAATTCAGCGGGGAATTCGGCGCGGGGTGGAGATGCTGACGAAAATTCTCGGATCCCCGCCCTGCTGTTCTGCAACACCGGCGTGGAAAACAAACGACTCCGCCCTGCTGGCCAAACAGCAGCATCCGTTTACCTATAATAGCGACTGCCGCGGTGACGAAATCTTCGCACCTATTGTAAATGACGCCCCGCTGGGGCAGCTGCAAATTCCCGCGACCTTGCCAACCTACGACGAACTCATCGGTACCGACGGGATCACCGACGAAAACTACAACCAACGATTAATCGATATGATCAAACCGGGGCAGCTGAACGTCCTGACCATCCACGCCGAGGTCGAAGGAATCGTCTGCAAGCAAATGTTCGCGGATTTCATCGAACTCTGCAAGGCTCGCAACTACCAGCTAGTTCCCCTTGGTAAACTTATCGTTTCAGACGATATTAATATTAAAAAAATTCCGCAGCGAAAAATCGTCCGCGGCTGCCTCCCCGGGCGAAGCGGATGGATATCTATAGAAAATACTGAATAAAGAGGAAGAAAATTCACCACAAAAGAACACATGGATCGCATAGAAAGTTTTTTTAGCATGGAGACAAATATATCGCGTTTTTCTTTGGTGTTCTTTGCGTTCCTTCGCGGTGAAATATCTTTTCTTACTGTAAACTGAAAGCTGATAGCTTATTCACAAGGAAATTTACAATGGCTGAATCCATATCTGAAAACGCCGAAAAATCGTCGCCAAACTTGAAAAAAGCGGCATTGGCCCTGATTATCGGGTTCATCGTTTTGTATATCGCGACGCTTAGCTCGCGGGGGTTAATGATGCCGGACGAAACCCGCTACGCCGAACTCGCCCGCGAAATGCTCACCGACAACGATTGGGTCGTACCGCATCTCGACGGGTTCCGCTACTTTGAAAAACCCGTGATGTTCTACTGGGCGACGGCGGCGTCGATGAAACTTTTCGGGCAAAACGCATTTGCATTGCGGCTACCGTCGGCACTGTCGGTGGGCATTACCGCCCTGCTGATTTTCATTCTGCTGCGGCGCGTACGCCCAAACCAACCGGCTGTCGCGCTGCTGGGGGCGGGAATATATCTCACGATGATCGAAGTCTTCATCGTCGGTACGCTCGGGATCATCGACTCGATGCTGACGATGTTCCTAACCGGGGTAATGGTGAGTTTTATCCTCTCGCACTTTGCCCAAAACATGCGAGACAAGATTCTCTATCTCGTGGTGATGGGAATTTTCTGCGGGGGGGCGTTTTTGTCGAAAGGTTTTCTCGCGTTTGCCGTGCCGGTCGTAACGATCATTCCATTTTTGCTGTGGGAGCGAAAATTCAAAGAGCTGCTGCTGGTTGCGTGGATTCCGCTGATTGTCGCAACGCTGGTTGTCTTACCGTGGGGAATAGCAATTCATCTTCGCGAGGGAACGTTTTGGCATTACTTCTTCTGGGAAGAGCATGTGCGACGATTCATCGGCGAACGTATCGAATATTTCCGCCCGATCATGGGCGAAGGGTCGAAGCACATCGGCAGCGACGCCCAACACGCAAGACCGTTCTGGGAATATATCCCGATACTGGTCGGGGGTTGCCTACCGTGGTTGGTTTTTATCCCCGGTGCGATTATGGGATTAAAGCAGCTCAAAAAACAATCCGACCCCGCGCTGTCTAAGAACCTCGCATCACTGATTCGTTTTCTGCTGTGCTGGTTCGTGCTGCCGCTGATTTTCTTCTCGGCCTGCAAAGGCAAACTACCCACATACATTCTCCCGTGCTTCGCCCCGATGGCGATCCTGGTGGGCATGGGATTATGGAAGTATCTCCATGGCGAAAAAACGCGTGCCTTCGATATCGGCGTACCGCTGTCATCGGCGCTGCCGATCATCGCCGGTTTGGGATTGATAATCATCCAGATATTCAAACCATGGGGATTTTTCATCTTCTCCTCCGCTGAGACGACAAAATTCTTGTGCTTCACGGCGGGGCTTTTGATTTGGGGCGTGTTGGGGATAATGGCCGGCCGCGAAAAAACACCATCGACCCGCGTAATACTCTGCCTCGTCGCCCCGGTGTGGTTGTTTACCTGCATCATGACCTCGCTGCCATCTCAGTTCACCGAAAAGAAATTGGCTGCCTCTGCCCTGCAGAACTGCGCCGCACAAATCGACGAAAATACGATTCTCGTAAGCGACAAGCGATTCGTCCGTGCAGTGTGCTGGTACTTCAAACGAAACGACGCATATTTGCTTTACGACTGCGGCGAACTGGAATGGGGAGTCGTAGCCCACGCCGATTCGACTCACCGATTGCTCAAACCCATTTCGAAATTCCAGGAGCTTCGCGATAACCTAGCTCCGGGCCAGAAGATAGCACTCATCGCCCCGCCGGGGAGGTTTGATAAATACGTCACAACTTTCGGAAGCCCCGTCGAAAAATATCAAACCAAGTACGTCGTGGTGGGAATCTATCGCCCCGTCGTAGTGAATCATCCCTTACCACGGCCTCGAAAAGACGAAAATACAGGAAATTAGCTTGACCCAAAGGCTGTCTGCGGGTACAAAAAACGGTCTTTTAGAGCTATATATTGCGTGGAATGCGGCATAAGCAGTGTTCCACGTGAAAATTTAAACGAATCCGCCAGGCGAGGCTGACGTTTGTGCGTCTGCGCCGTTGCGGGATGTTTTGTAAAAATATCGGGATACAATTGGCATGTCAAAACCTAAGGACATGAAAAATCTGGACTTGGCGGTGCTCCGCAACAAGATCGACGAACTTGATGCGCAGATCGTCGAACTGCTGAATAAGCGGGCGGATGTTGTTGTGTCTGTGGGTAAGGCAAAGCAGACCGACGGGACAGCGATCTACGCACCCGATCGCGAGCAGCGTGTGCTTCAGCGGATATCCGAGCTGAACAAAGGCCCACTCCCGCCAAAAACTCTGCAGGCGATTTACCTCGAGCTGATGAGCGGATCGTTCGCACTCGAAAAACCTTTGCGAATCGGGTTCCTCGGGCCTGAGGGTAGCTACTCGCACATGGCATCGAGCAGAAAATTCGGCGCATCGGTCGACTACCTGCCGCTGCCCGACTTCCAGGCGATTTTCAACGAAGTTGCCCGCGGGCACTGCGACCTTGGCGTCGTGCCAATCGAAAACAGTTTGGGCGGTGGTGTCATCGGCACTATGGACTGCTTCATCGACTCCAATATCCATATATGTGCCGAAGTCATTCTGGAAGTGCATCACAATTTGCTGGCAAACTGCAAGCTGGAAGACATCAAGCTTATCACCTCGAAACCGGAGATTTTCGCCCAGTGCCGCAACTGGATCGCCACCAGCCTCGGGGGGGTGGACATGATCCCCGCAGCTAGCAGCTCCAAGGCTGCCCAGATGGCATGTAGCGAAAGTAATGTAGCTGCCATCGGATCGCAGCTGGCGGCGGAGCTGTACGGTTTGAAAATCGTCTTCGCCAACATCGAAGACAACCCCAATAATCAGACGCGATTCTTCGTCATATCGAAGACACCCGCCAAGCGAACCGGGCAGGAC
This sequence comes from Planctomycetota bacterium, assembly GCA_030635145.1. GTDB lineage: Bacteria > Planctomycetota > Phycisphaerae > SM23-33 > SM23-33 > DAOVZK01. Next base: position 19,242 of record DAOVZK010000033.1, on the reverse strand, counting down.
AAAACGGCGATTCTGTTTACCACCGCCCACAAGTCCGGTGCGTTGGTCGAGGCACTTAATATTTTCGCCAAGCACAAAGTAAACTTAACGAACATCGACACTCGCCCGTCGAAGCGGCAGAACTGGGAGTACTTTTTCTTCATCGATGCCGAAGGGCATATCGAAGATAAAAATCTCCAGGATGCCATCTCCGAACTAAAACACATATGCAGCGAACTGCACGTGCTGGGAAGTTTCCCCAAAGCCACCGCCCCGCTGTAATTGAAATTGGAACTGTAAACGAACACAAGCTAGAGAAAACAAGGATCAAGATGTCACGTAAATTATTTATTGCCGGTAACTGGAAAATGAACACCACACTGCAAAGCGGTTTGGACCTGGCCAATGGGCTGAAAGAAACCATCGGGTCAATCGACGAAATCGAGTTGGCATTTTTTCCTCCGGCCGTTTATCTCAAGTCGATCTGCGACGCGGTAGCTGGTAGCAACATCGGCGTTGGGGCGCAGAACATGTACTTTGAAGACAGTGGCGCGTTTACCGGCGAAATTTCCGGCGCGATGGTCAAAGACACCGGGTGCAAATACGTTTTGCTGGGCCATAGCGAGCGGCGTCACGTTTTTGGCGAAACCGACGAAATGATCAACCGCAAAGTTCTCAAAGCCTTGAGCGACGGGCTTCACGTTGTGCTCGCCGTCGGTGAACTTCTCGAAGAGCGTGAAGCCGGCAAGACAATGGAAGTCAACGAGCGTCAAATTCGCATCGGACTAGAAGGCGTCGACGCAGCTGCGATGAGCAATGTTACGATCGCTTACGAACCGGTATGGGCTATCGGGACGGGCAAGACAGCCAGCCCGGAGCAGGCTCAGGAAACCCACGCCAAAATCCGCCAGCTGCTCGAAAAACTCTACAACGCCGACGTCGCCGCCGCCACCCGCATTCAGTACGGCGGATCAATGAAACCCAGCAACGCCGCCGAACTCCTCGGGCAACCCGATGTCGACGGTGGACTCATCGGTGGTGCGAGCCTAAAGGTGGAAGATTTCACCGCCCTTGTTAAGGCTGGTTTGTAAAACTGCATAAAATAAGAACAAATTTCATATGGAACCTCCAAGTTTCAGCAACTTCGATATAGGAATATAAAAATGGATATATTTTTGATGATATGTTTTTTCGTGGTATGCATACTGTTGATCCTCATCGTGCTGCTGCAAAAAGGACGCGGCGGTGGGTTGGGTTCCGCTTTCGGTGGCGGCGGTGGGAGCAGTGCGTTTGGCACCCGTACAGGTGACGTGTTTACATGGGTCACGATTGTGCTGACGGGATTGTTTCTGCTGCTGGCGATTCTGATGGTGCTGGCGGTTAAAAGCAATGTTCAAACGGTACCTGTTAAAAAAGTAGTACTGACCCCTGCCGAATGGCCTCAAGACCATATCCGTAAAGACAGGATCAAAGTCACTATGAAGTGCAAAACCAAAGGTGCCAGCATTTACTACACCACCGATGGTAGCGAACCGACAAAAAAATCGAAAAAATACAGCAAGACTCGTATCCCCGTCACCGCCGGAATGGTTCTGAAAGTAAAAGCTTTCAGCCCCGGAAAGGCAGCCTCCGAAACGGTAACAAAAACCTACAACAAACCTGAAAAGAAAATTGCACCACCGAAACCCGCTGCCCCGAGCACTACTCCCCAGGTAGACAATCCCGCGACTCCGGCGAGGGCACCTGCGACTCCTGCAGCTGCACCGGCGGCGGCTCCGGCCAACTAAAAAACAAGGTATAACATGCTACAATCAATGACAGGTTTTGGAACCGGCAGTGCTGCAGTACAGGGTGTCGAGTATGATGTTGAGGTTCGGTCGGTAAACAACCGCTACCTGAAAATATCTACGCGCATCCCTGAAAGCCTTCAGCCTCTCGAAGCCAAAATTGAGCAGAAGATTCGCGCGAAGCTGCAACGCGGCACGGTAAACCTGTCGATACGAATGAAAGTTCCAGACGAACAGGCCGTCTACAAAGTAAACACTACAGCCTTAAAAAGCTATCTCGATCAGGTTCGCCCGCTGGAAATGGACGCCAATCCCATCATCCGTCTGGATATCGGATCGCTGCTGCAGCTACCCGGTGTCTGCCAACCTCCAAAGCTCGAAGAACTTGCCGAAAAAACCGCCGACGGACTGCTGGAACTTATCGACAAAGCCCTCGACGAACTGATGGAAATGCGAACCCGCGAGGGCCAGGCCATTATCAACGATCTTGAAACCAACGCCGCCGTCATCGAGCAAAACCTCGCCGCAATTTCGCAGCGAACCGGCGATGTGCTGAAACTCTATCACGAAAAATTAAAGTCGCGGGTCGACGAACTGCTCTCGCAGGCCAAGCTGAACCTAAACGAAGAAACGCTCGCACGCGAAGTTGCCGTTTTTGCCGAACGCAGCGATATCGCCGAGGAAATTTCGCGGCTGACAATGCACCTGAAGGAATTCCGCGGTGTATGCCAGGCCGACGAACCGATGGGCCGTAAGCTGGACTTCATGGCGCAGGAAATGTTGCGAGAGGCTAACACCATCGCATCGAAAGGCAGCGACGCCGACATCGCACACAGAGTGGTGGACATCAAAACTGCAATCGACCGGATCAAGGAACAGGCGGCAAACGTAGAATGACGCGCAAGGTAGACAGTGGCGGGAAGCTGGTCGTAGTCAGCGGGCCCAGCGGGGTCGGAAAAAGCACTGTCGATCGGGAAGTAATTAAACGCACCGGCGCGGTTTATAGCGTGTCGGCGACAACAAGATCGCCCCGCGATGGCGAGGTCGACGGAGCGGATTACCATTTCGTGGATCGCGCAGCGTTTGAGCAGATGATTCAGCGTGGCGAGATGCTGGAGTGGGCGGAAGTATTTGGAAATTTTTACGGCACACCGGCCGAGGCCGTGCAAAAGGCTGTCGAGTCCGGAAAAGTTGTACTGCTGGAAATTGACATCCAGGGCGGACTGCAGGTTCATGAAAAAATGCCGGACGCAACGTTCGTGCTGATAGCACCGCCGAACGAAGACGAACTGGCCCGCCGCCTGAAGGGCAGAGATACGGAAGACGAAAAATCGTTTTGCCGGCGATTCGGTAAAGCAAAAGAAGAGTTGAAAACCGCCACCGAAAGCGGAATATATACAAACGTGGTCGTCAATGACGACCTTGAAAGCACTATCCAAAAAGTAGTGACTATAGTTAACGGTTAAAAATATAAAAGGCCGGAACCGGCGGATTGTTTATCAATCAGGAGTTAAAAATGATCGAAGCATTGAAAAGTGATGACATTGTCAACAAGGTCGGCGGACGTTTTAAGCTAACCGCGCTTATCCAGCGTCGCATCGTCGAGATTATGCAGGGCGCTCGCCCGCTCGTCGAACGCACACCCGGGATGACAGACATGGAATTGGTCGTCCAGGAAATCTTGGAAGACAAAATCGGCATCAATTATAACGAAAGCGACATCGAAGCACCCAAATAACCCCCGGGAGATTTGCGATGACCACCAAAAATAACGATACGGACCTGAGCGAATTTAACGTTCTCGTGTGCGTCACTGGTGGAATCGCCAGCTACAAGTCGGCCGACATCGTCAGCAAACTCGTTCAGCTCAATGCCACCGTCAATGTCGCAATGACCGACGCAGCACAGCAGTTCGTCACCCCGCTGACGTTTCAGACGCTCTCGGGGCAAAACGTTTACACTTCCCTCTGGGAAACGGCGGGCGAGGTCAAACCCACGCACATTCCGCTTCCCGAGCAGGCCGACATCATGGTCATCGCACCCGCGACAGCCAACACCATCGCCAAGCTCGCCGCCGGCATCGCCGACAATCCCGTCACCACGATGGGCCTATCGGCTCACGGTGCGTGCCCGATTCTCATCGCACCCGCGATGAACTGCAGAATGTGGGACAACCCGATAACGCAAACGAATATCCAAACCCTCAAAGATCGCGGGATGGCATTTGTAGGCCCCGACGAAGGATATCTGGCCTGCGGAGCGACGGGAATGGGCAGAATGTCCGCACCGAACGAAATCGTCGAAGCCATCAGAATCATGCTCGGCGAAACCGAGGCTGAACAGGCATAATCCAGCAGGGTCGGGGTGGCCTGGTCAGCAGCGTAGGGTCGGCCATTGCCGACCACCGGCAACGCCGGAGGTAAATTAGCATTGTCATTGCGAGCGAAGCGAAGCAATCTCGTTTTCGGCAGTTTAGATTGCCGCGTCGCTGCGCTCCTCGCAATGACAACACGGAAGATGGTCGGCAATGGCCGACCCTACGAATAAAAAACCTCGTACGGTAATAATCGAAAAATGCGAATTCTTATCACAGCAGGACCAACACGCGAATACATCGACCCCGTTCGGTACCTTTCCAACGGATCGAGCGGAAAAATGGGCTACGCCATCGCAGAGTCCGCTGCCGGCGCAGGTCACGAGGTAACACTTCTGTCCGGGCCGGTTTCGTTGCCAACACCCGCAGGTGTAACTCGCATCGATTTCGTCAGCGTCGATGAGCTTCTCACCGCACTCGACGAGCATTTTGACAGCTGCGATGTGCTGATAATGTCGGCGGCGGTGGGCGATTTTACCGTCGCCAACACCACAAACCGAAAGCTCAGCAGAAAAGACGGGCCAGTCACGCTGAATCTCTCGCCCACCAGCGACATCCTCGCCGCCGTCGCAGCCCGCAAAACACCCGCCCAAACCGTCATCGCCTTCGCCGTAGAAGACGGGTCGCAGCAGGAAATCGAAACCAAGGCCCGCACCGAGCAGGTGTCCAAACACGCCGACTTTACCGTCGTAAATACCCCGGCGGCCATGGGTAGCGACGAAAGTTCGGCATGTATCCTCGCCGCTGGTGAAGACACACCCGCCCTGCCATGGGCGATGAGGCCGAAAGCCCAGCTGGGGCAAAAAATCGTCGAACTCATTGAGGCCCGGTGCCGCCGATAAAATCACCATACGTAATACAAAAAACCCTCCCGAAAAAATGGAGCCAAACCAATGAAAAGTCCGATAACAATAGAAATACGCAAAAAAGCCGGCTGTGACGATGTTCCCCTCCCGCAGTACATGTCTGAGCATGCCTCGGGAATGGATGTCTGTGCTGCCTGCGACGGTGATATTGAAATCGCGCCGGGCGATGTAAAATTGATCCCGTGCGGATTTTACATGGCCGTGCCGGTGGGCTATGAGGCTCAGGTTCGGCCACGAAGCGGACTGGCATTGAAGCACGGAATAACGCTGCCGAACACGCCAGGTACAATCGATGCCGACTACCGCGGTGAAGTTTGCGTGATACTTGGAAATATCGGCAAGGATGTATTCGTTGTTAATCGCGGTATGCGAATCGCCCAGATGGTAATCGCAGCTGTGACGCAAGTTGATGTTCAACTGGTCGAAAAACTCAGCGATACCGCCCGCGGAGAAGGCGGATTCGGGCATACCGGTACGTAAGGTTGGTTGATTTTTTACCTTGGACATTGACATTAAAAACTGAATATCCAATATCCAACAAGGAATGTCCAACCGATGAAGGAAAGATAAATTAAGAAGGCTTTTTTCCTAATTGGTTGGTTAATTTCTTCTGCGAAGCGGTGTTTGCCCCTCAGGGCAAAAAATGCAAAAAGAGCAACAACAATGCTCTTACCTTGGACATTGGATATTCCTTGTTGGATATTGGATATTGAAATTTTTTTAATAGTGCGAACGGAGCGCCACGGATGGCTAAGAAAAAAACGAAAAAGACCAAACCCGCAAAACGCAAATCTCAAAATAACAGTAACGCGCCGGTAAATAACAGGCGTTTCATGCGGTACTGCTTCACAATGCTTCTGCTTGGTGCAGTGGTGCTGATGTGGATAAGCCTGCTGAGTTTCACGCCCACCGATCCCCCAAGTTCGTCGTATTATTCACAGAAGTTACAAATCGGCAACCGCGTGGGAATCGTCGGATCGTATCTCGCATTTACGTTGCGATACTGGATCGGCGTTGGGGGAGCGTACGCAGCGCTGGCGATGCTGACGGTGTGGGCGGGGATAATGCTGTGCGGGAAACGTTTGAACGATTTGGCGTGGCGAGTTGTGGGGCTTGGATTGCTTATTGCAAGTTTCAGTGCCGGTGGGTGGCTGCGAAATCCAAACTTTGCGGGAGAAATCGAAAACGGGGCCGGTGGAATTCTGGGCTCGGCGGGTGGCGGATTTTTGCTGACGCATTTCGGCCCGGCCGGTAGCTGGATCATCCTCGCCATCAGCGTTTGCATCGGGTTGCTGCTTTCGGGCGACAATATCCTGCGTGCGATCAGGCGTATTACAGCTCATCTGTGGCACCGCCGTAGCGAAATGGCTGCCCGCTTCGCCGAACTTCGCACAAAACAGATCGAAGAACGTCGCGCTCGCCAGACCGCCCTTGCATCTGCCGTTGCTGTAGCAAACAAAGATGATAAACGACGCGTCGCCCCGCCTGTCTCCAAGCAGTTCAAACCGACAGCGGAAAATCCGGCGGCGGCAAAGTCAAAAGTCGAGTTGACGGCGGCCAAGCTCGATCGGCCACGCACAAAACAAGAGCTGGAAAAAGTCCGAAAAATACGCCAGGAGAAAAACGCCTCGCGAAAGGCAACGACCAAAAAGGCCCCTACCCCGAAAATTGAACGCCCGAACGATCTACCTTCAATGGACCTGCTCGCCGAGCCGGAAATCGGGTACAGCAAGGCTGCCGAAGATCAGGCCGCCCAGCGAAAACTCGTGCTGCAGCAAACGTTCGACGATTTTAACATCGCCGCACATGTCGACGGTTTTATGACCGGCCCGGTAATCACGCTGTTTGAAGTTTCGCTTTCACCCGGCGTCAAGGTCGCCATAATTTCCAGCCTCGCCACCGACATCGCCCGAGCACTTGCCGTTCCAAACGTACGAATTGTGCCCCCGCGTTTCGGAAAGGAAACCGTCGGGATTGAAGTGCCGAACCTCGACAAGGAAATCGTGCGTCTCAAAGAGCTCATGCTGATGATGGCCAAGGCGGAAAAACGAATGCGTCTTCCGCTATACCTCGGTAAAGACGCCGCCGGTGACGCCATCGTTACCGACCTTGCCAAGGCACCGCATATGCTGATCGCCGGTACCACCGGGTCGGGAAAAAGTGTGTGCATCAATTCTATCATAATGTCGCTGTTGATGACGCGAACGACGCAAGACGTGCGGTTTATTCTCGTTGACCCGAAGATGGTAGAAATGGCTGCCTTCGAAAAACTCCCGCACCTGCTTTGCCCGACAATTCACGACATGAAGAAGGCAGAGGACATTCTCGAGTGGGCTGCAACAAAAATGGACGAGCGATATGAGGTATTGCGCGAGGCTGGGGTGAAAAATCTCGGTTCGTACAACTCGCTTGGAAAAGAAGAACTCTACAAACGCTTCGAGGCTGACACCGAAGAAGAGCAGGATCGCATCCCCATCACATTACCGTCATACGTAATTATCATCGACGAACTCGCCGACTTGATGATGACCTCCAGCAAGGAAGTCGAAGGGCATATCATTCGAATCGCCCAAAAAGCCCGTGCCGTCGGCATTCACTTGGTGCTGGCGACACAACGGCCGTCGGCCAACGTGGTAACGGGGCTGATCAAATCCAACATGCCCTGCCGCATCAGTTTCCGCGTAGCCTCCGGGCAGGAATCGCGAATCGTGCTCGACCAGAAAGGTGCCGAAGTGCTCCTCGGTCAGGGTGACATGCTTGTGCTGCAACCGGGCGAAAGCACGCTCGATCGGGCACAGGGTACATTCGTCAGCGATTCGGAAATACATGCGGTCGTAAAAGAATTAGAAACCGGCTGCCAGCAGGTCTTCAATCAGGAGCTGATCACCCTCCAGACCTCGGAGGGGGGTAGCTTGGACGGCGAACGCGACGAGCTTTTCGACGACGCCGTCCGTGTTGTGCTGCAAAACAAACGCGGGAGCGTTTCGCTGCTGCAGCGTCGCATGTCCATCGGTTACGGGCGAGCCAGCAGAATCATCGATCAGATGGGCGAATCCGGAATCATCGGGTCGCACAAAGGCTCGCAGGCACGCGAATGCCTCATCACCATCGACGACTGGGAATCCATGCAGAACGCCATCGACGCCGACCTGTCAGGGCGGTCAAGCCTCAACGGCGAACCAACGAGTGCCTAACTTATTTCGGATTTTTGATCTCGGTTTGTGGATTTCTTCTTACTGATAACTGAAAGCTGATAACTGATTACTTAACAACGAGATTGACCAGTCGGCCGGGAATTACGATCTGCTTGATGATCTGTTTACCCTCGATAAAGGGCATCACTTTTTCGTCGGCGACGGCGGCGGCGATGATGTCATCCTGCGAAGCATCAGCGGGGACAGAAATTTTCCCGCGAAGTTTTCCGCTGACCTGAACCGGCAGTTCGATAGTACTTTCGACGAACATCGCTTCGTCATACGTCGGGAACGGTTCATGGCCCAGCGACTTATCGTGCCCGAGAATTTCCCACAACTCTTCTGCGATATGCGGAGCAAACGGTGCGAGCACAAGCACGAAACGCTCGGCCTGCGACTTATCGATGCAACCACTCTTGAAGCATACGTTGACGAATTCCATCATGGCGGCGATGGCGGTATTGAACTTCATCGTCTCGATATCTTCGCCGGCCTTTTTGATCAGCTTGTGCAACGCCTTTTCGACATTCTCATCCGTCTTGTCGCACAGCAACGCGTCCTGATTATCGCCCTGGCCCCCCGCTATCATCCGCCACGACCGCTGCAAAAATCGGAACAGCCCCGGTACGTCGCGGGTATTCCACGGTTTCGAGGCATCGAGCGGGCCCATGAACATTTCGTATAACCGAAAAGTGTCGGCCCCGTACGATTGAATAATCTCGTCGGGATTCACGACGTTTTTGAGGCTCTTGGACATTTTCTCGACGCTCTCGACGAGCTTCTCGCCATTTTTTTCACCATTGCTCTTGTGGTAAGCCCCGTCTTCGCGGAAATCGATGTCGTCGTAACCGATGCACACCCCACGCGAGTCGCGATAGGCGAAACTGCGGATCATGCCCTGATTGAAAAGTTTGTGGAACGGTTCGGGCGTGGAAACATGCCCGAGATCGAACAGCACCTTATGCCAGAATCGCGAATACAGCAAGTGCAGCACCGCGTGCTCCGCACCGCCGACGTACAAATCCACGCCCCCGTCGACACCCTCGCCCATCCAGTATTTTTCGATTTCGGGATCGACTAATCGCTCCTGATTTTTCGGGTCGAGGTAACGCAGATAGTACCAGCAGCTACCGGCCCACTGGGGCATGGTGTTGAGTTCGCGAGTCGCTGCCCCGCCACACGTTGGGCAGGTGGTCTGAATCCAGTCGGCCATTTTTCCCAGCGGCGGGCTTGGTGGTGCTTCGGGATCTTCGCTGCTGGCCGGTGAAAAATCGTGCATCTCGGGAAGTTCCAGCGGTAAGTCTTCGTCGCTGAGTCCAACGATACCGCATTTTTCGCAGTGAACGATGGGAAACGGTTCGCCCCAGTATCGCTGCCGGGAAAACAACCAGTCGCGGAGTTTGTAATTCGTCGCGGCGTGGCCGAGGCCGTCTTCGTCGAGCTTCGCGATGATCTTCGCCGTAAATTCCGCCGTCGTCAAACCGTCATACTCACCAGAGTTCACGGCGATTCCATCCCCGGTATATCCCTTCCAGTCTTCACCGGCTGGGGGTTCTACGACTTGGATAATCGGCAGGTCAAACGCCGTCGCAAATTCGTAGTCGCGCGTGTCGTGGGCGGGAACAGCCATAATCGCGCCCGTCCCGTAACCCATCATTACGTAGTCGGCAACCCATATCGGAATTTTTGCGCCGTTGACGGGATTGATCGCTTGCGCCCCGGTAAACACGCCGGTTTTTTCTTTCGTATCGGCCATCCTGTCCATTTCGGACTTCTGCCCGGCCTGGGCAACATACTGATCGACGGCGGATTTTTGCTCCGCGGTCGTGATATCCGTCAGCATCGGATGCTCGGGAGCCAGCACCATGTATGTCGCACCAAACAGCGTGTCGGGCCGCGTCGTGTAGACTCGCAAATCGCCAACCGACTCGACCTCGAATATCACTTCCGCGCCGGTTGACTTGCCGATCCAGTTTCGCTGCATCATCTTTATCGGTTCGGGCCAATCTACGTCGGCGATGTCACCGAGCAGCCGTTCGGCATAAGAGGTAATTCGGAGCATCCATTGTTTGAGGTTGCGGCGGAAAACGGGATGATTCCCGCGGTCGGATTTTCCGTCGTTTGTGACTTCTTCGTTGGCCAGCACCGTCCCGAGCTTGGGGCACCAGTTGACGGGAACCTCAGCCATGTACCCCAGCCGCTGCAAATCAATAATCGCGTGTTTTTCGTCGGGGGAAATTTCGTCCCAATGCGAAATGCCCGCCGGTATCCCGATAATGGCTTCGGCATCGTGCGACGAATACGGAATCGGATTTCCGTTGAGGTCGACCGCGTACTGCCCGCTCTCGAGGTCCGCGATAAGTTCGCTGATGGGAACAGCTTTGTCCTGCGCCGGATCGTACCAGCTGTTGAACAGCTGGAGGAAAATCCACTGCGTCCAGCGATAGTATTCAACATCGGTGGTGGCGACGCGGCGTGACCAGTCGTAGCTGAAACCGAACATCTTGATCTGCCGCTCAATGTTGGCGATGTTCTTTTCAGTCGTTTCGCGTGGATGCACGCCATGCTCGACGGCGTACTGCTCGGCGGGGAGGCCGAAAGAATCGTAGCCCATCGGATGCACGACGTTGTACCCGGTCATGCGGCGATAACGGCAGACGATGTCGGTGGCGGTGTAACCTTCGGGATGCCCCACGTGCAGCCCCGTCCCGGACGGATACGGAAACATGTCCAAAACGTACATCTTGGGTTTGTCGGTGAAATTTGGGTCACCGGGATTCGGCTGAACGAACGTGCCGTTGTCGGCCCAGTATTTTTGCCACTTGCTCTCAATCGCCAGAAAATCGTAACAGCCCATTTTACTTTGCTCCGTGTGGTTTTTGTGGGAATCATCAAACGTAAACGAGCATCATAATATCCCAGTGGTTAAGAAGCAATAGATAACAAATCAGGCAATAGGCACCAGGGACTAGGTGGCGGCGCAAAAAAATCGGAGCAGGCCACTGTGACCCACCCCGATTTTTTCAAGACAACCTGTAATGTAAAAGCGAACGATTATTTTCGTCTACGTCGAATCAGCACGCAAATTCCGCCCGAAAGCAACAGCCCCAAAGTGGCCGGTTCGGGAACAACCCCAACGGCAACTAAGTCAGGGCCTTTATAGCAATTACCCTTTGAGGCAATACGAAGCCCCACCAGATTTGTCCAATCGCTGCTGATGCTGATTCCATAACCGCGCACTTTTTGATTTCCGCCAATTTCCAGCGTATTCAACTTCCAGAGAGGATTAAACGTTCCCACATTGTACTTGACTAATAAACCATCAGTCAGCGTGGGAGTATAGTCGCTGTAAATTGAAGTGTCTGGATCGGATGTGTCGGCGGCAAGAATACCGTAGACCTTCATTTTGCTATTACCACCGCGTTCCAGCAAAGCAACTTCGATAGTTGCCTGATCATCGTCACCGGAAAGCGTAAATCCGTCAAAATACAAGTCTGTGTAGTACATAGAACAGGTCTCTTCGCCATCAAGAATGTAGCTCATATTCTTGTATCCGCCAAAACTCCCGAATACCTCGCTGAGCATCCCGCCGGATGTAGCTTCATTAGTATACAGCGAACCGTTGTCGGCCCGGTCGGGGTTAAACTTGTAAGCGTTCTGCCCAGTGCCCATGTCGCGTGTTTCAACATCGTTCCATGCGTATAGCCGCTTTGTCCCATTGGCCTTGGTGTAAACATAACCATCGTCAAATCGCAGAAAATCTGCACCGGTCATAACCGTAGACGATCCCGTAAATCCAAGGGTAGTCAATTCCCTATCGCCTCCGTGAAGCACTGATGTTGCTCCGGAAGCGTCGTAGACTACTCCGGGATTAGGGTGAAAAACCGCAAAAGAAGGACTGACACCAAACAAAAATAACACAGTGACACAAGCAACGATTCCAAAATATTTTTGAGCCTTCATAATAACCTCCTCGTAACCAGCCTCTCAAACCGGTTTTGAGCTTTCTCCGGTAATATTACCGGTTTTTAAGCGATTACCGATATCTCACCGGCAATTAAGCGATATCTACCAACATGATAGATTTTTATATATTTATATGTGGATTAGTTAACAGAGACATACCTTGTTAGTGGTTTCTACACTAGGCGATGAGCATCCCCCGGGATGATTCAATCACCGAGCAGGGTCATCCAGCAACGCCAAAACTGGAAATCGCGTCAAAAATGCGCGCAATTCCAAAGCCAGCTTGCCGGTTAAAAATGAGCCCGCCCAAATCTCTATCCAAATTTTCAGCCCCGGGTAAATTGTCTGTCTCGTATAATTGAGCAAAGGCAGAACAATTCAGCGGCGTGCTACAACCCGGAACACGTCGTCAACACGACACGTTACCAAACACGTCTCACCATTCTACACAAAATTCTGTTTTGGGAATCGTTTTCTAGGGATTTTCCCTATTTTTTTTGAGGCGAATGTTAAACCATCGCAGAATTCCGATTTTCGGCTCCGGATTTTACGGACTATTTCGGATTTGGCGCTTTACCCGGCCAGGTGAGAACACCGCCGGTGTCGGCAGAGGTAGCCTGCGACGCATATCGTCCGAGGCATCCATAGGCAATCGGGGCGGGGCGGGGGTTATATGTTTTTTTGCGTCGTGCAAATTCGGCGGCGGAAACCTTGGCACCGAGTTTTCCGTTGGGGATATCGATTTCGATAACGTCGCCGTTTTTCAGCAGGCCGATTTCACCGCCGGCGGCGGCTTCGGGGGCGATGTGTCCGATACAAGCCCCAGCTGTGCCGCCCGAGAATCGTCCGTCGGTAATCAGTGCGCATTTTTCGCCCAGCCCAATACCCTTGATGTAGCTCGTGGGGGCAAGCATTTCCTGCATTCCCGGCCCGCCGCGGGGGCCTTCGTTGCGAATGACCACAACATCCCCAGCCTTGATTTTTCCGCCGAGGATTCCGTCACATGCGTCTTCCTGCGATTCGAAAATCACAGCTGGGCCGGTGTGCTTGTACATTTTCGGATCAACACCGGCGAGCTTCACGACTGAACCGTCACGGGCGATATTCCCGTACAGCACGACCAACCCACCGGTTTGCGTAAAGGCCTTGTCCAGCGTGCGGATGATGTCGTTTTTGTTGAGTGAGCCGGTATTTTTCGTGGGGAGCTTTTTCGGCTTGGCACCGCGATACATGGCCTTGACTTCGCTGAGGCTTCGGCCCGTCGCAGCCCAGCCGTTAGCGTAGAGCTTCTTCGCAGCGGGGATCAACTTCTTACTGCGAAGCGACCATTTTTGCATATTGCCCTTGATCGTATCACCGGTAACCGTCGCAACGTCGGAATTGATGAGTGCGGGTTTGTCGTTCCACAGCTGCCACAAAATCGTGTGGATACCCCCGGCACGGTGAGCATCCTGCATATGATAGATCTTACCCTCGGGTGTCGAGGAGGGGGCGATGCGGCAGATATTCGGGGTGCGTTTACTGACGCGGGCGATATCTTTGAGCGTGAATGTGACCCCGGCTTCGTTGGCGATGGCGAGAATATGCAGAACGGTGTTCGTCGATCCGCCCATCGCCATGTCGAGTGCGAAGGCGTTTTCGAATGCTTTTTTCGTCATGATGTTGCGTGGGAGGAACTTGAAAGTCTTTTTGCATCCACCGCGCAGCCATTGGGTGGTCATGGCGACGATGCGTTTGGCGGCGGTGTCGAAGAGGCTCATGCGGGCGGGGCTGGTGGCCAGCGTTGTTCCGTTACCGGGCAAGGCCATGCCGAGCGATTCGGCCAGGCAGTTCATGCTGTTGGCGGTGAACATTCCGCTGCACGACCCGCAGGTGGGGCATGTGCTGTCTTCGTATTCGTTGAATTTGCGTTTGGACATTTTTCCGGTGGTAAATTCCGCAACGGCGTAGAATTGGTCGATCAGGTCGACATCGCATCCGCCGACCCGCCCTGCTTCCATCGGCCCGCCGGAAACAAAAATCGTCGGAATGTTGCAGCGGACGGCACCCATAAACATTCCGGGGATGATTTTGTCGCAGTTGGGAATGCAGATCATTCCGTCGAAGTTGTGTGCGCGGATCATGGTTTCGACGCAGTCGGCGATAATTTCGCGCGAGGCCAGCGAGTATTTCATTCCGCTATGCCCCATTGCGACACCATCGCAGACGGCGGGGGTGTTGAATATAAACGGCGTACCACCGGCCGCGATTACCTGCTGCTTGGCGTACTCGGCGACGGCATCGAGATGGCAGTGTCCGGGGACAACGTCGGTGTAACTGTTGGCTATGGCGATGAACGGCTTGCGAATGTCGCTATCAGTCAGCCCCGTTGCCTTGAGCAGGCTGCGATGAGGAGCGCGTTGGAATCCTTTTTTGATATTGTCGCTTGGCATGATATGTCCCTTCTGCGGGCAGCTACGCTTCGTGGGTTCCGCCGCCATTTTCAAGATACTCGGCTGCGGCGTTCATGTTCGGAAATTCCTGAACAGCCGTCAGCACATAATTTTTCGTCGAATCGTCACGCAGCGGGCGAATCTCCTCGAACTCCGGATCGTGCGAAAAATCTCGCAAATTCCGCAGCGTAGGATATCCGATCAACCCGCAGTACTGCTGCGTCGCGTCGCCCTTGTATATCATCCGCGTCATACCGTAAACCAGCACAGTGGCACCGTGGCGATTGAGGATGGTTTGCACGCGGCGAAGATACTGGGCGTACTGTTTTTCTCTCCCGGGAATGATGTCAAATAGATTTAGTACGACTATCAAGCGTGTATCTCCACAAATGGTAAACCAACCATACTGAATAATTCCGTAACAGATTAAGGGCAAATGCCTCTTTTGACAACTGTTTCTTCGAGGTTCGGTAATAAATCTAAAATGCTCTAGCCTCAAAAATGCTTGACAATGGGGGCGAAATCCAAGAATCTAGCATTAGTGACGGTAAGACTGGCTTCGGAATTCCACAAACGGAACTGTAGCGGTTATCTTTCATGGAGAATAAATGATGGCAACAACACGATTTGCAGTGCTATGGTTATGTGCAGCATGTCTCGGCGGAATGATTTTCGCGGCTGTTGGGTGTGCGCCGAGCGGTGGCGATGCCCTACTTCCGGCCCCGAAAACCATGATCGCCGACATCCCCGTCCCCACATCTTTTGAACTTGAAGAGCTGCGGTCGAGATTTTTTGACAATGGCGAGTTTCGTCATATAGACCTGCTCTATGAAGGGTCGGGAGGCATGGAAGATATCTCGAGATTCTACAAAAATCAGATGCCGATCACGCGATGGGAACCCCAGGCCAGGCGAATGGCCCAGGGACAAATTATTCTCGAATATACCAAGGGCGACGAGCGATGCCAAATTACGATTTATGGCGGCGGAACTTTTAAATCGACTTACATTCACATCGCGGCCTGGCCGATAAATAAGAACCAAGCGAAACCAAAAGCTTCGGGGAAGAATAAAACCAACCGAAGATTTTAATTTTCGCCCGGTGATAAGTTTTTTTACAAGAGTAACATACAACAGTTTTAGTACATTTATTAAAAAATTACAGGTAGTAACATGAAATCAGAACGACGACACGAACTGGAACACAATACTCTCGATGCCGAAATCAGCAAAACGGTGACTTTTTTCAAACGGCATCTGAATAAAATTCTCACGATAATACTTGTCGTGCTGGTACTTGTTGTCGGTTGGATGTGGTGGGATCGCACCCAGGCGAAAAAAGCATGGGAAGAGCAAAGTCAATACGATCAGCTGTGCAACCAGATCGGCGCAACCAATGCCACTCCTGAAAAAAACGACAAGCTCATAAAAGGTTTTCTTGAGCTTTCGAGGAACAGCTCGTCGTCTGAAATCGCCGCCAACTCGCTTTTGCAGATA
Source organism: Planctomycetota bacterium (assembly GCA_030635145.1). Taxonomy (GTDB): domain Bacteria; phylum Planctomycetota; class Phycisphaerae; order SM23-33; family SM23-33; genus DAOVZK01. Next base: position 3,148 of record DAOVZK010000033.1, on the reverse strand, counting down.
GCGACGCTTTATTCGCTGCAGGGGCTAAACGCCAACGATTCCGACACTCAGGACAAGGCTTACAAAAAGGCCGAGAGCTATTACAAGCAGATCGTCAGCGAATATGACGAGTTGCCGTTTATCGTCGCGGCAGCCAAAATCGGGCTAGGTAAACTTGCCGAAACCCGCAAGGACATCCCCGAAGCGAAAAAACAATATCAAGCCGCCGCCGACACCCCGGGCATCAAGGGATACCCCGTTAAAAAACTCGCCGACGACTCACTGCTAAGCCTCGACGATTTTGACGGTAACGTAAAGCTGGCGAGTACGCTTCCTAAGTGGGCCCAAACCGAGCAAGCCGCCCGAAAGCTCGCCGAGGAAGAGGCCAGAAAAAAGGCCAACGCCGAAAAAGCCGCAGCAGCCAAAGCAGCGTCCATGATGACCCTACCGGAAATAAAGTAAGAAATCAGGCGTCAGTTATCCGTTTGTAGTTTGCCGTAAGATAAAGCGGGCTTGGTGTTTTCTTGCTGATTACTGGAAGCTGATAACTTCTTTCCTATTTCGCCGCTGGCTGGGAACTTGGAGCAGTCGTCGTAGGCTTTGTCGGCTGTGATGTCGATGAATCGCTCTTGGCCGCCTTACCCTTACCCGCCAGGCCGGAAGCTCGCAGCCGCCTCTGGGAAAGCGGTAAGCTGTTCTGCAATTCCAGATTCGTTATCGCCTCTTCCTGCTTGGGATTAAGCGGTTCCGGAGCACGATAACGCAGCGTAATCATAACGGCAGCGGCCTGTTGCGGTTTGGCTTCGAGTGTTTCGCTCAAGTCTTGCGCTTCGGCCTTAGGCTTGGCTTGCACAGGTTTCATTACCGGTACCGATTTCACGGGCGCATTTTTCTTTACCCGACTCCCCAACCGACTCAACTCCAAACGACTTTTGGACTTATCCTCGGCTCCTCTGGCGGTGGATTTTGCAATATCGCCCGGTTTCTTCTCATCAGCGAGGCCGTCCGAAAAGTTGAGGGCGGATGTTTCTTCCGGAGTCTTGAGTTTATCATATTTGTCGAATACTCGTTTTTTAGCGAGCGATTCGTTTTGCTCTGCAAATTCGTCCACCGCCCTGCCCCTAGCATTGGCGACAATTGCACCGCGGTATTCTTTTTCCGACAGCTGTGAAACTCTTTGACGCGTTTGCACTTTCCCACGCAGTTCCTTGGTGACTTTGGCAACCTGCTCGGGTGTGCCGTAGACGAGATATTCGATCTCTCTGGGCTTGGCCTCGACGGCGCGGTTAAGTTTGGCATTGTAACCCAGGTTGCTGCTGAGATTCATCACCTGATTTGGCTCGAGAACAGCTTGCGTTTTGGGCACGACCTGCAGCCCATTGTTCGCTAAAACTTTTTCGACGTTTGCCTGCTCGGCCTCGATGTTGTCCGTCCAAATATCCTTGTTGTTGCTGTAACGGTTCGCGGCGGCGAGCTCCAAAACGCTTTTCTCGTCAAGCTTACCCGCTATCAAAAGCTGCTTGCCACCTCTCCTGTCATCATGATATACATAATTATCACGCAACCTCTCCCTGCCCGAACCGGGCATCCCTTTCTTTGCCATGCCGAGATTTTCGGTGGAACTCATCGGCAAATCCCCAACCATCGGAACACCAACCGACCGCAATTCTGAAATGCGCTTTAGCGACGAATCCTTCTTTTCGCGGCGGTGCGAACTCAACTTCGAATCACTTTTCATATCCCGTGCGATTTCACCGAGCTTTTTCGCTTGGTCTTGCTTTGCAACACTCGTTTCGTCGCCTTCGCTTTGGCGCTGAACCAGCAGCGGATATCCAACAGCCACGGCGGCGATGATAACGGCAGCTGCGACGGCAGAGCCCCAATACCAACCGGAAAATCTTTTATGGGGGCTGGTGTGCTTGTTGTTTTCGGCGGCGGTTATCACACGAGCAGCAAAACCTTCCGGGGCTGCGACCTTAGATAAACCGCGCAGCATCCCACGAGTAGCCTTAAGCTGCTCAAGCTGTTTCACCAGCTCGGGACTTTCGCTCAGTGCATTTTCTACCTTCGCAGCGTCGGCGGTGCTTAGTTCACCGTCGAGGTACGCCGAAAGTTCCAGCCCCATCTCATTGTCATTGTTCGCGTTCATTTTTATTCGTCCGTTAACCAATAAGGTCGCCCAATTTGTCCCGCAGTATGCATCTTGCCCGATACAAACGAGACTTGACCGTACCGGCAGGTAACTCCAAAATCGCTGCTATTTGCGAGTAGTTCATATCTTCAACATCGCGAAGCACCACAACTGCGCGATGATCTTCGTCCAATTGCTGCAAGGCTGCCTCGATTTGCTGCTGCGTTTCGCGGGCCATCGCAGCAGCCTCGGGCGGAGCATTGCGTTTTTCGGCAAGTGCCTGTGTCACAACATCACTCCCCGGTAGGGTGTCTGTTTCGTCGGCAGCTTCCAGCGAGTGAAACTTCACGCACTTTGACCGGCGAAGGCGGGTAAGCGCAAGGTTCGTAGCAATGCGAAATAACCAAGTGTAAAACCGGCTCCCGCCGCGAAAATCACTGATCTTCTCGAATGCCTTCAAAAACGCTTCCTGCGTGATTTCCTCGACATCCGCGGAGCAGTTACACAGGCGGGAAACTACATTGTAAAGGCGATCCTGATACATCACGACCAGCCCGCCAAAGGCTTCGCTATCGCCTCGTTGAGCTAACTCAACCAGAACCCCCTCGTCGAACGCGATGCTCTCAGCACCGCTATCCGGTGAGGCCGGTTCCGTGCCTTCCAATATATCAGACGTCTGTTGAGTCACAAAGTTCCCCGAATATTTGTCATAATTTCTTCGGGCTATTGTCGGCTGCCAAACGGAAATTGTCAATTGCCAATTGCCTCACTGCCATGCGCAAAAAAAGACCCCGGCGTTTTGCCGGGGCCGTTATCATTCGCTAATTGTCAGTCGAAACTCAGATCTAAGATGCTCGTAAGCGTTCACACTCTTGTTCCTGTTAATCAAACTTTTTACACAGTCATCCCATAGGCAGTGAGAATTCGATTGCGGAGTGCATTTTAGCCAATAAACATGCGGGTTGCCATTTGAAATCCAAAAAGGTCAGTCCGCATTTTTTCCGCCATACTCATCTGAACCAGTAAAAACAAGTATCT